>JAKAGX010000009.1 GCA_021825465.1 bacterium | reverse complement strand
CGTCGGCACGAGGCTCAAAGAGTTCAATGATACAAATTTTCGTCTCGGCAGTAAGGATTACTTGGTCCTCGAGGCCGATGAATGGAAGGCGGCGTTCTTGAACTACTCCCCCACCTTCATCATTTTGACGAACATCGACAAAGAGCATTTGGATTTCTATAAGAGTTTCGAAAATGTGGAGAGGACATTTTTGAAATTCATCGACGGCATGAAACTCGGCGGGACGCTTGTGGCGAACAAGGACAATGAGAATCTTTGGAAGATACGAAAAGAAATCGAACGGCTCGCCAAACAAAAAGCCGCAAACGTCATTTGGTATTCCCTCGCCGACCGGCCGGATTTAAAAACGAAACTGAAGAGAACCCTTTCGATCCCCGGCGAGCACAATCTCACGAACGCCCTTGCCGTCCTTATGCTGGCAAAATCGCTGGGCATCGAGGAGAGAATGATCCTTACGGCCCTCCATGGTTATAAAGGAGCATGGCGCCGATTTGAATACCGCGGTAACTTGAACGTGAAAAGAATGAAGATCGGTTCGACGAAGTGGCGGACCAAAGCGAAGATCCCGGTGTACGACGATTACGCCCATCATCCGACGGAGATCAATGCGACGCTTGCGGCATTCCGGGAAAAATTCCCGAAACACAAGATCATTTGCGTTTTCGAGCCGCACCAAGCGAAACGCCTCCAAAATCTCTTCAAGGAATTCACGGCGGCGTTCGATAAGGCCGATTATCTTGTTCTTATGCCGACCTATAAAGTCGCCGGCAGGGACAAGGTCAATAAGGCGTACACGTCGGAAAATCTGGCGAAGAAGATCGAACGGCTGAACAAGAATTTGAACGTCGCGTTTTGCGGCACGTACAAAAAACTCCCCAAGGTGTTGGGAGAAATCATCACCCCTCTCCCCTCCTCCCGGTTTGTTATCGTGATGATGGGTGCCGGTACGATCGCGAATCACACCGACGAACTGATCTAAAAATCGGATCTAGCTGCTGATGACGACTTTCGCGACGGAGAAAATGTCGCGCATGGAGTATTTGGAGCTGAAGCTGATGTCGTCGCCGTACGGGACGTATGGGTCTCTCATGAGGTAATTTCCTCTCTTGCCGCTTACGAGGACGACAAAGTGCGTGCCGCCGTACGCTCTGAGCCCCACGATCACGGGGTTGCCGGTCGCAAGCACTCCGTCGATCGATGATTGGAGTATTCGCACCCGGCTCACGGTCATGCCGTTCACGTGGATGGTGGTCAAGAGTGATGCCGGGTAGTATGAAGCGAAATTGTCCGGATTCACGTTGATCGTCACCGGCGTCACGTTGCGGTAACCGTAATGCGTCATGACCATCGCAAGCGCGGTTATTAAACAGCCGTCGCTCGCAAGGTCGTATCTCGTGCCGTTCAAGGGATCGTTCCCCCACAAGGCGTCGCGCTGGTTGTAATAGCAGCCCCAGGAATCGCAAGCGGTTTGGTTCGGAATGAGCTTCGAGCCGCCGGCGTTTTCCGAAAAGGTGCTGAAGCCGTGGATCTCCGCTTCTGCCGCGGCGAGCAATTGTTCGTAGTTCGATTGTTGAGCGTTGGTTTCTTGGAGGAGCTGCGCTTTCGATTGCACGGTCACCGTAAGCGATTGCTGCTGCGATGCAAGTGATTGCTGCTGCGATGCAAGCGTGACCTGTTTTTGCTGCGAGGTGGTCCTGAGGTTCGCAAGGTCCTGCTCCTGCTGTTGGAGCGCTTGGATGTTGTTTTGGACGTTATTTTGGAGTTGCAATACCGCGTTCGTGTTGTTCCACGCCTCGGTGATCGTACCCGACGAGAGGATCCGTATCAAAAGCGATTGATCGCCCGCCGTTTGGAGAAGGCGGATACTTTCTTCGAGCGCCGCTTGGTCGGTTGCGATCTCCTCTTCCGCGCTCGCGATTTGCACTCCCGATTGCTGGATTTGGAGTTCGGTGACCTTGATCTGATACTGCGTGGCATTCACTTGCGCCTCCACTTCGCTGCGCCTCAAATTAAGGGCGTTGATCGCTTGCTGGAGCGTCCTTTTGTCCGCGCCGATCTGTTTCAATTGGGCCTGGTATGTCGCGATCTGCTGGTTCAAGGCGTTGATCTGCTGATCGCTCAAATTGATCTGGTTTTGGAGCGAGTCGAGGGTCGAAGTTGCCGGGGTTGTGCTCTGTACGGCTCGGGCGGCGGGAACGACTAAAAGCACCGCGGAAGCGGCTGCAAGAGAGGCGAAAAGCCCGAAAGAGCGCTTTGCCAAGTGGCTTTTCATGGTATTAAACGATGTAGATAATTATAGTAAAAAAGCGGGCGGATTCAAACTTGGATGATCTCCATCCGGTCGCCGTCGATCATGACGTACTGGCTGTCCGTAAGAAGGAGGAGCGGCACCTGGTCTTCCCGGTACGCGATTTCCAGCCGCCCTCCCAGGTACTTGTCCCTGAAGCTCTCCGACCCCCAGTGCGGCGCGATCGTGAAATTCACGAATCCGTAGCTGTTCGTGTCTTCGGGCCTTGCCCCCTCTTCCAAAAAGTAGTCCGGGAGTTTCGGGCCGGCAATGATCGATCCCGCGCTCGTTCCGATGTATGTCTTCCCTTTCTCTCTCACGAGTCCTCGAACGAGGGAGAAGAAGCCCGATGTGCGGGATTGTTCAAGGAGGTAAGAGGTGTTCCCGCCGGAGAGGTAGAGGTAATCGAATTTTTCGAGATCCCGTTCCAATTCATCCCTCGATTTGCCGGTGATGGTGTAGTCGGTGACCGAAAAGCCGGCGGCGACGAGCGATTGCCGGTCATTCGCGAGCCAGGCCTTGTCCCCTTCTTCCGGTTCCGCCGCAGTGTCGATGAAAACCAGTTCCTTTTCCCGGGAAAGATCTACGCGCTTTGCGATATCGTGCGCCACCGCGTGGACGCTTGAGGTCAAAAAAAGTTTCATATTTATCCTTTAGCCTTTTTGCTTAGTATGAATTTTTGCGATGGACTCAAGGGTTTGTCCTTCCGGTGAATGCAGCCGTACCAGCAGCATGGCCGGCGCATCCCCTCTTTTAGTTCCGAAACGACCCTGCCGACATGCTCTTCCCGCTTCTCCGGCGTCTTAACGGAGACAGTCCAACAGATCCACTCGTTGCGCGAGAGCGGGGTAAGACTCTCCCATTTCGCGAGAGCTTTGGAATCGGCTGCGAGCGCTTCCCGCAAATCTGCGGGTAATTCATGTGCCGTGCCGCCGGAAATTTTCTTCATCATGTGTTAAGTATACGAAAAAATTGTGTCATGTTCCCTATACCACCTCGGCGTTGTAGCAATCCTCGCAGTAAACAATCTCCTTCCCTCCTTCGGGATAGCTCGTTTCGAATTCGTTCGGGCAGTGATTTTCCCCATGCGTGTGAGAAGCCGTGTTCGCATACACGCCGTTTTCCGATTTCGTTCCTGCGCACTGACATTTCCGATGCCAGAGCTCCAAAGGATTTCTCTCCGCAAGCCGCTGGTAGTGGCGGCAATTCGGGCAGAGGCGCGGCAGGGGCAGATTCATTCGCCGGTAGAAGGAAAGCTCCTCGGGGGTGATCCGAAACGCCTGCGTGCACTGCTCGCTGCACTGTTCGTTGTGGGCGCATTCGATAACTTGGTTCAGGATGGAATCGTCGGTTTCCGCGATCGAGCCCGGAAGATCGGATGACTTCATGGTCACTTTGTAATCGCGCTTCTCCGGATCTTTCCAAATGTATTTCCGTGCTTGGATCTCCTCCTTCGTGAGCGGAAAGTTTTCCTGGGCGATCGTTTCGTTGTACGCGAAAGGAGAAAGTTCGATCGGGAAGAATTCGCCGTATTTATACACTCTCCCCTTCCCGTCCGTGTACGGCATATCGTTCATCTGCTGGATGATCTTCGGAATCAACGCTTCATATTCTTCTTTCGAGTATTGCTTGTTCAAAATGCAGTACTGTTTCTTTTTGAGACCGATGCATCCGAAGCAGTTCTCGGAATTGAAGCAAAGGTCTGAGTACGTGCAGTTTCGGGAGTCGCTCGTGATATTCGCGAATTTCACGTTATACACGGTCTGATTGCCGATCGTTTCATAGATGAGTTCGGCTTCCCCGAGGCCGTAACTGTCATGCGTGTCCTTGCAGGTATAGATGCGGGTGATGTACCGGCAGTCCTCAAGGTCGTAGGCGCTGAAGCCCCATTTGACGTTCTTGCAGTTCGTGAGGAGATCGCCCGTCGAATTGACGCACTTCTTGAAGCGCTGGGATTTCCGCGGGAATTTGAGGATGAGGTCGGCGAATTTCGCCTTGGCCATTTCCCTCCCGTCGTACGTGTCGAGATGGAGATCTTTTATCTTCTTTTCGTATTCTTCCTTTGAAAGCTGCTCGCCCCAGAAAACGTACTGTTTGTTCCGGAGGCCGACGCACCCCGTGCAGTTCTGGCAGCTCTTGCAGTCGAAGAGAAACGCCGAGTTTAGGCAATTGTCGGAATTCACGAGGAAGGACGAGTTGTAGCACTGGTCGGCGTCGACGCATTCGTAGAGGAGTTCCGATTTCGAGACGTAGAGATCGTCCAAGAGTTGCTTTGACTCGTTGATGTTCGCCGAGTAGATGCAGTCCTCCGAATCGGCGATGCTGAAACAGAGATAGCAGTTCTTGTTGCTGTACGATTGGTTCGTGTAATCGGAGTTGACGCACTTCTGGTTCGAAATGGAAATGCGGGGCACTTCCCGCTGGAGTTCCCGGAATTGTTCGAAAAACGGCTTCGAAAAGTTGTAAGCGCGGCCGTAGGACATCGCATCCCAATCGTCGCCCCACCACTCTTTCTGCTCGTACACTTTGAACGGCTTGTCGGGCGAGTAGAGGCAAATGATGTCCTTCCCCGAAAGATCGCTCTTCCGCTTGTAGAGGGAACGCTCGTTCCGCCAAACGAACCGGCGCTGCCTTCGGCATTCGGGGCACCATGTGGGCGGGGGTACCTGCATGCGCTCGTAGAATGAAAAGTCGTCCGGCTCGATCGTGAACTCGTGTTTGCAGTTTTGGCACTCTTTGATTTCGGCGTTCATGGTCATGAAAGAAGGTTTTCCAATCCGTCGGCAATGATGGCGACCTCTTTCCGGGCTCTCTCAACGTCCTTTTGCACGATGAAGCCGGACTTCACAGGGTGGGGCCCCGTCTCGCCCTTCGTGACGCCGCCGAAGCTTTCCTGATCATAAAAGCTGAGACCTTGTTTCCCCAGTGCGCCGTAGTGCACGTGCTGGGGGAACTGAACGTTGCCGTAGTGCTGCGGCAGCCGCTCAATGGAGAGTGTGCCGATGTCGAAGTCGATGTGCTTATCCTCCAATGCCTTCGTGAGCTTCTCTATGCTTTTTCCGCTTTCGATGTATTCCGTGACGAGGAGCGTTTTCCCCAGTTCTTTTTTCTTTTTACCTATGAATTTGCGGATCGATCTGTCTATCGCCGCGCTGCCGTGCCGGCCGCTCGCCAAAAAGAACATTTCGGTTTTCTCTCCGCCACGTTCTTCTTTTTTGCGGTCGATGATCTTCTTCAAAAGGAGCGACACCAATCTTCCGCTCGCATCGTCGCTCAAGATCGTGTCGTAGTGGGGCAAGCGATCGCGAAGCTCCAAGACGAGCCGTGCCGCCGCTTTTACCACGCCTTCTTTTTTGTTGAACGGATCAATGGGATTCTCGTAGGGCGATACCCTGAGTTTATCCAGCTCATCTTCGATGGATTGAAGGTCCACCTTTTCCCGTATGATCTTTTCGGCTTCCTCGTTTTGGAGGCGTGGCGGTATGATCCCTTCAATGCGCGTTTCCGGCTTTTTCTCCTCTTCCGGCTTCTTTCCCACAATTCTCGCAAACGACTCGAATTTCATATGGGCAATTATATACTCCACCTGTTTATTTGACAAAATGCCTTTTCTTTGGTACCATAGGCGACAATGCGATGAGGAGTGCGGTCGAGACTCTGAAGAAAGAAAAAAATAAACTTATCCGATGAACGGAACAATTAAAAAGCTTACGGATCGGGGATTTGGTTTTATCGGTCGCGAAGGCGAAGCGAAGGACCTTTTCTTCCATTCGAAAGATTTGCAGGGCGTTCAGTTCGATGATTTGAAGGTCGGCGATGCCGTCACCTTCGAAGTCACCGACACCGAAAAGGGCCCGGCTGCGACGAACGTCCAGCGTGCCTAGGCTTCGGCCTGCAGAGAATCCCGCCGGTCCATGGACCGGCGGGATTTTTGTTTTTCTTCATGGCGGATATGGTAAGCTATGAGAAAAGTACTCGTATGCGAAAGAAAGCATCATTTTTCATCGAAGCGCTGAAGGATTTCAAAATAGTCGGCTCTTTCTTTCCGAGCCAGCCGGCACTCGTGAAGAAGATGGTCCGTTTGGTAAAGCCGTCGCGCGGCATGGTTGTCGTCGAGCTCGGCGCCGGCAAAGGGCCGATCACGAAGGAGCTTTTGAAAAAGATGCCGCCGGAAAGTTCCCTTTTGGTTTTCGAGATGAAAAAAGAATTCGCTGATTACATCAAAAAAAGCATCGCCGATGAAAGGATGACCGTCCTTTGCGATGACGGCCGGAATGCGGGAAAATATCTCCGAAAGATGAAATTGGGCGAGGCGGACTATGTCGTTTCGGCGATTCCGATGGGGAATTTTACCGCCGAAGAAAATTTGAAAACACTCGCGTCCATCAAGGATATGCTGAAGAAAGGCGGCGCGTATATCCAATTCCAGTATTTTTTGAGCTCTTGGCGCGAAGTGAAGAAGACATTCAAAAAGAGCGAGATCATCAATTTTGTTCCAAACAACATTCCTCCGGCATTCATTTATCGGTGCGTGAAATGATGACGAAGAAGGGCGGGGTCAAAAAAGAATGAGCCGCCCTTTGCATTTCTGCATTGGGCGGCTGTTTGGGGGGAGGTACGAATCTCACTCAATGGCGTCGCCGACGGAATAGGGGTCTCTTTCTCTTGCGACGGAAACGATATACTTTTTCGTCTTGAAATCGAAGCATGCGATTGCTCCATAAAAAGGGGCCAGCTTGTGGGTCAGTATCGCTGCCACGAAAGTCGGCATCGGTCCCTTTATCTTGATAACTTCGCCTCCCGGCAAAAGTTTGGTTGCGATCATCTCAGCAATGCGTTTCGCCGTGTATATGGCGGCGTCGCGGGTCGGTGTCGAATTGCAGTATCCGATCTCCAGCGTATCCCCTTTCAGAATCAGTTCGACTAAAGGACAAGGATTATTCATTTTTCACTCGCTTTTTAAACTGCATTCGTTATCTCACACCGAGGGTACGGAGTCAATAGAAATGAAAATTGCCGGAGAGAAAACGATCTCTCCGGCACTGTATTGAAAGAAAGGACCTATGCTCCGACGAAAACGACCTTCGTCTCTTCGTCAGCGGTGACCGTGATGGCGCCGTTGGAAGTGATAACAGCATTCTCGATGTCGTAGAAACCCGGGGCTTCTACGACGAGGTCTTTTACGAGAACTCTCTCCGGGAGTTCTCCGCCATCGCCGGCATTGATCTCTTTCCGAACCTTCACATCGCCGATGTTGCAGAAGAATACGGGAGCTTGTCGGGCGTTCACTTTGCCCGCTCCGACATCGCTCGATGTGCCTGATTCTCCAACGCGAACGTTGGTAATATCACCGCGGACCGTCTGTCCGTGAGTGATGTTGTCTTCCTGCAGTCTGTATCGTAAGACCTCAGGCTGAGAAGACGCGGTAACCGTTCCTTGCATCTTCATGATGCCTCCTTGATTTTGTTTGGTTAGAGTTTAGTGAATTATGGTCGGGATCGATGTATCGCTGGATACTTCGCCGATCCCGGATGGTAAGAACGTTTTGCTACCATACCATAGTTTCTCTCTCGTTTCAATTCCCCCAGGGCTTGCGGTGATCGTTCCGTCGAGGACGTTCGCTGCGGCGGGAATGGAGCGGATGCCGGCTGCGTTGAGAATGAAAGGCGTGCGGAGCGTGTTCGGCATGCGGTACGATCCGGGCCGGCGGGAGTTCCGGCAGTTTCGAGAGCGGGATGGCGGCTCGGACGAGTTTTTCGATCTCTCGCACGTCCCGCCTTTGGTCGGGGGTTGCGAAAGAGATCGCGTGTCCAGCGCCTCCCATGCGGCCGGTGCGGCCGATCCGGTGGACGTAATCCTCGGGGCTTTGCGGCAGATCGTAGTTCACCACAAGCTCGATCCCCTTCACGTCGATCCCCCGCGCCGCGATGTCGGTTGCAATAAGAACGCGGTAGGTGCCATTCTTGAATCCTTCGAGCGAATTTTTCCGCTGATTCAAGGTGCGGTTCGAATGGAGTTCGGTCGCGGGGATGCCGAGATTCCGGACGCTCCGCGCGATCTTTTTCGCGCCGAACTTCGTTCTCGAGAAGACAAGGACGGAGCCGTGGTAATCGGCGAGGACCTTCTCCAAAAGACGGGTTTTGTCGTTCTTTTCGACGAAGAAAAGTTCCTGCGATATCTTTTCCGCCGTCGTTCCGGAGGGAGCTATCTCGACGCGTACCGGAAGGCGCATATATCGCTTGGTGATCTCGACGATCCGTTCCGGCATAGTTGCCGAAAAGAGCATGGTTTGCCGTTCACCTGGGACGGCGGCGAAGATCTTTTGGATCTGCGGGGCGAATCCCATATCGAGCATACGGTCGGCTTCGTCGAGAACGATGGCCGAAAGGTCCGCGAACGAGACATTCTTCCGTTCCAAATGATCAATGATGCGCCCCGGCGTTCCGATGACGATCTGGGGATGGGCATGGAGCGATCTGACTTGGCGGTACATGTCTTCCCCGCCGATCACGGTCGCGGTTTTTATGCCGAGTTTCATGCCGATCGAATTTATGGATTCGCAGACCTGGATGGCGAGCTCCCGCGTCGGCACGACAACGAGGGCCATTTTGGCTCCCTGGAGAGCGTGCTGAACGAGCGGAATGCCGAATGCCAGGGTCTTCCCCGTTCCTGTTTGAGCGATGCCGACGACGTCTTTTTTCTCGATACCCGGAAGGATCGCTTGCCGCTGGATCGGCGTCGGTTGGGCGAGATTGAGTTTTCGTAAGATTTCCAAAATGCTCGGCGCGATGCCGAGATTGGAGAATTCGTTGTCGTTGTGGTCCATCTCGGAACAGTAACAGGGAAACGGAATAGCGTCAAACAAAGAGAAAACCACGGCTGGCAGGTGCACAACCGTGGTTCGTGAATGGGCGTTGTCTCAATCCGGGGCGGCAGTTCTGGCCGATCCCCAATGGTCTTCGATTTTGAAAATTTTCATGACTTCTCGGATAGCAGCCTCGTCGCTCGTTCGGCTCCGATCAAAGTCGAATTCGAAAGTCCGACCATCGCTGCCCATATCCGTGGAGAGGACGATCTTACTTTCGAAAAAGAGCACTCCCAGCTCTTTTTCTTCGAAGAACTTCTCGACTCCGTCCATGGGATCCCGACCAACGGACACGATGACTGTCGCGAACCTTGCGTCGTGTTTGCGGCCGGAAACGATCGAGATGACCTGCATCGGGCCGCTTTCCGCGACTTGGATGCAGGGCGCCCCTTCGTCCAGATGGGCATAGTTGAGCTCACAGTATTTAGTTACGAGCTCACTGGCAATTGATGCTGGCATGATGCCTCCTCTTTATTTGTTTATAATACTCGCTTCTTAGTTTTCTGAAATACTACAAAGCCGCAGCGATGTCAATGGGAATGAATGTGGTAAGATGGAAAGATCGATGGAACGGAATATTTTGGAAGTAACATCGCTCAGTAAGAACTACGGTGGAACGGAAGCCGTAAAGAACATTTCGTTTGCCGTGCGCCCCCGTGAGATCGTGGGGCTTTTAGGGCCGAACGGTGCCGGAAAGACCACAACGATCGACATGGTCCTCGGAGTCTTGAAGCCGACGGACGGATCCATCCTTATCGGCGGCCGGGATGTCGCGAGCGACCGGAGCGAAGCGCTCGCCCTCACCAATTTCGCCGCCGTCTATGCGCAATTGCCCGGCAACCTTACGGTGTATCAAAACTTGAAATTTTTCGGCCTCCTTTACGGTGTGCCTCATTTGGAAAGAAAGATGCGGGATGTCATGGCTGATTTCGACATCGAACGGTTCAAAAACATAAAGTACGGCGTTCTCTCGTCGGGCGAGCAAACGAGGGTCAGTTTGGCGAAAGCGATGCTGAACGATCCGCATTTGCTTCTCCTCGACGAACCGACCGCTTCGCTCGATCCTTCGACGGCCGAAATCATTCGCAAGAAGATACGGGATCATATTTCCGGGAACACCGCGGGGGTCCTTTGGACGTCGCACAATATGTACGAAGTGACGGACGTGTGCGACCGCGTACTTTTTCTTTCCCACGGCGAGATCCTCCTTGAAGGAGACCCGAAGGTGCTTCCCCGGCAGTACGGCAAGAAGAATCTGGAAGAGCTTTTTATTGCGGTCACCCGCGAGCCGCTGATCGTCGAATCGGTATGATCATATGAACTGGAAAAGAATTTACGCCATTATCCTTCGCCAAATTTACCTCATTCGGAGTACGGCGACCCGCTTTATCCAGATCTTCATTTGGATCGTCGTTGATATCACGCTGTGGGGATTCATCAGTAAGTTCCTGGCGGGCGTTTCGGGCAGCGGCTTCAATTTCGTGGCCGTCTTCATCGGTGCCGTTCTCCTTTGGGATTTCTCGACGCAAGTTATGCAAGGGGTCACGATGCTTTTTTTCGAGGACGTCTGGTCCCGGAACTTTTTGAACGTATTCGCTTCTCCGCTCCGCATTTCCGAGTATGTGAGCGGTTTGGTCGTCGTTTCCATCGGGCGGAGCATTCTTGCGCTCGTTGTCATGATCCTTCTTGCGAGTTTGGCGTTCGGTTTTTCCATGGTTGTCTACGGCGCTTTCCTTGCGCTCTTCGTTTTCATTTTATTTTTGTTCGGTATCGCGCTCGGCCTTGTGGGCATTTCGATCGTTCTCCGCTGGGGACCTTCCGCCGAATGGTTCATTTGGCCGATTCCGGCGCTCCTCTCGCCTTTCGTCGGCGTGTTCTATCCCCTGACGGTTCTCCCCGCGTGGATGCAAACAGTGGGCTGGCTTCTGCCGCCGTCGTACGTTTTTTCGGGCGTTCGAACGCTCATCGAGGGCGGGACGCTCTCGGTGCCGGCGCTTCTCGGCGGCCTCGCGCTTGCCGCCCTTTACATCGTTCTCGCATACCTTCTCTTCCTTTGGGTGTATCGCAGAGCCATCAAAACCGGCCTCATTGCGCGGTATAGTGCCGAGACGGTAGTATAAAAATATGAAGAGGCAGGTTCTTGTCATTCACGGCGGAGATTCTTTCGGAACGTACCGGCAATACATTTCCTTTCTCAAAAAGTGGAAGATCGATTTTGAGGACTACCGTCATCCGAAGAAAAAATGGCGCGATAATTTGGGGAAGGGTCTCGGAAAGGATTTCGAGGTGATCATTCCCCGCATGCCGAACAATTTGAATGCCCGGTATCTCGAGTGGAAAATTTGGTTCGACAAGTTCGTTCCCCACTTGAAGTCCGGCGTCGTCCTCGTCGGCTATTCGCTCGGCGGGATTTTTCTCGCAAAATATCTTACGGAGAAAAAATTTCCGGTGAAGATCGCCGGCACATTCCTCATTGCAGCGCCCTTCGAAGACCACGGGTCCGATCCCGACGGCGAGTCGCTCGTCGATTTCAAACTGCCGAAAAAACTGGACGGGTTTCGGAAACAAGGAGGGCGGATCTTCATCTATCACAGCAAGGACGATCCGATCGTTCCTTGTTTTCACGCCGACCGATATGAAAAGGTTTTAGAGACCGCGACCAAGAGGGTTTTCGCCGATCGCGGGCATTTTTGGCAAAGCACGTTCCCCGAGTTGGTTCGGGATATAAAAAGAGCGGCATCGTAAGGCACGATGCCGCAGAGCGATAAACTCGGCTTAATTGGTTAGCGAGAACGACCTTTTCCCCGCTGATAATTTTCCTTCAATGACAGTCCGATCGTCGGGAAGGGTGAAGTGGACGGCAAGCTCGCCTTCCTTTACTTCGCTTCGAGGCGGTAGTTCTATTTTTCGGGCAAAGAAGTTCCAAATAAGGCCGTTGTCTTCCACGCTTGCCACAATGGGGAGCGACAAGCGTATTTCGACATCAGCTTGGCCGAGCATGAGTTCGATGTTCTCGATGAACATTGAGAGTTCAATCTCTTTCTTTCTCTTCACTGCAATCCCGTTATGTCCACGGGAACTGCAGATGGTTTTCACGGCGTCCATGAGGAGAGGTTTGTCTATAGGAGCGATTGAGTGTCCGAGAAACTTCCGTGTTTCCTCGACAATGAGGGAATACAGCCCGTTGTTCATCTCCACAAGACCCGCCCTGAAGAGATCCCCGTCAATTGGGTTGATGATTGCCATGATGCCTCCGAATGTAAATATACTTGGGGGCTATGATGCCACGGATTTCAATGACCCGTCAAGGATTTAACCGACCCGTTTTTCGATGATGATAGGCGTCGAACTCGATCCGCGTCCCACGACGAATCCGACCCCAAAACTCAAAAAGATGATCGCGAGGGCGACGATCGCGAGCTTGATCCACCCCCCGTGGTCGATGGCCCAGTTCTTCAATCGATAGTAAATAATTGACATTTCTCCCCTCTTTCGATTACTATATATTCTATCGTATGGCACATACCAAAGCCAAAGGCTCAACAAAATTAGGGAGGGAATCAGAATCCAAGCGCTTGGGCGTCAAGCTTTTCGACGGCGAGACAGCCAAAGTCGGCGATATCATCATTCGGCAACGGGGTACGAAGTATTATCCCGGAGAGAACGTAAAACGCGGCGGCGATGATACGCTTTATGCTGTGAAAGGCGGGAAAGTGAAGTTTTTCGACAAGAAAAAATCCAGCTTCGACGGATCCAAAAAGACCGTGAAGGTGGTGAGCATTATTCCGGCTTAACTGCAATCCGGATCTTTGCCATTATTTTTTCTCCCAGATCGGCGAGGACGAATGTCTCGCCGATCGTTTTTATCGGCCTCTCGAGTTCAACGCGGGCGTTTGGAAATCCTGCTTCGCCGAGTTTTTCTTCGATCTCTTTCCCGTGGACGCCGCCGAACACCTCTCCTTTTTCGCCGACCTTCAGCCTGAAGGTAAAGGTTAGTTTTTCCAATTGGTCGGCTTTTGCTTTCAGGGTGTTGACGAGTTTCTCGAGTTTGGCGCTCGACTCGGCTTTGAGTTTTTCGAGCTTCTTCAGTTCATCGGGAGTCGCTTGAACGGCGACCCCCCGGGGTATCAGGAAATTTCTCGCGTAACCGTCCGAAACTTCTTTTACTTCCCCCTTTTTACCCAACCCCTTGGCGTCTTTCAGGAGAATGACTTTCATATGTCTATTTCATTTCCTGCTGCAGGACTTCGATGGCTTTTTGGAGCTGCGGGTCTTGTTTGTTCTGGATGTCTTGGTCGGTCAAGGGGACGATGTAATCAGGCTTCAATCCGATCTTGTTGATGGCCGTTCCATTCGGCGTCAGCCATTCAGCGATCGATACTTTCATGGAAGCTCCGTCGGGAAGATTTTCTATTTCTTGGACGCTCCCCTTGCCGAACGTCTGTACGCCGACGAGTTTGATCCCCCGGTTGTCCCGAAGGGCTCCCGAAAGGATTTCCGCCGCTGAGGCCGATCCGCCGTTTACGAGGAGAACAACCGGCATTTGCGATAGCGCAGCGTTGCCGTTCGCGTAGAGCGTTTGTTCTTGGCTGCCTCTGAATTTTTCTATGACGACGGGACTCCCCCGCTTCAAGAACCAGCCGGCGATGTTTTGAGCCACATCCAAAAATCCTCCCGGATTATCCCTCAAGTCGAGGATCATGCCGTGGGCATTTTGGAGGAGAGCTTGCAGAGCCGCGTTGTAAAATTCCGTTCCGGCATTCGCATCGAAGTTGTACAACTGAATATCGGCAATATTTCCGGGCAGCATCTTCCAGTCGAGCGTCGGCACATTGATCAACGCGCGCGTGATGGTGAACGTTTTCGATTGCTGCCATCCCTCCCGCATAATGAGCAGGTTTACTTTCGTCCCCACGTCGCCCCGGATGATCTTTACCGCTTCGTCCGGCGACATGTTCGTCGTTGAGGTGCCGTTAACCTGGAGGATCTGGTCTCCCGCACGAAGGCCGGCCGCTTCCGCCGGCGTTCCTTTGAGAGGAGAGATGACGACCAGCTGATTGTTCTTGTTGGTCCCGATTTCCGCACCGATGCCGCCGAAACTGCCCGAAAGATCTTGATCGAACTTCGTGGAGTCGCTCGGGCTGAAAAACACCGAGTACGGGTCGCCGAGGGAGCTCAATGCTCCGTTGATGGCCCCGTAGAGCATTTGATTGTCGTTGATTGCCGAGGGGTTATAATACTTTTCTTTTACGAGCTGGATGGCATCCCAAAAGAGCGAAAAATTGGCGTTCAAAAGGGTGCTTGTTCCGTTTGCCGGTATCGAGTACTGCGGTTCGTACGTTTCCTTCAGATTCCCGAATCGGAAGCCAACATAAAATAAAACGGCCCCGAAGAGAAGAACCGCCACCCCCGCCGTTATCCCTTTCCAGATTTTTTTCATGATGGTCTCATTCTACCCCCGCCTTGAGCGGTGAGCAAGGCGCATGAAACTCCTTTTCACGGCCCCAATTTTATCATAGAATGGGTCATGATGGCTCTCGATGATCATTATCTCGAAAAGCTGAAAGAAAGGGGTAAAAAAGGCCATATTTACCGGGAGTTCCAGGATACGGGCCTTATATTGGCCGATATTCTCGGCGACCGGAAGCATAAGGCGCTTTACATCAAGCTTGCGAAGGAACATGACAAGCAGGAACTTTTAGCCCTTGCCAAGCGGGTTGCCGAGAGCAAGGACGTCAAAAATAAGGGAGCTTACTTCATGAGGGTCCTGTTCGACGGGATGAAGGGTAAAAATCAATGATCAAGATTGCGGATAAAATTTTAGAGATTTCCAATAAGGACAATGAAAAATTCCTGCGCACCAAGACGCAGGAGTTCGATTTCGCCACATACACGAAAGCCGAAGTGCGGGATTTGGTGAAAAAGATGCGCACCATCATGAAGGAGGCCGACGGCGTGGGGTTGAGCGCGAACCAAGTCGGGCTTCCGCTTCGCATGTTCGTCGCCCAAGTCCCCGATGACCAAGGCCACATGAAATTCTATGCCGTTTTCAATCCAATGCTCACGAAACTTTCGAAAGAAACGGAAACGATCGAGGAAGGGTGTCTCAGTGTCCCCGAAACGTTCGGTCCCGTCGAGCGATCGTATCAGCTGGTCCTCGAGGGGCAGAATATCGATGGAAAAAAGGTACGGATCAAGGCGTGGGGGCTTTTGGCGCGTGTTTTCCAGCATGAAGTCGGCCACTTGGACGGCGGCCTTTTCGTTGACAAAGCGAAAGAGCTCCACCGCGTTGAAATGACAAATGCCAAATGACAAATACCAAATCAATGTCAAAGTTCAAATTTTGAATTTATGAACTATGTATTCTTTGGGACACCTCGTTTTGCAGAGATAATCCTCGGGCATTTAATAGAGGCGAGTATGCCTCCAGTGCTCGTCGTTACAAACCCCGATCGGCCGGCTGGCCGGAAGCAAATCCTTACTCCCCCGCCGGTAAAAGCTCTTGCCGATAAGCACGGCATTCCCGTCCTTCAGCCGGAGTCGTTTGCAAATTTCAGATCTCAGATCTCAAATTTTAAATTCGATTTCGCCGTTCTCGCGTCGTATGGGAAGATCATCCCGCAAGAGGTCATCGATCTTTTTCCGAGAGGCATCATCGTCGTCCACCCTTCCCTTCTCCCCAAGTATCGCGGAGCGACGCCGATCCAGTCCACATTGCTTTCCGGCGATGAGCGGACCGGGACATCGCTCATTCTTATGGATGAAAAAGTAGATCACGGCCCGACGCTCGCAGAGCGAGCGCTGGAATTTCCAATTTCCAATTTCCAATTCTCAAAATTGCACGATGCACTCGCTGAACTTTCGGCAAGCCTGCTGGTCGGGACGCTTCCGGGATTCGAGCGGGGCGAGGTAACGCCGGTGCCGCAGGATGAATCCGAAGCAACATACACGAAGAAATTTTCGTCGGAAGACGCCTTTGTCGATCATGGAGATCTGGAAAAAGCGGAACAAGAAGGCGGCGAAACCGCCGTTCTCATCGACCGGAAAATACGCGCGTTGAATCCGGAACCGGGAGTTTGGACCATCGAGGACGGAAAAAGGATGAAGCTCCTCGAGGGAGAGATCCGCGACGGTACGTTGAAATTAAAGAAGATCCAGCGCGAGGGCGGAAATCCACAGATAGTGGATAATGGATATTAGATAACTATCTAAATTTCACGGGTATTTCAACTGACTCAGCTTTTTCCGGCATTCCGGACGGATTATCTTTCTCTAGTATCAAATATCCGTTTTTTGTCGTTGAGGTTGAAAATCCGATGGTCGCTTTGAACGGGACCGAACTGGTCGTCATCCAATCGCCTTGAGCTTCAGCCGGCGCTTGGCCGAGGATATTGCCGTTCGCATCGGTTATTTTTACCGGGAAGGAACCTTCGAAATACCATCCTCTCGCCTCCCCCGTTATTTCGAGCGGACTTTCCACGATCGAATTCGGGAGCGGCGCGTACACGTCGACTTTCTCGGAAGTGAACGGTTTCGGTTGTTCCTCTACGGCACTCTCTTCCGTATGGAAAGCCAGCCATCCGACAAGGATGATTATGAGTCCGATGAGTATGAAAATAATCCCCCTCCTCATTTTTTTTATTATACCATGCAGGGACTCCGTCGCTTCGCTCCTAGAGGACGGGGAATCGAACGTCGCAATTCGCTCTCCAGCAAATTGCTCCCTAAAACCCCTCGGTTTTAGTGTTTCCGCCAAGGGAGACCAGATGTTCTCCCTCCCCCACTCCCGTTCGAGCCCCTGATCCAAAAAATACAAATCCAGCGCACCGCAAGGGTGCGCCGAATTTGATTTGCTGCGGGACAGGGACTCGAACCCCAGTTTTCGCGTCCAGAGCGCGACGTCCTACCACTAGACGATCCCGCAATGCCCCATTAGTTTATCAAAAAAAAGCACCCCTCGCAATACGTCCGTGAAGGAATATTGTCGAGGGGTGTGCATATGGGCGAGGCCTTCTCGGACGGACAACCCTTGGTTGTCGCTCTTGTCCCTTAGAAGACCTCAGCCGTCCTGCTGCCGGGTGCAGAAAATTCCGAGACTGCCACAAGACGGTGCTTCTATTTGTGGTGTGCGTTGACTACGATGTCGTCATCATGGTGGTGCTCGTGGCAGCCTCGCAATATCTCAAAGAACTCTTTGCTATGCGTATAGGATATTGAAAATCGGTATTCTTGTCAATGGACGTCCACGGTGACGGAGAACATCCTTGAGGGGGCGCCGCAGGGAGGTGTTGCTTGCAAGCAAAAGGGGTCGCCTTGTGCGGTCAAGGTCGTTGTACCCGATTTCAGTGCCCGATAGATCCCTTGCGCGCCACGAATGACCATGACATTCACTTCGCGGCTTATGACGGACGGATCGGAGATCTGGATGTTGTTCCAGTTCATCATATCGCCGAGTTTCAAGAGGAATGTATCTCCGATGTTCAAATCGATGGTTTGCCCGTTGTCGTCGATGGTCACAGTCGTCGAGGTCGGTGACGGGGCTGGAGTTGGTGTCGTTTGGGTCGATGCCGGAGGAAGGACGCCGTTTTTAAGATCGGCCGGCGGCGGCGCGATGAAGCTCACGGCGGCAAAGAGCACGATAAGGATCGCAAGAAGAATGAGAAGGGTTTTGATCTTAAGGCTCATGGCTATTTTTCAATTCGCTTCATGGCGAACCGGTACTTGCAATAATCGCAATCCGGATCGGGGTCGGGCGTTTCGCCGGCCATCAAGGTTTTTTTGATGTCGCCGAGGGCGCTTTCGATCCAGCCGTCATTCCCGACGTATGGAATGATCTTCACGTCAAATTCGAGTTTACCGTCGAATGCTTCTTTGTCGGCGTTCCCGTTGCAATAGACGAAGTATGCGGTATCCGAAACCTTGAATCCGTTTTTCCGGAAGAGCCATTGGTAGACCTCCACCTGCCGCTTGTACGATATTTGCCAGTCGGCATCCAGATTCACCTCCCCGCTTTTCGATGTCGCTTTGTAGTCGACGATGTGAAGTTCGTCTTGAGGATTTATCCAAATGTCGTCGATACCTCCGTGGATCGCAAGATTGGTCGGTTCATGCACGAATTTAATGCCCCGCGTCCGCGAGTCGCGCCACTCCTCCAATCGTTCGTCGGCATACGGAATTGCATCGATGCCGTACGCTTTCACGAGCGGATGTTTTGAGCCGGCTGCCCGGTGAATGTCGAATTCTTTTTTCAAAAGCGCGTCGACGGCATTGTTCAGGCTGAACGGGAATCCGTTCGGCCGGGCAACGCCCTTCCGTTTGTCGAGATAAAAGCACCGGGGACATTCCATAAAAAGCTCGATGCCGCTTCGGGATATCAAAAAGGGTTCCTCCGCCGACGGGTCGAAGATCCTCGTCTTTCGCTGTGCTGTGTAATAGATGGACATATATTTATTTTACCCCGGATGGGACATCTTGAGAAATGGAAGCGGGCTTGTGTCTTGCGACGACAAGCCCGGCTTATGGCGGAGGAGTGGGACCTTTCTTGAGAAGGAGCTCTATCTTGGCTGCAATGATGTCGAAGGCGATGCCGGATTTCGAATTGTTTTCGGCCAAGTCGACTTCGAACACGTATGGCTTCTCTCTGGATTTCCGAAGATACGATTTTTCAAAATTTAGGAGTTTGAAGTCGTTGTATTGCAGCTGAGTCACGATCAGTTTGTGAACGAGAATTCTCACCTTCTTTGCCTTAAGGAAACTCGTTCCCTTCCCGAAGATTCTGTCGATCTCATCCGCCTTGAGGACAATCGTCTTCATGGCTTCCTCCCTTCTTTTCTGTCTTTATTATACCACGCCCTACTCTTTCCCCTGCCGTTTCGCTTTCCGCCGCTCGTTGTCGGTCAAAAGGGCCTTGCGAATCCGTATGTTTTTCGGCGTCACCTCGACGAGCTCGTCGTCGTGGATATAGTTCAAAGCGTCTTCGAGCGTGAGTTTCAAAGGGACTTCGAGCTGATCCTGGAGGCCCTCGTTTTTCGCCCGAAAATTGGTAAGTTCCCTCGCCCGGCAGGCGTTCACGAGAACGTCCCCCGCTTTCGCGTTCATGCCGACCACCATTCCTTCGTAAGTCGGCATGCCGGCTTCAACAAAGAGCTTTCCCCTTCCTTGTGCCGACACGAGGCCGTAGTTATTCGTCGTTCCCGTTTCCGTATTGACGATCGAGCCGTGCTCCGCATCATTCAAGTCGCCTTTGTACGGTTCGTATCCGAGGAAAATGCTGTTCATGATGCCGGTTCCTTTGGTCGATGTCAGAAATTCGTTCCGAATGCCGATCAAGCCCCGCGTCGGGACGGCGAAATCCATGAAAACGGTGCCGTTGTCGACGCGCATGTCCTTCATCATGCCGAGGCGCTTCCCCATCATTTCGATGATCGTTCCGGAATAGCTTTCCGGAACTTCGATTGAGGTGAGTTCAATCGGTTCCGTTTTTTTGCCGTTCTCTTCATGAAAGATGACCTGCGGTTTCGAAACCTCGAGCTCGTATCCTTCGCGGCGCATTTTCTCGATCAAGATGGCGAGGTGGAGCTCGCCGCGTCCGGCGACCACCCATCGGTCGAAGGAATCGGTCGGCACGACGGAAAGCGCCACGTCGGTCTCAAGCTCGTGCTCCAAGCGTTCTTTGATGTTCCGCGATGTCGTATAGGTCCCGTCTTGCCCGGCGAAAGGAGATGTGTTCACGCCGAAGGTCATTTTGATGGTCGGTTCGTCGATCTTGATAGTGGGCAATGCAATCGGGTTTTCCGGATCGGCAATGGTCTCGCCGATCGAGATGTCGGAGATCCCCGCGACGGCCGCAATGTCACCTGCTTGGACTTCATTCACGTCGATCCGGTTCAATCCGTCGAAAAGCATGACGGCGCTCAATTGCTCTTTTTTGATCTCGCCGTTCCGCGTGATGTGGGCGATGGTTGCTCCTTTCTTCAGGGTGCCGGAGTAAAGGCGACCCACGGCAACTTT
Organism: bacterium; assembly: GCA_021825465.1. Lineage (GTDB taxonomy): Bacteria > Patescibacteriota > Minisyncoccia > UBA6257 > GWB1-50-10 > JAKAHT01. The sequence continues at coordinate 3,466 of JAKAGX010000009.1, read as the reverse complement.
GCCCTTATAATTGTCGTAGACGAGATTCACGGTGAGCATTTGGAGCGGCTTCGATTCGTCGATAACGGGTGCCGGAACATACGAAAGGACGGTGTCGAAGATCGGTTGGACGTCCTTCATTTCCGAGAGGTCCGGTTTGAGTCCTGCCTTGCCCTGCACGGCGGATGCGTAAATGATCGGAAATTCTATTTGTTCTTCTGTTGCTCCGAGTTCAATGAAGAGGTCGTAAACGGCGTTCAAGACCCATGTCGGCCGCGCGTCCGGTTTGTCGATCTTGTTCACGACAAGGATCACCTTATGCCCTGCTTGGATCGCTTTCCGGAGGACGAATTTCGTTTGGGGCATGGGACCTTCTTTTGCATCGACCAAAAGGAGGACGCCGTCCACCATCCGCATGATGCGCTCGACTTCGCCGCCGAAGTCGGCATGGCCGGGCGTGTCCACGATGTTGATCTTCGTGTTCTGGTAATGCACTGAAGCGTTTTTCGAGAAAATAGTGATCCCCCGCTCCCGTTCGAGCTCGTTCGAATCCATGATGAGATCTTGCGGGGCATCGTTCTTGATCTTGAACCCCTCGGACTGCCTCAAAAGCGCGTCGACCAAGGTCGTTTTACCATGATCGACATGCGCTATTATCGCGATATTCCTGATGTCTTCTCTCTTTTTCATATGGGTGTCCGTGACGCCTTATGGTATAATAAAAACAGATGAGAATCAAACGACGATTGATTCTGGCGGTGGGAGGGGCAGCGCTTATGACGGTGCTCTTTTTGTTTATGGCACCCGGCGCCTCGGCCCACGAAGCATATGTCTTGACCGCGCGGCAGTTCGACGCGGGGCTCAATGTTTTTGCGAAGAACCCTTTTGCTCCCCTTGTCGATCCCGCCCATCTCGAAACGTTCCTTTGGACGGCGCTCGCGGTCCTTGTTTCTTATATCCTCGTTTTCTTGTGGTCGGCGTCAAAGCCGGCCGAGATCCTCGACCGGATCGTGCGGAAAGCGAAGGTGGCCGGTCCTCTTATCATCCGTACGGCGATCAGCGCTTCTTTCATTTACGCCGCCATGAGCAATGCGATCCTCGGGCCCGAACTTTCGCTCTCGCTTGTGCCTTATGGCATCGTCATCCGTTTTCTCCTCTTCTTCGTCGGCTTCATGGTGCTCTTCGGCGTTTTGATCGAGCTCGCGGCTTTGATCGCGCTCGCCATGTTCATTTATGTTACGTTCACGTTCGGGGTGTATATGGCGACGTATGCCAATTATTTCGGCGAGATCATTGTCCTCTTGCTTTTCGGATCGCGGTACCTCTCCTTTGACCGCTGGATCCTCGGAAAAGACCTTTGGGTGAAAAAACTTGAACGTTTCAAATGGCTCGAGACGCCGATCGTGCGGATTCTCTACGGGGTGGCGCTCCTCTACGCGGGTTATACGATCAAATTCCTTCATCAACAGCTCACCGTCGATGTATACAACGAATACCACTTGGTGAACTTTTTCCATGCGACGGCGGCCTATATTGCAGCCGGAGCGGGGGTTGCGGAAATGCTGATCGGTCTCTTCATCATTCTCGGTTTTGCGATGCGATGGACCGTCATCATATCGCTCATCTTCATCACGCTCTCCATTCTCTATTTCCGCGAGCTTTTGTGGCCGCATCTCATGCTTTACGGAATTTCTTTTTCACTCTTGATCAATTCGGGCGACCGGTGGACGCTCGACGCAAGGATCGTTCCGCGGATCAGGCGGCTTTTAAAGCGCAAGCAACTTCCCGCTTCCGCAAATTAGAAATATGAACGTGCAAAAACATCATTGGCTCATCGTTTTGCCCCTCGCCGGCGTCTTTATTCTCGCTGTCGTGTTTTTCAGGAATGCCGAGACCCAGTCGAGTTTTTTGGGGCTCCCGACGGTGCCCTGCTTCAATCCGACGGAATCCGTTACGCAAAATTACACGTTCCATATTTCGATCAGTATCAATGGATCGAATTATCCGCTTGCAGGCGATATCGGCCATGATCCGGGGAATTGCCTGCGGGTCGTCCATACGGAAGATGCAAGCGGCCTCGTATATGTCCAAACGAATGATCATGTAACCTATACGCTTCAGAATTTTTTTCAGGCCTGGCGCAAGACATTCACTGCGACCCAATTTGATTCATACGAAGCGGGTAACGGCCATACCCTTTCGGTTTATTTGAATGGCGAATCAGAGGCCAACATTGTAAACACGCCGCTCCTGCCGAACTCGACGATCGAAGTGGTCTACCGGTAGTGGGATGATTCTTGCCGGATTATCGGAAAAGTGGTATAGTGTCCGTACTATGTCGGAACAATTCAAGGGGTTTCAGGAGGAGATGTTTTCCCCCGATGAGGTCGCTGAAGACCTTATTAAAGAGTTCGCGGGGGAGGAAGAGAACTTGGGGCATATGAATGCCGGGAATGTCGGCATCTTGCAGCATAATTTGGATGCCCGGGTTATGACGAAGCTGAAAAGCTTGGAGGAAGAGGACCGGAAAGGAGACGCTGAACTGTTGGCCCGGCACATCCTCTTTAAGTTGAATTCGGCTACGTTCAAGGGTGAAGGATTGACCGATGAAAAGAGCGATGTGGTGAAAAGCAAGGCCGTCGAGTCTCTCGAAAAATACCTCAATTCATAAATTCGCGGCTTCTCACCTTTTTATGGTACGCAATGGCGAAGCGATGAGCTTCGTCTCGTACTTTTATGAGGGTCTGAAGATCGGTGAATGACGGGATTTTTCCGACGATGTCGTTTCGCTTTCGTTCCGGGCCCTTCACGATGCCGATGACCGGAATTTTGATCCCTGCCTTGCTAAGGATTCCGCGGACGGCGCTCACCTGTCCCCTGCCGCCGTCGATAAGGAAAAGGTCGGGCAACGGCCAGTTATTTTTGAGGCGCCGTTCCAGGACCTCCTGAAGCATGCCGAAATCGTTCGGCTGAAAAACCGTTTTAATTTTGAATTTTCGATACTCCTTTTTGTCCGGTTCGTTGTTCGTGAAAACGACCATCGATCCAACAGCAGAAGCTCCACTGATATTTGAGATATCGTACCCTTCGATTCGCGTCGTTTTTTTGAATTTGTCATTTGGATTTTGGATTTTATCATCAGAGATGACTGCTACGTCTTGGATGTGCTGGAGGGCAAAAAGCTGGCGCTTCAATTCTCCTGCCCGCTCGAAGTCCAATGCCTTGCTTGCCGTTTTCATCTCGCGCTCGAGGTTTTTTATGATCCGTTCCTTTTTGCCTCCGAAGAAGAGTTCGATGTTCTTGATGTTTTTCAAATAGTCCCTCCTTGAGATCGCACCGATGCACGTTCCCGGGCAAAGGCCGATTTGGTAGTCGAAACAGGCCCTCGCCTGCGGTTTTTTCGGCTCGGGGTGCGTCGCGTAGGGGAAAATTTTTCTTATGATCCGGAGCGCCTCGCGAATGCTTGAGGCCGATGTAAAAGGACCGT
>JAKAGX010000008.1 GCA_021825465.1 bacterium | reverse complement strand
CCGATCTAAAATGATGAAGGTGGGGGAGTAGTTCAAGAACGCCGCCTTCCATTCATCGGCCTCGAGGACCAAGTAATCCTTACTGCCGAGACGAAAATTTGTATCATTGAACTCTTTGAGCCTCGTGCCGACGATGACCGTCGGATCGAATCCTCCTTTCAGAAGGACAAGGGACAAAAGAGAGGTGGTCGTGCTCTTCCCGTGAGCGCCGGCAACGGCGAAGGTTTCGTATCCCTTCGTGAGTTCTCCGACGGCCTCCGGATATGAGTAAACGGGGAGGCCCCGTTTCCTGGCCTCCAAAAGCTCGGGATTCCCGACCGGAATGGCATTATTATAGACAACCAAGCCTATCTGGGACTCTAAATTGGCCTTTTTATGGCCTATTTTGACTTTTACGCCGTCTTTTCTCAAATCTTGGGTAATTTTACTCTCCACCATATCAGAGCCGGAAACAGCCCAATTTTGGGCCTTAAACCAGCGTGCCAAGGAACTCATGCCGATACCCCCGATACCTATGAAATAGACGCTTTTTTCGTTGATATGATCGAACATGCTTAGGGTATAGAATACTCCTCCGGAGACTCGAATTCCAGAGGTTGCCACGACCCCATATTCATTTTATGATTTTTACAGAACACAAAATCACGGAGGCATCTATGCCGATGTTCAAGATAACCGTTGCAGAGCTTGTATCGGACCAGGGACAACAAAGTGGTTACTCTTACATCGTCACCGAAGAGAAGCTCATCGTGGAAAAGGCGGAGGACATAAAAGCCTACGCAAGGGGACTGAGAGCGATGGGGAAAGCGAATGGCTTCGGGCACTACGTTCTGTATGCCGAAGAGATAACCCGAAAGAAAAACGGGATCTCTATCAGTTTCTACGATGACTTACCGGACGTGGCAAAATATATTTACGACTTGAACGTCATACGTTCCGGCTGATCGACAGAGTCCGAGAGGGGGCAGTAGCAAAACAACGCTGCGGCCCCCATATTGTTTGCTTATTATCTGTCGCACAATATATGTTTCCCGACAGATACGCTGTTGTGCACATCGAGTGCAAAAATAAAGCTTAAACTTTCAACCATTTCCAGGGTTTTTTCCTGCTCTTATAATTCTTCATCTCAAGATAGATTTGTCTTAGACGTTGCTCATCTCGTTCACTCCAATTGATTTTGGGAAAACCTTGCGATGTCCTCACTATCATTTTTTGCTGATTCCTACCAAAAATCGCAAGTGCCTCTTTCCATAAATTAAAATCACAACGTTTCTTTGCTCGCAAAGCGTACCTCTCAAAAAACGGAACTATTTTATTCAAAAGATCATCAAGAATGTTCACCGAATACCGGGCAAAGCCCGTTTTAGAAACACTAATCTTGCCACAACCCAATGTTTCCTTGATAAGCTCCAATATAACTACGTCGTCCTTACGAAGCTCGATCGCAAATTCAATACCCCAATAGTAATACTCCGGACTACCAGGACGATCGCGGCGTACATCGCGTCTGAATTTCAAAGCAAAACATCCTTCACCATCCACAAATCCAGCAATGTAATCGCCTGGCAAAATTTCCCCCTCGCTCATTGCTTTTATTATACCACAGTCGCACAATAAGCTCGACCGACACCGGAGTAAAACTCCGTCTTCGCGATTTCTCCGAAAACGATCAGAAAAATCTCCTCGGTTACAAATACTTCCGATACTGAATTACAAATTCTGAACGGCGCTTTGCAAGAGCTTGATGACGAGTTCCCAAACCCAAATCACGAGGTTCACCACCGCTTTGATGATGTCGGCAAGGCTCACGCCGATGTTCGTGCTGAACCATCCGTTGATACTTTGCCACCAACTCGATAGATCGCCGGTGTTGCCGCTTGCGATCTGCTGCACCGTCTGATCGACGCTTTGCTGGCTTACATCGAGGTTCGGCGAACTGACCTTGACCCCCTTCACGAGATTCAAAAGATCATTCACGGGACCCGGCAGATTCTCTTGAAAATTTTGAGACGTTTGCGCACCTGCGGCGAACGGCACGAGAAAAGCAATAATGAGAATTGTCAGAAGCCCCTTTTTCATATTGTATTCATTATAACACCGGCGATGGTTCGTTTACTGCAAGGTATCGAGCTTTTCCAGGGCCTTTCCTATCCTCTTCAGCGACTCTTCCTTGCCGAGGACATAAAGGATCTCGACCGGCCCCGGTGAAGCATCCTTCCCTGAAAGTGCCACTCGGAGCGGCCATAAAACTTCGCCTCTCCCCTTTTCCGAAGCAACGGACATGATATAGCGCTCAACGATGTCTTTCGACCACAATTCGTGGTTTGGAATACCGCGGATGACGTTTGCAACGAAGCTCAAGTTGTCCACGATGACCGGCTTCGGCGAATTTTTCCAGATCAAAAGCGACGGCTGATAATCCGGAAGTTCGAAAAAGAAGCCTGCGAGCTCTTTCAGGTCGGGCAAATGCCTCAGCCGCTCTTTTTCCAAATCAACTACTTCCCGGAATTTTTTTGCATCCTTTGTCCATTCCTCGGGAACGAACGGACGGACACGTTCCGCAAGCGTTTCGGCAGACAAGTTTTTCAAATAGTATGCGTTCAACCATTCCAATTTTTCCTGATTGAAAACAGCGCCGCTTTTCTGAACTTTCTTGAAAGTGAAATCCTTCACCGTTTCTTCCATCGAAACGATCTCCTTGTCCACCGTCGGGTGCCACCCGAGGAGAACCAAAAAATTCAGCATCGCCTCGGGCAAATATCCGCGCTCTTTGAAATCCTTCAATGATGCGTCAAGATACCGTTTGGAAAGTTTTTTCTTATCGGGCCCCAAGATGAGCGGCAAATGGGCGTAGATCGGCATCTTGAATCCCAAAACTTCCTGGATCGCGATTTGCTTCGGCGTGTTCGAAATGTGGTCTTCGCCGCGGATGACATGCGTGATCTGCATTTCCTCATCGTCCACGACGACCGCAAAATTGTAGAGCGGTTCCCGAAGCCCTTTCGCGATGATGATGTCGCCGATCAAATCGAGATCGAACACCACCTTGCCCCGAACGAGATCCGTGAACGCCACTTCGTGCGACGGCATCTTGAACCGGATGACGTGGCCCTCATGTTCCGCACGCTTCGCGGCTTCTTCCTTCGGGATCGAACGGCATCGGCCGCCGTACTTCGGCTGCAATCCTTGGCTCAACTGCGCTTGCCGTTCCGCCTCGAGTTCTTCGGCGGAGCAAAAACAAAAGTACGCCTTGTTTTCATCGATCAACCGACGCAAGTATTTCTCGTAAATATCGGTGCGTTCGCTCTGCCGCACGATCTCTTCATCCCACTGCAAACCAAGCCACGCGAGACCTTCGAGGATGCTCTTTTCATATTCCTTTTTCGATCGCTCCTTGTCCGTATCTTCGATGCGGAGAAGGAACTTTCCCCCCTCGTGCCGAGCGAAGATCCAGTTAAAAAGAGCCGTTCGGACATTCCCGAGGCTTATAAAACCCGTCGGAGACGGCGCAAATCTGACTCTCGGCGTCATAAAAAAACTATACCCCGAAAAGGGGTTTTTGTCACGAAAAGAATGGAGCCCTCAACTTTCGTCAAGGGCTCTTTGTGTTCGAGGATCCTTCAGCCACCACCTTCTCGCAATGACCAGAACGACAACAAAGCAGGTCACTGAACAGAAGAACGGGTAATATCGCTCTTCAAGCGACCAGTTTGTTCCTCCGATCGTCGAGAGGATATTGGCAGCAAAAAATCCGAAATACGCGAGGAACGGGGCGTGCCATGGATCCACCCAAAAGTCGTACAGTTGAGGGATACCCGCAATGCCGACCGATATCGTGCTCACGACGATACCGGCGATGCCGCCGAATATCTCGTACGCTACAAGGCAGATAACCACCAGAACGGCGGTCATCGTCTCGTTCGGTCCCCAAGATATCCGTTTCATACCAAACCGGAAGAAAACGGTCATCGCAATGAGCAGGCTGCCGGCTGCATATGTCACGGGGAGCAAAAAATTCCCCTTTTCAATGAGCGTCGACAGCGTAGCGACCACGTCGATCAGAGACCACAAGATCCATGTCGCGAAGTTCTGTTTCAAACCTCGCAAAATTTGAACCCACAACACGAAGTAAACCGTTCCGCCGATGATGCTTCCGGCGAGTGTAAATGAGTTCATGCTTCCCCTCCCGTGAGTTCCTGCTCTTCGCGCTCATGTTCACGCTCCATAATAGAGAACCATTCTCTCAGGAGCTGACCGGTTTTGTATTGAGCGGCGTCGAGTTGAGGCGCCCAATCCCGAAGGACGATCTTTTCGGCTTCGGTGCGGTCGGAGATGGCAGCGAAAATCTTATCGATTTCCCCCTGAAGGCGCTCTTCTTCCTTCATTGCCCTTTTGATCTCTTCGTATTTGAGATCTTCTTCGGTCGGAAAATCATCTTCATGACCTGACATTTGATGCCTCCATTTTTTGTTTGTGCCAAAGCGGTGGCGCTTTTTTAAATTGCTATCCGTATAGATCAATAAGCCGCTTCTTATTGAAGAATATTATATCACACAAAAGATACCTCGTCAATTCACTGCCGAGACGCTCAAAATATCCTTCGCGATCACAGCTGCGGCGTCGGGCTTTGCAAATCCTTTTGCGGCTGCCGACATTCGTTCATAGGCACCCGGCGCACTCAAGATGTCTTTTATTTTGATCAAAACAACGTCCAGCTTTAGATTATCGCTCTCAATCACAAATGCAGCGCCCGTCTTCGCGTACGCATAGGCGTTCATCTTTTGATGATCCCCTGCCGCCTCCGGGAGCGGTACGAGGATCGACGGCTTTCCGAAAAACGCCGTTTCGAAAATGGACCCCGACCCGGAGCGGGACAAAACGATGTCGGCCGCCGCGAGGGCGTATTTCATTTCCTCGGCTTCCATAAATCCAAAAAGCTTGTAGCGCGAGGAATACAGCGAACTCATTTCACCCGAAAGCGATGAAACGAGAAGCTTCGCTTCTTCAAAATTCGCCGCACCGACCTGATGGCAGATCTGTGATTCCTTAAGAAGCGGCTCGAAATTATCGAAAATGAATTGATTGATACGGGTTGCTCCCTGCGAACCGCCGAGAACAAGAATGAGCGGCAGCGTCTTATCGAAACCAAACCGCTCCCGCGCGACTTCCTTCGAAGGGACCATTTCCATAAGCGCCGTCCGCACGGGATTTCCGGCGATGGTGATCTTTGATCCTTTGAAATAAACCGCCGATTCTTCGAACGACAAATCGATCTTTTTCGCCAGCTTTCCGGAAATCTTATTCGTGAGCCCCGGCACCGTATCGGACTCATGGATCACAATCGGAATCATATAAAACTTCGCTGCAAGGACCACCGGGAGCGCACCGGGCCCACCTTTCGAAAAGACCGCATCGGGCATCAAAAAGTAAAGCCGCAGAAGTGCTTGAAAAAAACTCACAAGGAACTTGGGGAAATCAAAAACGTTCGCCAGGGAAAAATAACGGCGGAGTTTGCTCGATACGATCGAGTACGTTCTGATATCGCGTTTTAAAAATTCCGGCCGGTACTGATCTCGAGGGCCGAGATAAACGAGTTCGAGGTCGGTGCCGCTTTTTTGGAGAGCGTCGGCGATCGCAAGCAAGGGGAACAAGTGTCCCCCGCTCCCCCCACCCGTCAAAACGATTCGTTTCATTACCATACTATTATACCTAATGCGAAGTTCGGGAAACGCCGACGATGATCCCCGACATCGTAAGAAAGACCGCAAGCGCCGTACCGCCGTAGCTCGTAAAAGGCAACGGAATGCCGGTGAAAGGCAAAAGGCCCGACACCGCCCCGATGTGCACGAACGCTTGAAGCCCGATCACGGAAACAAAACCGACGACCATGAGCTCGCTGAACATATCGGGGGCGCGCTTTGCTATCTTGATCCCGCGCCATACGAACATAAGGAACGCGGCAATGAGGAGCGTGGAACCGACGAATCCGAGCTCTTCCGCGATCACGGCAAAGATCGAGTCGCCCATGGGCTCCGGCAAATAGTGAAGTTTCGTCGTCGAGTGGCCATACCCGACTCCCCAAAGACCGCCGGAACCGATCGCGATAAGCGATTGATTTATTTGATAGGTTTTCCCGAGCGTATCGGAATTCGGATGGAGAAAGCTGAAAATGCGCTGGAACCGGTACGGCGTTATGGCAATGAGGAGCGCGAGGCCGAGAAGCCCGATAATGACAATGAATGCAAGCGATCTCAAGCTCGCCCCTGCAATGAGATACATGATGAGCGCAGCGCTCGTAATGAGGACCGCGGTCGTCGTGGCAGGCTGGAGGACGATCGGAAGAATGACCAGGGAAAGGATGATGAAAAACGGAAGGGTGCTTTCCTTGAAGCTCTTATGCTTGCTCGCATTCTTCGCGAGCCATGAAGCCATGTAAATGATAAGGGCAAGCTTTACGAATTCGGACGGCTGAAAACCGAAACCGCCGATATGGAGCCACCGATCGGCGCCATATGCCTGATACCCAAGGTGGGTGAAAACTAAAAGCAGAAAGAGGATGCCGATCCCCAAAAGGTACAAACTCACTTTCTGCCAGATCCTCCGGTCCACAAAAATGCCGAGGAAAAATCCCACAAGGCCGGGCAACAAGCCGAATAAAATTTGATGCGTTAAATAGTAATAACTGTTCCCATACTGGGCCTTCGCGAGATCGGACGAAGCGGAGGTAAGCATAACGAGGCCGAAAACGACGAGCACGGTCAAGAGGAACACGAACGTGTAATCGGGCCCCGAAGATCGTACGACGTTTTTTCTCATTTTTCCGATTTATTTTTCAAGACCCGGCCTGCGAACTCCGGGTGCGGAACGCCCGCTTCGAGAACGGCAACACCGTTCACAAAAACGTAGAACGGCTTTCCATCCTTGAAAACAGCGATGTCCGCATAATATCCTTCCTTTAAAAATCCTCTCTCTTGAAGGCCGAACTTCCGCGCCGGCGCTCCCGTGATCTTTTCGACCGACTTTTCCGACGAAAGTACCTTTTCAATGATCGGATCAGCCCCTTCTTTCGCATCCCAGCAGTCGAGGGTAACGATCGAATGATTGTTCCGAAGGAGCTCTTCCAGCACTTCTCGATCCACGGCGGATGAAAAGAATTCCATCCTCATTGCCGAGAGCGTTGCAAGCGTGAGGAGCGCTTCGGCGACGCTTATGCCGCGATTCGAAGCAAAATCGCCGATCGTCTTCCCTTCGAGAAACTGAAGAGACTTTGGCACAGCGGCGATCGTGAGCGTATCCGATCCGAAGCCGGCGAAGGCCTCGAGCATCCTCTCGCGCACGTGGGTCTCCTTCATCGCTTCCGCAAGACGTTGGAGCGTATTTTCCTTTATCCAAACGGGGAAAAGATCGTGCATCGAGATCCTCGCGACCGGGCGCGGGAAAATGTCGAAATGGACGTTTTTGTCCGCGGAACCTTTTTCTATTTCAGAAGCGGCTTCGAGATAACCGCCCTTGAATTCCGCAAGCGGCTGAAAGTGGCCGATCTCGACGTTCGCCGCATGCGCTTCGGAAAAAGAGAGTATCTCCGCAAGCGATTCCATGGGCTTTCGCTCGTCGCGCAAATGGAACGCGAGAACGCTTTTGAATTTCCCGGCTGCGTTGATCACTTTGAAGACCTCATCCGACGAAACGCGGTTCAAATACAATCCCGAAAGATCGAACGAAACGCCGAGCGCTCCTTCTTTCAAACTTTCGGATATTGTCCTTCCCAAACTTTCTATCTCGCCGACCGTAAGGTCGCGGCCGTATCCTTCCGTCATGGCGCTCCGGAGCGTTGCATATCCCGCGAACGTCCCCATGTTCACGCCGGTCCCCCGTCGTTCCAAAACGCTCAAAAATTCCCTCATGGACTGCCAATCGGCATTGGAGGACCTTGGATATTCCGACCGCAAAAAGGCGGCTGATCGTGCAAAGAGAGGTGCCGGCGTCACGCCGTCGCTTCCAACGATGACGCTCGTAATCCCCTTCCGGATCCAATGCATCCCAAAAGGATCCTCGAAGACCCCTTGAGGTCCGTATGCGCCGGCATTCACCTCAATAAAGCCGGGTGTGATGACGGAACCCTTCACGTCGATGATGTTCTTAGAATTCTTTTTGGTCGCCTTCAAAAAACCGAGGATCTTCCCCTTTTTCACCGAAATATCGATCTCTTGGGGCTCCGATCCGTCTCCCCGGTGAACCAATCCTCCTTTTAATACGAATTCATCCATGGATTTAGGCAAATCGCGCAAGAAAGAAGATCGCAAGGCCGAGCGTCGTCATGACGGCGCTCACGATCCAAAACCTCATCGTGATCTGACTCTCCGGCCACCCCAATCCTTGAAAATGGTGATGGATGGGCGTCGAGAGAAAAACTTTTTTCTTCCTGAGTTTTTTGCTCAAGACTTGAATGATGACGGAACCGGATTCGACGACGAAGATGAAAGCGAAGAACGGCAAGAAAAGCGAGGTATCGGTCATCAGAGCGATAACGCCGAGCGTGATCCCGAGGGACATCGATCCGGTATCGCCCATGAAAAATTTTGCCGGATGGATATTGAACCATAAGAAAGCGAGGAGCGCCCCCACGATGGTCGCGATCATGGCAGCCAGATCGTACTTATGAAGAACGAAGGCGACGACATCGAGGGCGACGAAAGAAAAAAGCGAAACGCCGCCCAAAAGCCCGTCCAAACCGTCGGTCTCATTTGCGGAAAAGGCGGTCGCGACGATCACAAAAATGAAAAAAGGAATGTACCACCAGCCGAAATCGAGCGGTCCCACGAACGGAACGTATACCGTATGCCAGCCGAGCCGGAAGTAAAACCACCAAGCTCCTAAAACGGCCGCAAGCGTATAGAGCAGTATCTTGTGGCGCATTTTGAGCCCTCCGCCGTGAGGACCGATCCCCTTGATGCCCATGAGATCGTCGAAAAGCCCGATTGCCGCGGCAAAAGCAAGCGCAAAGAGCGGAATGAACGTTTCCGAACGGTTTACAAAATTGAAATAGTTGGCAAATCCGTCGAGGAAATTGCCGAGAATGAGAAAAACGAACGCAATGCCGAGCACGGTCGCCCAAATGATGATGCCGCCCATCGTCGGGGTCGACGATTTGTCTTTGTGATATCGGTAAAAAACGGGAGCGCTTTCTTCGTCCCGGATGTTGCTCTTATGGAACTTCTGCAAAAAAGAAAAAACGGGCGGCGTAATAAGAAGCGCAACCACGAACGAAAGAGCAAAGAGCATCAATACTCTGGTAGCCGAGAAAATGGTCATGGAACGTCATTCATTATAATACCGAAGAATCAGAATTGGTATGCTTGATCGATCCATTGCAAGAGACTATCGAGGTCCTGAAACCGATTATTGCTCCCCATGATGACGGCGACGAGATATCTGTTTTGGAATTCAAGGACCGTTGCAAGATTTTCCTTCGCGAGAGGCGTCGTTCCCGTTTTCCCGCCGAGAAAATCGGCCCGCGACGCGATCGGATCGATGTTTGAGACCAAGTTGATCCGCGACGAATTGAGCGGCTGGACCGATATCGTCGTAAGCCGCGTCCAGGTAAGGATCTTCGGATCGTTCTCGATGATGTATTTCAAAAGAAGGTAAATATCGTTCGGCGTCCCTTCGTTCGCATCGTCGAGCCCGGAAGGATCATAGATCACTGTTTGGGTCATGCCGATCTGCCGCATTTTCTCCCGCGCAAGATCGAGGAACTTTTGATCCCCGAGATATTCTTCGAATGCTGCGGCGGCCCGGTTCGACGATGCCATGAGCATGATCTTCAAAAGATCCTCGGAGTTATAGACCTCTCCAGCCTGGAGATTCCCGGCTTCCCCTTCGACGCTCATGGTCGACGTCGTGATGGGTATCTTTGCATTCAATCCGACGTTTTCGACAACGACAACGGCGGTGATAAGCTTCGTGAGGGATGCAAGGTGCCACATCACATAAGCGTTGTAGCGGTAAAAAGCGAAGTTGTCATTGAGCGATTCGAGGAGCACCCCTTCGGCGGTCGTCGTGGGGTCCAAAATGCTCCAGTTCCTCGTTGGGATTGTCTTCAAGCCGGCATCGTAATTCGTGGTCGTCGCGGTCGATGTCGCCGCGGGATTTTGAGAACTCGCCGGCGTACCGCCGCTCAAATTGAAAACAGGCAGGACGAACTTCACGAAAATAATCCCGCAAAAGACGATGAGGGCAAGAACGACGAACTTCTTCTTCATAATTCCGATGATCCGGGGATGATCTCTTCCTGATTCCCGTGATTTTCCTCGGTTCCCTCGAAGTGTTCGAACTTTTGGAGGATATTCTTGTATTTTTGGTATTCCGGAAGATCTTCAACGCGAGCGACGCCCATGTGCTTCAAGAAATCGAAACTCACGCGGTATTCGAAAACGTTTTTCTTTCCCGCCGCAAGGTTCCGGGAAACGAGGCCTCGGATCAAAAGGTTCCTCAAAATGAACGTCGAATTGACGCCCCGCACATAGTCGATGACGGCGCGTGTCACGGGGCCGAGATATGCGACGATCGAGATCGTTTCCAAAGCTGCCGGCGTCAGTTCCTCCTTGAACTCTTCTTCGATCAGCTTCTTGAAAATCCATGCAAGCGACGGCTTTGTTGCAAGCTCGATTTCATCCCCGTTCCTCAAAAGAACGAATCCCGAGGAAGGGTCGTCGTTCAGTTTCGCCGAGAGAGCTTCGACAACCGACGCGCATTCTTCCTCTTTCATTCCCAAGAGTTTTGCTGCCTTTCCGACCGCAATGGGTTCGCCGTAATAAAAAAGCAATGCTTGGACCGCCGCCGTTTTTTCTTCCTTATTCATATATTTTTATCACACCGAAAGACATGACCATGATGTTTCGAGGGAACTCTCGCAGGCGGGAAAAGCTTGGTTCCGCCGCAGGCGGATTTTTCCGCCGAGAGCGTAGGTTGCATTCCGCCGCAGGAGCGGAATAACAACCGGTCCCGAGAAATAGCTTGGTCATGTCGCTCCTCATAGCTTGGCTACTAGTATATCCGAAAATCGGCCGTTTTGCTCGACATCCACCAATTGCTGCCGGATGAGATGGAGGACGGCAAGAAAAAGAACGACGACCTCTTTTCTGTTCCCGCCGTGCAGATTTTTGAAATTGATCGGATCTTTCGTGAGCCGGCTGAATACTTCCTCGATTTTTTTCTTCAAGCTGATGACTTGATTCTTCACTTTCACGACCGGCTTCATGATCTTTTCGATCTCGCCGATCACCCGTTCCAAAGCGGACATAAGGTCCGATGGTGCGCATGATTTCGGCGGGTAAAAGGATTGCGCGGCTCCTTTGAAAAATTCCCTCGTACCCATGAGCTCCCGCTCGCTCCACATTTCCTTGATATAAAGTTTCGCTTGTTTGAACTCCTGGTAGATCTTGATCCTTGTTTCGAGGCTCTTCACATCCTCTTCCTCTTCTTCGGTCATGACAAGCGACGGCAGAATGAATTTCGATTTAATAAGAAGGAGCTTCGAGGCGACGGACAAGAAATCGGCAATGATGCCGTTCCCCGCCCCCGATTGTTCGAGATGCTCCAAATAATCAAAAAAGCCGGCGGTCACTTCGGACAAGCTCACCATGGTCACTTCCAGCTTTTTTTCTTCGATGAGCTCGAGAAGTTTCTCGATCGGCCCTTGGTAGTACTCAAAAGAAAGCTCGTACATCTGATTCTATGGTATAATACCAATATGAAATTTGAAAGCGATTTTAAACAGCTTTCGCCGATCTTTATCCTGCGGTTGGGCGTCGGGTTCGTGTTCGTGTACGCGGGCATCAACGCACTCCTCTACCCCACGGCGTGGCTGTATTTCGTGCCGAGTTGGCTCAGCGCGATCGTCCCGGCGGGCGCGTTCCTTACCATCTATGCCATCTTCGAACTCGTGCTGGGCTTTGCCATTTTCTTCGGCAGATTCCTTTCGACCGCCTCGATGCTCGCGTTCTGGAATTTGATCTTCATCCTCATTTTCTACGGCTTGGACGACGTCACCTTCCGCGATTTCGGCATCGCTCTTGCCGCACTCGCCCTTTTCTTCATTTCCCTGAAAGCGAAAGAACAAAAGCAGGGCTCTTCTCAAACCTCTTCTTAATATCCGAAACGGGCAGTCCCAGAATGCCGGGTGATACGAGGGAATCCGCAATTTCCCCGAGCATCCGCTGTTCGACGCGGAACCCCAACTCCTCGAAAAAACGCTGCGCCGCTCCGACGCTTTCGAACTTGTTTTTCTCCATGTCGATGCCCGTCAAGCGCTCGATATACTCGTTGCGCCGCGCCTCGTACGGATAATGTCTGTTGCTCCGGACGGTCACATCGGGCGTGATCCACGCTCCTCCGAAGACGGCCAAGAGATCGTGGATATTTCGCGCAACTTCGGCTTTTTCCTTGAAATTCAAATAACGGAGGAGTCCCTCCGAAACGACGGCGATCGGACGCGCAGTATCGAAATATCCGGCCGCCTTAAAGACCGCCTTGTTATCCAGCGCATCTCCTTCTTCGAGGAACAATCTCCGTTTTTTCTTTTTGAGTTCGCGATAGATGATCTTTACGATCATCCGTTTTATTTTTATGATGCCGGGGAGATCCATCTCCACGTACGTGTCGACGCTTCCATCTTCGGTCATTTCGATGCCACGGGGCGTCAGACCAGACGCAATTTCCAAAACCTGGCGGAGACCGAAACCGCGCACCACGTGATTGATGATCTTATAACGCGCTTCGAACCGCGGTGCGAGATCTGTCGCCGTTATCTTTTCGACGTCATCGGGGTCGGGACCAACCCCTTCCCTTCCGATCTTCTGGACCTCACGGAATATTTCGCGGGAAAACGGGATGTCGGAAAAGGTTCTCCCTTCCGCAACCATCCATGCCGTCGGGCTTATTTTTTCGTTCCCCTCCATACCTCAATAATAACACCCTTCGAGTCAGCCGGATTTGTTTAAGCAAACCGTCTCGGAAACCGAGCGGTAACAGGTAAAAAACGAGCTGAATACCCCTTGCGAAGGCTAAGACTTGAGCCTCCCGGAGGGAGCCTCTGCGGGGGTATTCAGCGAGCCCCCTACCCGTGCCGGATCACCATTACATCTCCGTCCTCCACAACGTAATCCTTCCCCTCGAGGCGAAGCCACCCTTTTTGCTTCGCTTGGCTCCATCCGCCAGCTTGCAGCAATTTTTCCCAGTTCACCACTTCCGCCCGGATGAATTTATTTTCGAAATCCGTATGGATCACGCCAGCCGCTTGCGGCGCTTTCATTCCCCGCTCGATCGTCCACGCCCGCGTTTCATCCTCTCCGGTCGTGAAAAAGCTTATCAGGTTCAGCGTGAAGTATGCCGCTTTAATGAGATTCGGGAGCGATTCTTCGTCGCTCAAGTCAGCAATGAGGAATTCAAACCTCATGCCGCGGATCTTTTCCTTCACGTCCTCCCGTACGTCTTCCGCTTTTCCGTTCAAAAGGAATATTTGCTGCTTCGAGGTCAAGAGCTGAAGCTCCTTCACAATCTTTTCATCCGCGATCGCCGTGAGGAGTTCCCCCTTGCCGAGCATCTCCTTCGCCTTTTTCAAGATCTCCAGATCAATCTTCGCCTGCTTGTCACCGCTTCGCACATCCGCCTCAAGCTTGCTTAATCTTTTCTCGATGGTATCCAGATCCTTGAAGATGAGCTCGGATTCGATGGTATCGATGTCGCGGATCGGATCCACATTCCCCTCCACATGGACGACGTCGTTGTTCTCGAAACACCGGACGATGTGGACGATCACGTGCACGTTCCGGATGTGCGACAAAAATTGATTGCCGAGTCCTTCTCCTTTGTATGCGCCTCTCACAAGCCCCGCGATGTCGTAGAATTCAACGACGGCCGGAATGCGTTTTTTCGATTTGCTCGTGTCCGCAAGTTTGTCCACCCGTTCGTCGGGAACGGCAACGACGCCGACGTTCGGGTCGATCGTCGCAAAGGGATAGTTCGCGATCGTGACCTCCTGGCTCGTAATGATCTTGAAGAGCGTGGACTTCCCCACATTCGGCAGCCCCACGATCCCTATTTCCAGTTTCATATTGCTTTAACTATCCCGCTTTTGGAGGCGAAATTCAAGCCAATACTGGCGAGACAATCACCTTATTCCCTTAAGCCACAACCCTGATCTTTTTAAAGTTCTTCCCGTCCAAGCCGTCAATAGCTATCGGTTCCCAATGGAAATTGGCTGAAGTCAACTGACTCGGCGTTAAGACCGTCTCAATGAGATTGCCATTTTGCGCCTTGAGCGCTCCAACTCCCGCCCAAAACTTCGCAATGGACGTTTTCGTCGTCCCTACCGCTATGGTGTTGTCGGCTTGTTTTGTGATCGCAACGATCTTATCGGGAGTCCGGTAATACGGTCGGCGTTTCGTGACAAGCATGTAGGAATCGTGCATGAGCTGAATCTTTTCGCGCCACTCCGGGTCCTTATCTTGGCCGGGATCAAGCCGGACATTCAAATCCAGCGTCGCTCGTTGTTCCGGGGTGAGCGGCGGAAATTTATCGTTGTACTTCTCGAGCAGCTTCTTCTTCTGCGCTTCCACATCAGCCAAAAAATCTTCTTCGGACGCATATTGATCCCCTACTCGGTTCAGCGTGAACTTCATGTTGTTCGGCAAGTATTGTTTTATGAAATTCAGAAGTTGCTTAAATATTTCGCGATACTTCTCCGTATCCGCCCGGGGAATATTGTCAATGTATTTTACGATCGCATCGTCGGAATAAAAATCGAACCATACGCCGGGCCGATAATTCTCTGCAATCGGCTTCAGCCAAGAGGCGTAGTACATCATGCTAAAAAGCTCGGCCCAGTCAGGTTCGGGAGATTCTTCGAGGCGCCACAATTTATAGCAGCCGAAAATAATGGCAACTTTTATGGGCTCGCCGTTCTTCACATTCAACTCGATCGCCGAACGGATGTGTTCCTGATACTCCGGGTTGACGCTGTACTTCCTGAACTTCTTCGACATGACCGCCTTGAAAAGGAAATCAACCAGCGCAGCTTGGTTTTCGAATTTCTGACTGCCGCCGCTCGGCCGCAAACTATTCAATTGGCTGAGTATATATTCCTTCGCATCCATAATGTAATCCGTTATTCAATGACAGAAAAATTATCGTCCGTTCCTTCCAGCGCCTGATTGTCCGTTATCGGCACGATAGGATACGGCAGTTTCTTCCTAAATTCTTCGACAATATCTTTTTCTTTCTCGGTATAGTGCGGTGTCACTACCTTGTCGGTCAATCCCCATCCCGCCATATCACTCAACCCGGATTCATTCTCATCGAACGGCCCGGCTATCGAAATGTCCGGCCCCGCGATCACGCTCCCCGCACTCACGCCGACGTACACCTTTCCCTGGCACACCAAATCGACGATCTTTTTATCCATACCGGTTTTTTTCAACTTTTCGGAAAGGAAAAACGTATTACCGCCACAAACATAGACAACATCGAACCGGTCGACATCTCTAACCGCGGTAGGATTACGGTAATCGAACCAGACAATGTTTTCTTTCGGAATACCAAGTTGGACGAGCTCATCCTCCGACTCATATACATATTTCATTTCATGCTCCGTTCTCGATGCGGTCGGCACGAAGAGCACGCGGGTTACGGATGGGTCTTTTTGGAGCAGATGCAAAAACCGCTCCCCCAGCTTCGGATTCGTAAAACCGGTAGACGTCAAGAGAAGTCTCTTCATATGTCCTCAGTTTAACACAATTAATGAACAAAAAAGCGGGAAGTACAGATAACCTTCCCGCAGTACGCTTTCCCGTAAGTTCTTAGTGCTCCTGACTGACAATCCAGTTACGGAGTTCATAAAAGAGGTGCTCTGATTTCTCTCCAAGAGGGGCGTTCTCGGATGGATGAAACGGGACGTCATTGGGGATATTGTGTTCCGTCCGGATCGCCTCGACGAGTTCTTCTTTCCTTCGCTGGTATTCCTTTTCAAACTCCTCTTCCGTTCCAAACATATCCCGGAGTCTTTGAACTTTCCCCATCTCCGTATACAAATCACCTATAGTAACCATAGGTTTTCCTTTCTAATAAATTAAATGAACGATAGTTTTGAGTTCTAACTATCACACACAATACAAAATATGTCAATTTCTCCCTTCACTTCGGTTCCCACGGGAAATGGATCCACTCGCCCGTCCCCGCCAGGGCGTAAAAATCCGGAATGACGGCCGACTTGCCTTTATTCACGGCAAGCGTTGCGATCTTCAGCTCTTTTACTTGATAACGGTCCATGAATATCTCGCCGAGTTTTTTGAGCGTTGCACCGGAGTCGGCGATCTCGTCGATGAGAAGGACCCTCCTTCCTTTTAAATCGATTTCCGGGAGATATGTCACCTCCAATTCTTTTTGACGGTGATCGTTGTCGTACGATTTCGTCGAAACGGTAAGGATGCCCTCGAAATCGAGGCGCTTTGCAAGGAGCCCCAAGGGAACAAGACCGCCGGCCGTGATGCCGACGAGATAGTCGGGCTTGAAGCCGCTGTTCTTTATTCTTTCGGCCAGATCATCGGCCATTTTTCCAATTTCCTCCCACGAAAGATCCATCATTGAAACCTATAAGATCCGTATCTGAGAAAGAGCGAGGTAGTTGTTGACGACGATCATTGCCCCCAGAAAGACGATAAGGAGCAAGCCGTTCAAAATAAGATAGCCGTGCTGGATCTCCATTTTGATGAAAACATTGAGCCCTAAAGCAAGAATGACAAGCGCGCCGAGAGCATACAAGAGATAGTTGAGCGTTTGATGGGGCGATGCCCAAGCGTCCGCAACGCTGTTGGATTCCGTTGTTCCGGCAACCGCCGAAGAAGCGGCCGAAGCGACGGAACTCGTTTCGGCGCCTTTTACGGCGACAAACGAGCTTTCCCCGGAAGCGGTGGTACTCGAAGATTGGCTGATAACAGACGGCTTTGCGGAAGCAACTGCCGCCGCGGGAGACGCACTCGCCGCGAGCGGAGCGGGAGTGCCGAAGAGCTGCACCACGAACGTGGCCGGCCGGCCTTCATACGTCCCCTCGGCTGTCGCGATGCCGATTTGCGTAAAGTGGCTGTCCAAGATGTTCGCCCGATGTTCAGGTGAATTCATCCATGCGTTCATGACATCCTTGGAATCGATGAAGTTGATCGCAAGATTCTCGCCGGCATACTCGAAATTGTAGCCGACTTTTTCGAACCAATACCACGGCGTAATGCCGGTGGGGCTCGTGTGGGCGAAGTAACCGTTCTTCGCCATATCGTTCGCCTTGTCCCGGGCGGCAGCCTCGAGAAGCGCGCTCGGCTTCAAAGAGGACAGGTCGTCGGAAACGCGGGCGGCATTCGTTTCATCAACCAAGGAGTTCGGCAAGATAAGCGCCGTCAGCTTGTCCATGGAAATGATGCCGAAGGAACGAAAAACGAAAACCACTTCGATCGCGAGCACCATAACGCCGATAAAAAGGATGGTCTCCCGCCTCAACATATGCGGCTGGTGATCGTTCCCTTCATGAGGAATGAAATATTTCTTAAACCAGCGAATAGCCCGTTTCATGTGGTTTTTATTATACAATAAAATCGAGAAAAAGGAAAGTCCCCCGTTTCCGGGGGACTTTCGTGCATAGTTCGCGGCTATTGTCCGAGAAATGCAAGGACCATTTGAAGGACGGAAATGATCTTTTCCTGGCCTCCCTCCGCTTGAAGTTGCTGAATGATCCCCTGAATGCGCGCGATCGTCTCAGCCGTTCCGGTCGTCTGGGCTCCAAGAACTTGGCCTTGGCTCGCGGCGGACGTGAGAGCTGCATTCAGCTCTGCCCTCGTCATCGGTCCCACAAATCCCGTTGTTGGAAGGCTGTGCTTCGCTTGATACTCCTTCACGCCGGCAAGCGTCAGGGATCCGAAGTATCCCGTAACGGGACCGGAGTATACCCCTTCGCTCGTCAAACGGTTCTGCAGCTCGGTCACGTTATCGCTCTGCATCCCCTCCGAAAGGTCTTCGGTAAAGCGGAATGCCTGCGCGCCCAACACTTGGCCTACCGCCGGTGCGGCGGGCGTCGTTGCCGGCTGCGTTACCGTCGTCACGGGAGCGGTCGCTGCGGGGAGCGGCGCAACATATCCGCCGCCGCCTCCTCCTCCCCCGCCGCCGGTCGCGTACGTCGTCACGCTTGTCACATACTGCGTGTATGTGACGAAACTCGTGAAGTGCTTCGTCCAAACAACGAGATCGGCCCCGTTATTCACGTCTATTTTGCAATCCCCTCCTGCCGACAAGCTATTGCCGGCCGATTGCGTGTCCGCCGAGCAAGCGGCCGTAATCGGAGTGAACGCACCGTTTCGGTAATAACCGACGTACTTCCCCCCTTGTCCCACCATCAGTATCCTGACCGCTTGGTCGAAGGTAAGCGGCGTGCTGTTCGATCCGATCTCGATAACGGACGAGATCGATGCGCCGTGATTGACATCAGGCGTCACGGAAACCGTATTATTCGCCTTCACCTGCGGGACATTGATGATGCCGGTCCAGCCGGATGTGCCGGTTATCTTGATGCCGGCGGGGATTTGAACATTCACATTCCCGATGCTTGTCGTCGCGTTCACGGTGATCGCGCCCGGCAGGGTTACGCTGTCATTGGTTGTATCAAGAAGCGCCGAAGCGTTGAGCGTCGTGCTCGTCGCGTCCTCCGGAACATTCACGGTCGACGTCGAGGAGGTTGCGTTGCTGCCGATGATGACTTCCGGGGCATCGGCTTCCACATTCGTTTCCGAACCTAAACCGTTGCTCCACGGTGCATAATCAACGCCGCCTGATGTCATCGATGCTATCGTCGTCGAGCTCACCGTTCCCCAGTAGTTGTTGGCGGCATCGACGGTCGTCGTCGATACAGCATTTACCACACCCCAAGCGACTGCATCGCCGAAACTATTACCATTAACCTTAACGGTGCTGGCATTTGCGTTATCTTCAACTTGAACGCCAACGGCATCACTTGGAGTTTTATGGCTCACCAAACCTTCTACCGTATTGCCAGTTACAACCGCGTTGGGCGTGTTGCCCTCCAAACCAATTGCATGCGCCCAAAGACCTTCCAAATCACTGATCGTATTGTTCGTTATCGTAACACCAGTCGAACCGTCAGTGGGATGGTTTGCGTGATTAACAAGAATACCGTATGCACCGCGACCAACATTCCATGCAGCAGTTGATGCTTGTATGTGCGATATGGTGTTATTGTTGATCACTACGCCTGATATGATATTCACACCCGTGGAATCACCGATATAAATACCCTTGGCACTCGTCCCAGAAACGGATGCACTGTAAGCCAGATTAAGGCTCCCAACATTCGAGATAGTATTATCATCGATAGTTATATCTGACATTGCCGTACTCGTACCGCCATTTATATCAATCGCTTGCGCCGATCCTGCCGAGAGCGTCGTACCAACCGAATCGAACTTGTTGCTCATGATAGAAACATGACTCGCGCCACTCACCAAAAGGGCGGTACTCCCATTTGGATTCGTAAACGTCATATTTTTCACGCTTACATTGTTACCGGTAATCGTCATCATGCCATCAAGTGTACTTGTCGTTGATAATCCACTGCCGACTATAGCAACAGACTTATTTACACTCACATTTTCAGTATATGTTCCCGCGGCCACATTGACCGTGCCGCCGGGGGTGACGTTATCTATACCGTACTGAATCGTCCGGTATGGATTGGTCACCGTTCCATAGGTAGGACCATCGGTGCCTGTCGTGGAAACATAGACAGGCCTTATCATCGGCGAAGTATCGGCGAATGCGGATGAGGTCGTCGAAACGGTGGTGCCATCATCGGTACCCGTTATCGCGTAATTCCCCGTTCCCGACCAATTACTGTAGTAATTCCCCGAGAACGAATAACCCGTTGTTATGGAATTCAGTACAAGCGTGTTTACTCCTCCCGGCGATTCGAGGTAGTTGCCGGAAACGGTAGTGCCAGTACTCGTCGACACCGCATAGAAGTTATAGCCATTGTCGTAAACCGTGTTCCCAGAGATCGTCATTCCGGATGCATTCGCTCGAGCCGGGTTTTGATTCTTGAATCCGATGCCGACACCAGCAGAATATCCTGAAACAGTATTATTCGTTATCGACGTGTTGTAGAACTCACCGCCGATGCCGGAACCGTTGGTTTGAGCCGACGAACCGATAACTTCATTGCCTGAGATCGTGCTGCTCGACATGTAACCGGTTATGCCGTATTCCGAATTTTCTACTTTATTGTTCGTGATCGTTGCTTGAGTGACGATATTCGGCATCACATCGCTGTTCCCCATCGTGATGCCGCTTGTCGTGGCGCCGAGGACCAAGTTCTGATCGATGGTTCCCTGAACCGCGCTGTAGAGATTGATGCCATCGTATGTGGAAGGTTCGATGATGTTATTTTCAACGACAACGTCATTTGTTTGCTGCATCACATGGATCGCCTTGTAGGGCGAGGTGGTGCTGTTGCCGATCGTGAATCCGTTGATGGTCACCGTACCGGCAACCGGCCCCGCGGAACCGATCTGAATCGAACCATCAGTACTAGTCGAAAGGATAACTGATTCTCCACTACCACGCGTACTCGTATTTCTCGCATCAACATTTGCTTTTGCACCAAGAAGCGTCAACGGCTTATTGATTTGAAGTGTTTCACTGTATGTTCCCGCAGCGACATTGATCGTATCGCCGTCGGATGCCGCATTGACTGCATCTTGGATAGAATAGTAATTGCCCGACGTAAGAACACTGGAGATGGCTTGTATAATCTCGCTGTTTACTTCGGTATATTCAGTTCCATCACTTTCTGTCCATCCGCCGCTTGTTGAGTTTTGCGTACCGGCCAAATACGCAGTTGATGAAACTGCATCGCTCTGATCATTGGCTGCAGCAAATCCCAGTACCGCATAGGCTGTGGTCTGCTTAATCCCATCATTTGTATTAGCTTTTATTGATCCATCCGCATTTTGCTCGGCTACGAGTTTAGTTAATACATCAGAATTAGAGACCCCCATTATAGCTGTTGCCCTTAATGCCCCAGCCAATCCTAAAGCATAGCTTTTCCCCCCTGTCAGATCTAAGCTTGCACTATAAGCGGAGTCTATCACATCTGACTTTACTATATTAGCTAAGTCGGTCGCCCAACTATTATTTCCAGTAAGCTTCGCTGCTTCCACCCAAGACGAAAGCTGCCATTCCGTCAATCCAGACGGAGCTGCATAAGCACTCCCCATATTATGATAAGCATCAGCTATATCTTGGGCTGTTATACAACCAGTACTACTGGCATTGCAGTATCTGTTTGGCTCATTGATAAAATGGGTCATTAAAGCACTTGCTTTGCTTGTGTAAGCGCTATTCCCAATTAATTGACCGGCTTTCACTAAAAAGACAATATCTTGAGAATAAAACTTGTTCGTATTATCAGATGCAAGATCCGTCGGTGTAGTAATGCCGAGCAAGTGATCAGCGGTCAATTGAGCTTTCGTCAGATAAGTTGAATCATGGGTTATTTCGTAGGCATCCAATAACCCAAGACCCGTAACACCAAATGTATTAGCTGAACTGCCGCCCGAGGCTGTCCAAGCCCAACCACCATCAGAATTTTGCTGACTCACTAAATGATCGGCACCCTTAACCAAAGCACTATAAAATCCCCCTTCGTCGGGGACGACATTCAGTGTAGAAGCATGCGCGACATTACCGACGACAAAAAAACCGCACACTAAGAAAGCTGCGGCTCCGAAAAGAACTACTTTCATCGCTTCGTGACTACTCGATAATTTTGTTTTCATTTTTTCGTTAGAAAAACGACACGCTGTCGATCGACGAAATCGAATTTTTTATGCGTGAAGTTTGATCTCTTTTTTAATTGGTATGCCCCCCTTATTTTCCCGGCCTTTTCTTACGTATTCGATGTTTCGAAACATCGAAAGCATGAAAGCATTATAGTCCCGTCCGGACGGGAACGTCAAGACCGATTTTTTCCACCGGTTATACCCCAAAGAATAAGGCGGTATGCTGTGGCATACCGCCTTATTTCCCCCTTGTTTTATTTTTCTTAACGATATTTCTTGGCGAAATTTCCGATGATCCGGCAACAGTCCAGGATCTTCGGATCGGTCACCCGGTAGTAAACGCGGGTGGCGTCCCTCCTCATCTTAACGAGGCGCGCGTACCGCAGGATCGCGAGGTGCTGAGAAATATTCGATTTCCTCACGCCGAGTTTTTTCGTGAGCTCGTCCACCGACATTTCTTTCCCGTCCAGCGCGTGGAGTATCGCGAGACGCTTGGCACTGGCCAACACTTTGAAAATTCTTTCCCCCTCTTCATGCTTCAGTCGTTCAGTCATATGGTTCATATTTTACTTTTTTCCCCGACTAAAAATCAATACGTATTTGCACTAAAAACGTTTCACTCCCCTGCAAATGAACACAAAGGGTCGTCTCATCGCTATGGATGGACGACCCAATGAATTCTCAGTATCAGCCATATCACGACCGATACGAGAACCAGTCCGCGGCCTGCGTACACTGTACCTAGCCTATCCTTCTTTACTCGGGCAGGCACAAGGGCGAAAATCGACGAGACCCACGAAAGAATCCACATCGGAAGAAACTCCGTGTTCACCGCTGTATGCCAGAGCTCGAAGAAGGTCGGGAGGTATGCGATCGTCATCACCGCCTGGAGCGAAAGATTCGAGAGGGTATGGTGTTTGGTCACTCTCCAGAAAACGAGAATGACCACGGAAGCAATCAGGCAATACTCATCGAAAGCGCTCCCCATGAGATTCCCCTTCTCAAAAATGATGACGCCCGTGAGTATCGCAGCGCAGACGAAGGCATCCGCGACATTCGCGATATTCCCCACAACGCTGTGCTTCTCCGTCGACCAGTACGTCCATAAGCTCAGGGACGAAGCGACGAAAAATAAAAGCCAGGTCGTGAACACGGGACGCACGCCGAGAGATTTCATGGACCAGACATAAATCGTCCCCTCGACGAGCATCGTAACGACTGTCGCGATCGCAGCCGATTTCACGAGTTTATCCTTGTTCAAGAAAACTCTCCTTTTTTAATAAATGAAATGAACTGAGCTGTGGCGCTATTTATAACACTTATTCTGCTATTTGACAAGAGTATGCAGAATTGGTTACCATGGAGTCAGCTAATTCACATTTTTATTCACTGTTAGGGATAGGAGTTCTTTTATGGACGTCTTCATTTTTATTTTGGCGGGTCTCGTTTACCTGCTTGTTGGTTACTTCATAGCTGTCGGTTGGTACGCAGACAATTGCTTCAAATACAAGAATTGGATGATCCCAACGCTCGTCGCGCTGAGCATAGAACTTTTCTGGGGAGTGATCACGATACTCGGTTTACCTATTACGGTTCTCCGGCCCATTATCGAAGGGCTGGTGTTTTCCGCAAAAGAAAAATTTTTCCACCGGGAAAAGATCAAGGAGGAATAAACATGATAGAGGGACTGATCAAGGAATGGAGAACGCTCGTCTTCATGGCGAGCCTGGTAGAACTGGTCTTCGGATTTCTTTTCTGGTTCCACTTTCAGATCAGGTACCAGCAAATCGTAACCAGCTTAAGCAATGGAAAAAGGCGTGGCAGTATGTGGTGGCTCTGGTGGGGTATTTTCCTTCTTTGGCCCATGGAACTTTTCAAGTTCTGGACCAATCGTTTCGACAATTACACAATACGGCTGGCGAAACGCGGAATATCGAAAAGTCCCAAGCACAGACTGAAAGGACTACTCTTACTGCGTCACACACACTGAACCGAGCTTCAAGTTATATTTCTTGCCCGCCCATACGGGCCCCGCGTATTGCACACCAATGCGCGGGTTTTTTGTTATCTGCGTTTTTTTGATCCCTACTCCCCTGTCTTCGATCCAGAGGCCGGTTTGCCGGGAAACGGCCTTGCCGTTGAACCGCTTGTCTATTTTGAAAAATTTCGTCGTGCGGGCGGGACCCTGTACGCCATCTACGGCGCGGATCAAAACGGCGGCAGGATATTCTTCGGGGCCCGTTACGACATTCACGAGCCAGTGCATGCCGTACGTGAAATAGACGTACCACCGCCCCGGCGGACCGAACATGATCTTCGTCCGCTCCGTCCTGCCGTGCGATGCGTGCGACGCCAAATCATGCGGCCCGTCGTACGCTTCCACCTCCGTTATCATCGCTGCAACCTCCTTGCCCCGATATTCCCGCACGAGATATTTGCCGAGCAAGTTTTCAGCCACCCTTAACGTTGGCCTATTGAAAAAACCTTGAGTTAAAATCTTTTTCATATCAATACAGTCCCCCGAGCGACCTTCGATGCTCGGGGGCAAACAATCAAAGCAAACTTTTGATTTCTTCCAGCACTTCTTTTGGAATGGGGTCGCGCTTCGGGCTCACCCCGGGATATCTCCATACAGTTATTATTTTCAGTCTTTGTCGTTTTGTCATTTGCAATTTGGATTTTGAACTTGCTTGTTGGTCGCCGCTAACAAGCTTATACATCGCCCAAATCTCCGAATATTTCTTCGTCCCTGCCGGCTGCATCACCGCCACGGTATTCGGCACGATCCCTTCTTCGTATCGCGTCGGGAACCGGATGATGCGCTTCACGCGGGAATCCGCGATGCCGTAGTACTTCATTTTGAACCGGGAGTGCATCGTCCAGGTATATTTTTCCCCGCTACCTCCCGTAGAGCCCCATGAGGGTCGTTTTCTCGATAACATGGCTTTGCATCACCTGTTCCAAATCCGCTTTCGTCGATGACGCCGGAAGATCGAGCACGGTGTCGAGCGCAGAGAGCGTAAAGATATATCGGTGCGGCTTCGCGCCTTGCGGGGGGCATGGACCGCCGTACTTCATTTTGCTCCAGCTGTTCAATCCTTCCACGGCCCCGGCGGGAATATTGTCTTCCATAATATACTGCGTTTTCGGATCGATGTTCCACATGACCCAGTGATCCCACGTTTTGCCGTTCGTTGCGTCCGGATCGTCCACGACAAGCGCGAAACTTTTGGTGTTCGCCGGGGCGTTTTTGATCTCGAGAAACGGATTGATATTCTCGCCGTCGCACGTGAACCGGCGCGGGATCATATCCCCGTTCTTGAACGCCGAACTCTTGAGCGTCAATTGATTTTCCATTACCCCCGCATTATACAGATCGGA
>JAKAGX010000007.1 GCA_021825465.1 bacterium | reverse complement strand
GGCGGGAAAATTCAGCTTCGTGACCGTCGGCCAAAAGGGAACCGATTTCGTGCGGCGCCTCGGCATAACGCCAGCCGGTCATTTTTCAAACTACGGAGATATCATCGATGTCGGCGAAATCGAAGAGCTCGCAGGAGTTCTCGACCGCGGATACCGGAAAAGGGAGTGGGACCGGATCGTTTCGTTCTCAATGAATTTCACTTCGGCGCTCTCTCAAGAGGTTGTCGAACGGCGAATCCTGCCGTTCGAGGCGAAACAAATCAGGAAGACCGTCGAGGAAGTCATCCCGAATACCGGGCGGTACTCGAACCTCAAGGCGGAGATCTCGAAACGGCGGGCGACCGAAACGCTCGACTATATCATGGAACCGTCGCCAAAAGAGATCCTCGATGATCTTTTGCCGCATCTCTTGAAGATCCAAGTGTATCACCTCATGCTTGAAGCGAATGCCTCCGAGCATTCGTCGAGAAGGGTGACCATGAAAAATGCATCCGATAATGCACATGAGCTCACAAATGAGCTTACGCTCGCATATAATAAGACACGGCAAGAGATGATCACCAAAGAACTTGGGGAATTGACCGGAACGGTCGCGGCAATTACCAATAATGTTTAAATATTCAAATACAAAAATATGAATCAAGGAAAAATAGTGCAAATCATAGGTCCCGTGGTCGATGTCGCATTCGATGAAAAGAAAATGCCGGCGCTTTTAAATGCCCTCAAGATCAAACGCGAGGGGCAGGAGGGGGAAGTCGTCCTCGAAGTTGCGAAGCATTTGGAACCCGGCAAGGTACGGGCAGTATCCTTGGGGTCGACCGATGGATTGAAACGGGGAGATGTCGTAACCGATACCGGCGGCCAGATCGAAGTGCCGGTCGGCGAGGAAGTTTTGGGGAATATTTTCAACGTCCTCGGCGAATCCTTGAGCGACAAATCGATGAAGTTTAAAAAGCATCTTTCAATCCACCGGGATGCTCCGCCCTTGACGTCCCGCTCGACGAAAGTCGAGGTATTCGAAACGGGCATTAAGGTCATCGACCTCATCGCCCCCATCATCAAAGGAGGAAAAGTCGGGCTCTTCGGCGGCGCAGGCGTCGGGAAGACCGTCTTGCTCCAAGAGCTTATCCGGAACGTCGCCGAAGTTGCGAAGGGAGCATCCGTTTTCGCGGGCGTCGGCGAACGGACCCGCGAAGGGAACGACCTGTACCACGAAATGAAAGAAGCCGGCGTTTTGGAAAAAACAGCCCTCGTCTTCGGCCAAATGAACGAAGTGCCGGGAAGCCGTCTCCGTGTCGCTTTGACCGCGCTTACCATGGCGGAATATTTCCGCGACGAGGACCGAAAAGACGTTTTGCTCTTCATCGACAACATTTTCCGATTTTCCCAGGCGGGCCTCGAAGTTTCGACGCTCCTCGGCCGTCTGCCGTCGGCCGTGGGATACCAGCCGACATTGGCCGAAGAAATGGGAAAGCTCGAAGAACGGATCGCTTCGACCGACAAGGGCTCCATTACATCCGTTCAGGCCATTTACGTTCCGGCAGACGACATTACAGACCCGGCACCGGCGACAACGTTCAGTCACTTGGATTCGACGATCGTTTTGTCCCGCGCCTTGACCGAGATCGGCATTTATCCGGCTGTCGATCCCTTGGCTTCGAATTCGACCGCCTTAACGCCGAAAGTGATCGGCAAAGAGCACTATGAGGTCGCACACGAAGTGCAGCGCATCCTTCAGCGGTATAAAGAATTGCAAGATATCATCGCCATCTTGGGTATCGAAGAGCTTTCCGAGGACGACAAACGACTCGTCGGAAGAGCTCGAAAGATCCAGCGATTCCTTTCGCAGCCGTTCTTCGTCGCGGAAACGTTCACCGGGAGGCCCGGCAAATACGTGCCGCTCAAAGAAACCGTGAGGGGATTCAAGGAGATCATCGACGGGAAACACGATGACGTTCCGGAGGAGAACTTTTACCTCAAGGGAAGCATCGACGAAATACATTCATGATGCACGTACGGATCGATTCATTGCGGGGAATCCTCTTCGAATCGGATGCGGAAAGCCTCACGGTCGGCACGAAGTCCGGCGAGATCACGGTCTTGCCGAATCACCGGTCGCTCATCACATCTCTCCGGCCTGGCGCCGCGAAAGTGATCGATGCGAACGGCGATGAAAAGTATTTCGAAGTGAAATCGGGTTTCCTTGAAGTAAAAAACATCAAAAGCGGAACGTTCCTCACCCTCCTCGTTGACTGATCGCGATTTTTGACGTATACTAGCGCGAAGTTGGTCGCTCACGACTTTTGTCAATTAAATTAAGGAAAAAATATGAAAAAGATCTTGTCAGTTGAATCACCCGAAGGGCACTACCACGCAAAATCCGTCATACTTTGGTGCTTCGATGACCGTTTCTCGGGAGCTTTGGAAAAATTCTTGAAGGAGCATCCCGATCAGCACTTCGACATCATCAAGGTCGCCGGCGGCGTCAAACAGCTGGTCTCACCTGAACATGAAACCGATCGGGACTTCATCCTTCGCCAAATAGCCGCTTCCATCAAGCTTCACGGATCGGAAAACGTCGACATCATGGCGCACGACGAATGTGGCGCCTATGGCGGCAAAAGAGAAGTATCGTTCTACGAAGAAGAATTAAGAAAGGGGGAAGAGGTATTGAAGGAATTCCTCCATATCGGGGTAACAAAGATGTTCGTCGGTTTCGACGGCATCTACGAGGTTTAACTGAAATTCATAGAGAGACCGCGGGGAAAAACATCTTCCTGCGGTCTTTTGCTTTTCAAAACTTATCCCCAGAATCTTTGGCCCCCCGCTCTCCTCGAATTTTTGAGGGAGACCGGGGGGCCTGCAATTTTTGAAGGAGAGCGGGGGGCGGAAGCTGGGGACAGGATCGGGACGGAAACCGAAGGGGCGGAAGTTGGCAGGAGAAGGCAGACGGATATAGAATAAGAGCGATGCCAAAGGATGTCGATCTCATCAAGGAAAAAGTCGGCGTTGTCGACCTTTTGAAGTCGTACGTCGAACTTATTCCGGCCGGCAAAAATTTCAAGGCGCTCTGCCCCTTCCATCAGGAAAAAACGCCGTCGTTTTTCGTGTCGCCGGAACGGAAGATGTGGCACTGCTTCGGATGCGGCCTCGGGGGCGACGTCATCAAATTCGTCATGCTCTATGAGCACGTCGAATTTCCCGAAGCCCTCAAATTCCTCGCCGAAAAAGCCGGTCTTCAGATCCAAACCTTGAATCCCGCCGAGCAGCGCGAATTCGGCGTTCTTTACGACGTCAACGAAGCCGCCGCTGCATTCTACCGCCAAAATCTTCTCCGAAATCAACAGGTACTTGCATATCTCACGGAAAGAGGGCTCAAGCCCGAAACAATGGAGGAGTTCAAGATCGGCTATGCGACGGGAGGAGACGATCTTGTGAGATATCTCATCAAGAACCGCTATACGGTGAACGATGCCATGCGGGCAGGACTCGCGCAAAAGAACGCGCGCGGCCTCATCAAGGATAAATTCTTCGGTCGGATCATGTTCCCGATCGCGAATCAAGTCGGAAAAACGGTCGCCTTCACCGGCCGCATCGTCCCGGGAGCGAACGGCGAAGACGCCCACGATGCCCCGAAGTACTTGAACTCTCCCGAAACCATCATTTTCAACAAATCGAAGGTCTTGTACGGATTCGATAGATCGAAGCAAGCGATCGCCGAATCGAAGGTTGTCGTTATCGTCGAAGGACAAATGGATTTTTTGATGTCGTGGCAATCGGGCGTCAAAAACGTCGTCGCCGTCTCGGGAACCGGCCTTACGGAAGAACACTTGCTGCGCCTCCGAAGATTCGCCGATACCGTCATGGTGAGCTTCGATAAAGACGAGGCCGGCATCAAGGCTCTCGAGCGGAGCTTGGACTATTTTCACAACTTCGATTTCCACGTGAAGGTCATCGACCTCGGCACGTTCAAAGATCCGGCGGACGCGTGCCGTGAAAACCCGGAATTCATGAAAACGGCCTTGAGCTGGGCAAAACCGG
Organism: bacterium; assembly: GCA_021825465.1. Taxonomy (GTDB): domain Bacteria; phylum Patescibacteriota; class Minisyncoccia; order UBA6257; family GWB1-50-10; genus JAKAHT01. The sequence continues at coordinate 21,262 of JAKAGX010000007.1, read as the reverse complement.
CGCTTTCGTATCTTATGAATGTCTATTTCACAAGCGCTTCGTATGCGGAGGGGGATATCCCGACCAAGAAGAGGATCCTTCGCCACGTCCTTTCGAAGATCGACACGGTAAAGAGCGCCGTCGAAAAAGGCATGTGGATCGGCGAGTGCTCCAAGCTTTCCGGCATTGCGGAAAACGATCTTCGGGAGGAAATGGGGAATCTTTCCGTCGAGGAGATCAAAGATGCGCCGCCGGAATTCATATCCCGGGAGGATCAGGCGGATAAACAAGAAGAGCTGGCCAGAAAGCTGGTCGCCGTTGCTTTGACAAACAAGGCCTTTCTTGATACCTTGAAAAACGAACTGGAGTTCCTCCCTGAAAAATTCAGGACCATCGTTGAAAGCGGAGCAAGCGCCGACGACGGAGGCGTACTGGAACTCGAAGCGTCGTATCTCGCAAGCTCGCTCGATGAAAAAACGATCAAAAAAGAATTCAATGATCTCTTGAAAAGGATCAAGATTTTGTCCATCAACGAGACAAGATCGTCGCTTAAAAAAGCGCTCCGGGAAGCCGAAAGCTCCGAAGACGAAGAAAGCATCTCGAAACTTTTGACCCGTTTCTCCGACGAAAGCAAAAAACTGAACGATCTGAAAAAATAACATGGCCTCCGTAAAAAAACACAAGCAAAAACAACCCGCCGCAAGAAAGAAAACGGCGGCAAAGTCCGCAAAGACAAAAAAGCGGCAGCTGAAGCCGAAGAAAGAAAAATTGATCCCCGTGCCGCCGGAGTATGCGGAAGCCCTGGAAGAACTCGTCAAACGCGGACGGGGAAGGGAATTCCTGACGGATGCGGAAGTTTTGAACTACTTCCCGGAAATAGAGAAAAATCTGCCGTTTTTGGAACAAGTGTACGCGCGCCTCGAGCATGAGGGGATCAAAATCAAAGAATCGGGTCCGGTCATCAAAAATCTGAATCTCGAGGAGGTTTCCGCGAGCGAACTCAAGGAAGCGACGAGGATCGAAAACGACCTCCCGGATGCCGTTCAAATGTATTTGAAGGAGATCGGCAAGACCCCTCTTTTGACGTCCGCTGAGGAAAAAGACCTCGCGAAACGCATCGAGAAGGGAGATGAAGCCGCGAGAAAAAGATTGATCCAAGCGAACCTCCGGCTTGTCGTTTCCATCGCGAAGCGCTATGCCAATCGAAGCCAGCGTTTGAGCATCCTCGACTTGATCCAAGAGGGGAATATCGGTCTTTCGCGCGCCGTCGATAAATTCGATTATACGAAAGGATTCAAATTCTCGACGTACGCCACGTGGTGGATCAGGCAGGCCGTGACGCGCGCGTTGGCGGACTACTCGCGAACCATCCGCATTCCGGTCCACATGGTGGAAACGATCACGAAATACACGCAAATCAAGCGGCAACTTATGCAAGAACTCGGCCGAGAACCGCTGCCGGAAGAAATCGCTTCCGAAATGGGCATGGACGTGAAGAAGATCCATTACATCCAAAAGATCTCGCAGGAAGTCATGTCCCTTGAGGCTCCGATCGGCGACAGCGAGGACGATCTTACGCTCTCCGATTTTATCAAGGACGAACAAAGCTTGAGCCCCGACGAAATGGCGAACCAAGCGCTCCTGAAAGATCAGATCAAGGAAATTTTGGCGGATCTCACGGAACGGGAGCAAAAGATCCTCGCCATGCGCTTCGGCCTTGAAGACAATATCCCGCACACGCTTGAGGAAGTCGGCAAGGAATTCGGCGTCACGCGCGAACGCATCCGGCAAATCGAAGCAAAAGCCCTCGAAAAAATCAGAACGCACCAGAAATCGAAAAAGCTGGAGGGGTACTAGACGAAAATTTTTAATTTACAATTTTCAATTTTTAAAACGTCCCACGATGGACGTTTTTGGTTGTTGTGCTACAATAACCATCACTGCAATCGCAGGATTCCTGTCATTGTGGCGGGAATAACTGTTCCTTTCATCAATTATTCACTGGAGGCATCTAATGTGTTTTTTCCGAGAAACGTTCGCCGCGACCGTTACGAAAAGTAACGGCAAACATTTCACCGTCTCCTTTTTCATGGGGAAGGAAGAAATAAAGATTTCTGTCCCCAAGAAAAAGAACCTTCAAGAAAGGGTCGGAGAGATTCTTTTTTTGAAGGTGACGAAGAAGAAGGGTAGATTGGTCGTCAAAGAAATCTGGCGATCCGGCGAGCGAGGCATAGAAACGGGGGAAACAAAAAGGGAAAATTGCCGGAGACCGGTGATGTCTGCGGCTACGATCTAACAAGATCAAGATTCTCGAGGGCTCTGCAAAACATGCGGAGCCTCTCATTTTTTGTCGGGCTGCCGGGAGTTGAACCCGGGTCGCACCCACCCCAAGGGTGTATACTACCGCTATACTACAGCCCGAAAAAAGCGCCCTATTTTTTGACGGGCGCTTTCTTCTTACTCAAAGTTTTCAAGCATTTGACGCACACCAAAACCCGCTTTCCCGGAACGATGTTCCGCACAAGTTTCAAGTTTGCCCGCTTTCTGTGGGAAGATGTCGGGTTGTAATGGCTCCGGAGCATCACGCGCGTATTGGCGGTCTTATATGATTTTCCGCAGATATAGCACTGTCGCATATGGTTGGATGTTACCTAAAGAGAACCCGGATGTCAATTCAATAAAGAGGAATACCGGTGAAAATTCGAAAGATGAACGAAATGATCGGCGTTATCACGGAAAAGCCGAAAAAGATGAACGCAACGAGGATGAACCAGCCGTATGGGTTGTTCTCCGCAAGGAACCGCTTTACCTTCCACGCACGGTCCGGGAGTGCTGCCGTAAGGACCTTCGCTCCGTCAAGGGGAGGGATCGGCACCAAATTGAAAACACCAAGCAGCACGTTGATCGCAACGATGATGCCGGCAAACGCATTGAAGCTCGCGAGAATCCCGGTATTGTACGGAGCGGTGATCCTGAAGAGGATGCCGAAAACGAGCGCCAGAGCGAAATTGGAAAGGGGGCCGGCAGCCGCGATCTTGGCGGCTCCTTTTTCAGGGTCCTTTAAATTGTAAGGATTGTACGGAACGGGTTTCGCCCAGCCGAAGATGATCCCTCCGGGGATGAGGGCAAGGAGCAGGGGAAGAATGACCGATCCGAAGGGATCCAAGTGCTTCAAAGGATTCAGCGTCAATCTCCCCGAAAGCCTCGCGGTCGGATCTCCCAGCTTATCAGCCACGAAGCCGTGCGATACCTCGTGGATGACCGCGGAAAATATCAAAATAATCACTTCGAAGACAACGGTTGTCATTGTGGTAACCTTCTCATGATATAATAGAACCATGAACAAAAACAGAAGCCTCAGGAATCTGTACATGGTATTGGGAGTGATGGTTGTTCTTATGATCGCCGGATTCTATATTCTTTTCCAAAAGATCGGAACCTTGGAAAGCTCCGATTCCCAAGACGTCACGAGCATTGCAAGCGTGAGCACGAGCACAAATACGAGCTCAAGCTCGAATCCAAGCTCAAACACAAGCACACCCGCGGAAACAACGACAACGGCAACTTCTTCCCAACTGTCGCCGGTTTCGATAAATTCCAGCATCTTGTTCAACGCGACGTCGAGCCCCGACCTCCAGCCGCAGGCGAAACTCACCGTTCTCGTGAGCAGGGTCACGAAGACCTCTGACGGAAATATCGCCGTAACGGTCAAGGTATTCACCGATTCCGCGACGAGCTACAGTGCCGTCGATCTTTCGAACCTCGTGCAGATCTTCAATCCTTCGGGGAGCAACGCGACGTCGACGAGCATTACCGGCGCTTTCAAGGCGATGCCTCCGCAAAGCTCCGTGGATGGCATCGTGAATTTTTCCATGGATCCGTCGGCGGCAAGCCTCATTCTTCAGGTCGGTCCCTCCGACAACGCCGCTTTTTATCAATTCGACTTCACAAACGGGAGCTACAAACCGGTCACGGTGGGTTGACAATTTTAACGATCGCCCTTACCATATCTATCCGTAGCGACACAAATGCCCACTGTTAATCAGTTGATCAAGAAAGGCAGGTTGACTGCCAAGAAGAAATCGAAATCTCCAGCCCTGGAGTTTTATTTCAATTATTTGAAAAACCGGCCCGTCGACTCGCCGTCGCCCTTCAAGCGGGGAGTGTGCTTGAAGGTCTTCACGACGACGCCGAAAAAACCGAACTCAGCTCTCCGAAAAGTCGCGAGAGTGCGGCTCACGAACGGCATGGAAGTCACCGCTTATATCCCCGGCGAAGGCCACAACTTGCAGGAACACTCCGTCGTCGTGATCCGCGGCGGGAGGGTGAAGGACCTTCCGGGCGTCCGCTATCACATCGTTCGAGGTATCTTGGATACGCAAGGCGTCGAAGCGAGGAAACAACAGCGCTCCAAATACGGGGCGAAGCGTCCGAAAAAATAATCATCATGCGAAGGAAAGGATTCAAAAAAAGAGAGCATAATCCCGACCACGTCCACGGCCGCGTGGATATGGGCCGTTTCGTGAACTATCTTATGGAAGACGGCAAAAAACTGGCCGCCGAGAAAATTTTGTATGAAAGTTTGCAGCATATCGAAAAGGAAACGAAAGAAGATCCCATCCAGGTCTTCGAACGGGCGCTTGAAAATGCAACGCCGCTTCTCGAAGTAACCTCGAAGCGGATCGGCGGAGCGAACTATCAAATACCGCGGGAAGTAAGGAGCGAACGGAAATTCTTCCTTGCAACGCATTGGATCATCGACGCAGCAAGAAAAAAGAAGGGAAAGCCCATGGCTCAAAAGCTCGCAGAAGAAATCATTGCCGCCTCCAAGAACGAAGGAACGGCGATCAAGAAAAAACAAGATACGCACCGCATGGCAGAAGCAAACCGGGCCTTCGCGAGCTATTTGAGGGGTTAATCATTATGCCGAGACAGTACCCATTGGAAAAGGTGAGGGATATCGGCATTATTGCCCATATCGACGCCGGAAAAACGACGACGTCGGAGCGTGTTTTGTTTTACACGGGCGTTTCCCACAAGATCGGCGAAGTGCACGAAGGGGACACCGTTATGGACTGGATGGAACAAGAACGGGAACGAGGCATCACCATTACCTCGGCCGCCACGACGTGCTTTTGGATACCGACTTCCGCCAAAGGCGATAAGGCGCACGAACACCGGATCAACCTCATCGACACACCCGGACATATCGACTTTACGGTGGAGGTAAAGCGCTCGCTCCGGGTTTTGGACGGCGCCGTCGTCGTATTTGACGGCGTTGCTGGCGTTGAGCCGCAATCGGAAACGAACTGGCACTATGCGGACGAATATCAAGTGCCGAGGATCTGCTTCATAAACAAACTTGACCGAATGGGAGCGAGTTTCGATTTCAGCTTCAATTCGATCCTCGAACGGCTGACGCCGAATGCCGTCGCCATGCAAATACCCATCGGCTCGGAATCGGCTTTTGAAGGCGTCATCGATCTTTTGAACATGAAGGCGATCCGTTTTGAGGGCGAACATGGAGAAAAAATCATCGAAGGCGAAATTCCCGCCGATCTTCTAGAAACGGCCAAGACGAAGCGGCATGAACTCATCGAAAAGATCGTCGAAAAAGACGATGCCTTGATGGCAGAATACTTGGAAGGAAGAGAGCCTTCGATTGACGCCTTGAAGAAGGTTTTGCGGAAAGAGACGATCGCAAACCGCTTGGTGCCCGTTTTTTGCGGATCTGCTCTCCAAAACAAAGGCGTGCAATTGGTCCTCGATGCCGTCATCGATTATCTTCCTTCGCCTTTGGACATGCCCCCGACGAAGGGCGTCAATCCCGAAACGGGCAACGAAGAAGAACGGCATCCGAAGGACGACGAACCGTTTGCCGGCTTGGCTTTCAAAATAGCCGCTGATCCTTTCGTCGGATCCCTCACCTATTTCCGGATTTACTCGGGCGTCATCAAGCGGGGCAGCTATATTTTGAATTCGACCAAAAACAACCAAGAGCGCATCGGCAGGATGGTTCGGATGCACGCCAATCACCGCGAAGAGGTGGAAGAATTGTATGCGGGCGACTTGGGTGCCATCGTCGGCCTTAAAAACACGACGACCGGCGACAGTTTGACCAATCCGGAACATCCGATCATCCTCGAAAAGATCACGTTCCCGGAGCCCGTCATTTCCGTTCGCATCGAACCGAAGACGAAGGCCGATCAGGAGAAAATGGGGATCGCTTTGCATCGTCTTTCCGAAGAAGATCCGACCTTCCGGGTCGCCGGCGACGAAGAGACGGGCGAAACCATCATTTCGGGCATGGGCGAACTTCACCTCGAGATCATCGTCGACCGCATGAAACGGGAATTCAACGTCGAAGCGAACGTCGGGAGGCCGCAAGTCGCTTACAAAGAAACCATCAAAGGGAAAGCGGAAGCCGAGGGCAAATACATCAGGCAATCGGGAGGCCGCGGACAGTACGGACACGTGTGGATCAACGTGGAACCTTTGGAACGCGGTACTGGGTTCGAATTCGTGGACGCCATCAAGGGAGGCGTCATCCCGCAGGAATTCATACCGGCCGTGGAAAAGGGCATCCGAGAGGCATTGGATCGCGGCATTTTGGCCGGCTACCCCCTGATCGACCTCAAGGTCGAGCTTTTCGACGGATCATACCACGAAGTAGACTCTTCCGAATTCGCTTTCAAGATCGCCGGTTCCATGGCGCTTCAAGAAGCATGTACCAAAGCGAAGCTTGTGCTCCTTGAACCGATCATGAAGGTGCAAGTCATCGTTCCGCCCGATTTCTTGGGCGACGTGACGGGCGACCTAAGTTCCAAACGCGGCAAGATCAAAGCGATGGGGGAACGGGGCACCATTCGCGTTATCGACGCGAACGTCCCGCTTGCTGAAATGTTCGGTTATTCGACCGCGCTCAGATCGATGACCCAAGGCAGGGGTTCATTCAACATGGAATTTTCCCACTACGAGGAAGTGCCGCAAAATGTGGCTCAAACCATCATCGAGGGAAGAAAGAAATAGGAAAACGGGCAGGAAACCATTGACAAATCTTGATAAAAAGAGGAGAATGTTCTACACTATCAATAACTAAAAGTCTTTAGGTCGAAACAAAAAACAAAAACCATGGCAGAAAAAGAAAAATACGTAAGAACCAAACCGCACGTCAACGTTGGGACGATCGGTCACGTGGACCACGGAAAAACGACATTGACCGCGGCCATCACCCACGTCCTTCACATGAAGGGTTTGGCGAAGAAGGAAGAAGCCGTCGATCAGATCGATAACGCGCCGGAAGAAAAGGCACGCGGCATTACGATCGCGTTGCACCACTCCGAATACGAATCGGAAAAGCGCCACTATGCGCACATCGACGCTCCGGGACATGCCGATTACATCAAGAACATGATCACGGGCGCCGCACAAATGGACGGCGCAATCCTCGTCGTTTCGGCGGCTGACGGCCCGATGCCGCAGACGCGGGAGCACATCTTGCTCGCATACCAAGTCGGCGTTCCGAAGATCATCGTTTTCCTGAACAAGGTGGACATGGTCGACGATCCGGAACTCATCGATCTCGTCGAATCGGAGGTCAGAGAACTTTTGAAGAAGTATCATTTCGACGGAGATGCGACTCCGATCATCCGCGGGTCTGCACTGAAAGCGCTCGAAGCGAAATCAGCCGATGACGAAGCTGCAAAGCCGATCCTCGAGCTCGTGAAAGCGTTGGATGATTACATTCCTGAACCGGTCCGTGCAATCGACAAACCGTTCCTGATGCCGATCGAAGACATCTTTTCGATCGAAGGACGCGGAACCGTCGTAACCGGAAGGGTTGAACGGGGGATCGTCAAAGTGAACGACGAAGTGGAAATCATCGGCCTCCGGCCGACGACGAAGACGGTCATCACCGGCATCGAAATGTTCCAAAAGACCCTCGACGAGGGACAGGCAGGCGATAACGTTGGAATCCTCCTCCGCGGCTTGAAGAAAGAAGACGTAGAGCGGGGCCAAGTCATCGCAAAGCCGGGCAGCGTTACGCCCCATACCGAATTCACGGCGGAGGTGTACGTCCTATCGAAAGAAGAAGGCGGCCGGCACACGCCGTTCTTCAAGGGGTATAAACCGCAATTCTATATCAGAACGACCGACGTGACGGGAGAAGTCACGCTTCCGGAAGGGACCGAAATGGTCATGCCGGGAGATACGGTGAACATCACGGTGAAGCTCATCGCACCGGTCGCCCTTGAAGAGCAGCAACGGTTCGCCATCCGCGAAGGCGGCAAGACCGTCGGCGCCGGAGTCGTCACAAAGATCATCAAATAATTAACCATCCATCGCAGCTCTTTCAAACGACAATGCCAAAGAAAGATTCAGATCTCCAAAAAGACAAATTGAGAATAAAGATCAAAGCGTACGATCCGAAATTGATCGACAACTCTGTCCGCCAGATCATCGAAACGATCAAGCGGCAGGGCGGCGAAATCGTAGGACCGATACCTTTGCCGACCGAGTTCAAGAAATATACCGTGAACCGTTCGACGTTCGTGCACAAAAAATCGAGGGAGCAGTTCGAGCTTCGCATTCATAAACGGCTTCTCGACATCATGAGCCCCGAACAAAAAACGATAGAATCCTTGACCGACCTCAACTTGCCTTCGGGCGTGGACGTTGAAATCAAGATGGAGTAGGGATCGAACAAAGAGCACCAATACAAACACCGCCACCTCGGCGGTGTTTGCGTTATGCCGCAGGGGGGATTTTCTTCTCGCAAACACGCGTCGCGTTTCCCGGCGTGAAACGCGCGCTCGTGCTCATCCTCGCTCTTCTCGCTCCGCTCGAAACCATGCCCGCTCGGACTCCGCAACGGTTTTCTCAGAGAAAATCCTCCCTGCGAATCCAATCACAACGAGCAGATATCCATCGTATCCGAACGGTCAGCTCTCGGAGGCGAAAAAGCTCGGTTCCGCCCGTGAGGCGGATTTTTCGCCGAGAGCGCAGGGCGGCTTTCGCCGCCGGAGTGAAAGAACGCCCGGTTCCGAGAGGATATGATGGATATCTGCGACTCTCCTGTTGACAAAAAATGCCCTTTTGTCTACTATAAGACCCAAGGAGACAAGTAGCCAAAAGAACGACCGTGGCGAAGTCCCGGCCATTTTTTTTGACCAATACTAACCATGAAAGTCAGCGGCACAAAACTAAAAATGTCTCAAGTTTGGAAGGAAGACGAGTGCATAGCCGTCACGCCGGTTAAAGTTGCCGAGAACTCCGACCTTTCAGAGGTGAAAGAGGGGGAATTGGTAAAAGTAAGCGGCACAACGAAAGGGCGTGGTTTTCAAGGCGTTGTGAAACGGCATGGCTTCCACGGCGGTCCCAAGAGCCACGGACAAAAAGACCGCTTGCGCGCTCCCGGATCGAACGGTCCGACGGCACCCCAAAGGACCATCAAAGGAAGAAGGATGGCAGGACACATGGGCGTCGAAAGAGTGACCGTCAAAAATCTGGAAGTCATCGGCATCAAAGCCGACGAAAAGATCGTCCTTATGAAGGGAGCGATCCCCGGACCGGTCGGCGGAAAAATCGAAATACAAAAATGAAACTGGACGTTTTTGACAAGACCAATAAAAAGACGGGAACCGTTGAGGTATCGGAATCGCTTTTTGCCGTAAAATGGAATCCCGATCTCGTCCATCAAGCCTTCGTGGCGTTCACCTCGAACGGAAGGCGGCCGTGGGCGCACACCAAAGACCGATCGGAGGTTTCCGGCGGCGGCAAGAAGCCGTGGAGCCAAAAGCATACCGGCCGTTCGCGGCATGGTTCGACCCGGTCACCGCTTTGGATCGGCGGCGGCGTCACCTTCGGGCCGCGGAACGAGAAGGATTATTCGAAGAAGATCAACGCAAAAATGAAAAAACTTGCTTTGCTTTCAGTCCTCTCCAAAAAGATCAAGGATAACGACATGAAGATAGTGGACGATCTCAATTTAGAAGCACCGAAAACGAAGAAAGCAGCCGAGGTCATGAAAAATCTGTCGGAGAAACGCGACCGGGTCCTTTTGGTCGTTGAACCGAAAAATAAAACGGCGCTTGTGGCCTTCCGCAATCTTCCGACCGTTGAGCTTTCGACGCCGCAATCCTTGAACATCTATGAATCTCTCCTTTCCCGGAAGATCTTTTTCGAGAAGGAAGCCTTGTCGACGTTCGCTAAAAAATACGAAAAATAGCCATGGCCATTTTTAAAAAACAACCGAAAGCCGCACAGGAAGAGCCCGCAGTCAAAGCGGAACAACCCAAGGCGGAACAGCAAAAGAAGGCCGAACCGAAAAAAGCGGCAAAGCACGCAGCGCGGAACGTTTTGGTAAAGCCGTGGATCACCGAACGGGCGACCGATCTTTCGGCGCTCAATAAGTACGTCTTTCTCGTCGACGGGTCCGCAACAAAGCCGCTCGTCAAAGAAAACATCGCCGAACGCTACAACGTGAAGCCCACGGCCGTCGACATCGTGAACATAAAGGGAAAACTGAAATATTTCAGGAACCAGCCTCGTCGGCGTCAGTCGATCAAAAAAGCGATCGTAACCCTCAAAAAAGGGGATAAGATCGAAATACAATAACCATGATCAAGAAACTGAACCCCCGAACTCCATCAACGAGATCCATGACGGTAGCCGACTACCGGGTTCTTTCCGCCGTGAAACCCCGAAAACAGCTCACCGAGCGCCTCAAGAAAAACGCCGGAAGGAACAATCAGGGGAAAATTTCCATGCGGCACCAAGGGGGCGGGAACAAGATCGTCTATCGCCAGATCGACTTCAAGCAATCGAAGATCGGCATACCGGGAAAGATAGAAACCATCGAATACGATCCGTATCGGACCGCTTTCATCGCTCTCGTCCTCTATGCGGACGGGGAACGAAGGTATATTTTGGCGCCGCACACCATGAAGGTTGGCGACCGCATCCTTACGGACCCCAATGCACCTCTCGAGAACGGCATGAGGACCGTTTTGAAGCGGATCCCCGTCGGAGCATTCGTCCACAACGTGGAATTGCAGCCGGGAACGGGAGGGCAACTCATCCGCTCTGCGGGAGCGTCGGCACAAATCCTCGCGCACGAAGACGGCTACACGCATCTCAAAATGCCGTCCGGTGAAATAAGAAAAATACTGTGGGATTGCTACGCTTCCATTGGACAAATATCCAATCCAGAATATAATTTGGTAACACTCGGCAAGGCGGGACGATCGCGGTGGCTGAACATTCGGCCGACCGTCCGCGGCTCCGTCATGAACCCGCGAGATCACCCTTACGGCGGCGGCGAAGGCCGGCAACCGCGGGGAACCAGAAAACCCAAGACCAAATGGGGAAAGATCACCGGTGGTCACAAAACCCGGAGAAAGAACCGGTATTCAAATAAACTTATCGTCAAACGAAGGAAATAAAACCATGTCACGATCAAGCAAAAAAGGTCCGTTTGTGGATCCCAAACTTCTGAAGAAGATCTCGAAACTGAAAGCGAGCGATGCGCCAGCCATTAAAACATGGTCGCGCGATTCCGAAATCTCTCCCGAGATGGTCGGATTCCTTTTTCTCGTCCACAATGGAAAGAACTTCATTGAAGTTCGCATCAATGAGGACATGGTCGGACATCACCTCGGCGAATTCGCGCCGACAAGGAAATTCATCAAGCACGGCGGAAAGATGCAAAAAGAACTCGAAAAAGGAGCAGCGCCGGCGCCGGCGCCTGCAGCAGGCAATAAATAATGAATTCTATGGCGAATGAAGTAACTGAAATAAAAGCAACGCTCAAGTACCTCCGCATGCCTCATCGGAAGGTGCGTTTTGTCGCAGACCTTTTGAAGAACCTTCCCGTGGACGTCGCCGAAGCGAAGCTTACCGTGAATCCGAGGCGCTCCAAGGAGCCCTTATTGAAGCTCTTGCGATCGGCCGTTTCGAACGCCGCAACCAATCACCATCTCGACACGAAAAAACTGTTCGTCAAAACGATAACGGTGGACAACGGCCCGATGTTCAAGCGATGGATAACCCGATCGCGGGGAGGCGTCGACCCGATCCAGAAAAAGACGAGCCACGTGACAATGGTCTTGGGGGTTTCCGATCACCCGATCGGCGGCACATTTACGTTCGTGCGAACCAAGAAATCCAAGAAGGAAACGAAACCCGAAAAAGAAGAAAAGCAAACCAAACAACCGAAACAAGAACCGGTCATAAAAGAAATGAAAGAGATCGACACGCCAAAACCCGCGGCTGAAACCGGAGCGCTGAAGAAGGTTTTCAGAAGGAAGGCGATCTAAAAATATTTAAAGACATGGCTCAAAAAATAAAACCAAATGCATACCGGCTCGGAGTGACCATCCCTTGGTCATCGCGATGGTTCTTGAAAAAATCGAACAAATTCTTCGTGGAAGAGGATCATATGATCCGTGAGATCATCAATACTTCAATCTTGCCTGCCGGCATCGCGGCGATCGACATCGAACGCGCAGGCGAAAACGTCCGCGTGAACATCAAATCCGCCAAGCCGGGACTCATCATCGGCAGGGGGGGAAAAGGCATCGAAGAGCTGAAAAACAAGATCCAAAAGGCGCTGAAAAAACTGAGAAAGAAGAATACCATCAATCAAAACTTCTCGCTGAACATCAACATCGAAGAGCTCAAACGATTCGAAATTTCCGCAGCCGTCATCGCACAGCAATTGGCGGCAGATCTCCAAAAGAGGCTTCCGTACCGGCGCGTCATGAAGCGGGGATTGGAATCGATCATGCAAAATCGGGACGTGAAGGGAGCGAAGATCAAAATGGGCGGCCGTCTCGACGGCGCGGAAATATCAAGAAGCGATTTTCTCTTGAAGGGCAAGATGCCTCTCTCGAGCCTCCGATCGAACATCGATTACGGCGAGGCGACATCGCACAATTCATACGGCACCGTCGGCATCAAAGTATGGATCTATAAAGGCGAGATCTTCGAAGAAACCAAATAAGAGACCGACATGTTCCTGCAACCAAAAAAACAAAAGCATCGAAAACAGCAAAAAGGAAGGTCCAAGAAACGGATGAAAGAGACAAGGGGGCTCTCCTTGAGCTTTGGCACCGTCGGCCTTCAAGCAACCGAAGCGGCCTGGATAACGGGGCAGCAGATCGAAGCAGCGAGAAAATCGATTGCGCACGCTCTGAAAAAAGGCGGCAAGAGCTGGATCCGCATTTTCCCCGATAAACCGATCACAAAGCTTCCTCCGGAAGTGACGCTCGGAGGTGGCAAGGGAAACATCGATCATTATGTCGCTCCGGTACGCCCCGGCAGGGTTCTCTTTGAAATAGACGGCATACCGAAAGCAGCGGCCCATGAAGCGCTCCGCATCGCCGGACACAAACTTCCGGTCAAAACAAAAATCATCGAAAAGAACTAACATGGCGAAGAAAGAAGCAAAAAATTTAAACAACGTTCCAATAATCGAATTGGAAAAAGAACTCGCGGAAGAGCGTCAAAAACTCGTGGATTTGAAATTTAACCTGGCGGCTGGTAAAGTGAAGAACATCAAAGAGGTCAAAAAGACCAAGGTGAGGATAGCGCAGATCCTCACGGCTAAAAACGCGCGCAAAGAGAACTAATACCATGAGAAAACTCCAAGGCATCATCGTTTCCGATAAAATGCAAAAAACGAGAATTGTGGAGGTTGAACGCCTGAAAAAACACCCCCGCTATCAGAAATTCTACAAAGTAACGCAGCGCTTCAAAGCGCATGACGAAAAGAACGAATACAAGACGGGAGAAAAGGTGATCATCCAGGATTCGAGACCGCTCAGCAAAGATAAACGCTGGGTCATCAGCGGACGCGTATAAAACCATGATACAGGAACGTTCCATATTAAAAGTGGCGGACAACTCGGGTGCGAAAATCGTACGGTGTTTCCGGATTTTGGGAGGCAGTAAGCGGAGATATGCGCGCATCGGCGATGTCGTCGTGGCGTCCGTCCAAACCGCGGAACCCCGGAAACAGATCAAGAAGAAGGATATCGTGAACGTCTTGGTCGTCCGACAGCGTGAACCGCTGCGACGGAAAGACGGCTCCTATGTCCGGTTCGGCGACAATGCCGTCGTCATCATCGACAAGGATAAAAAAGAACCGAAGGCGACCAGGGTTTTCGGTCCGCTTCCGCGGGAAATAAAAGAACAAGGATACGACACCATCGCATCGCTTGCCGAAGAATTGGTGTAATACAACATGAAAATCAAGAAAGGGGACACGGTAAAAATAACGACGGGAAAAGATGCCGGAAAAAGCGGCAAGGTTATTAATGTCGACTCGCGAGCCGGCAAGATAGTCGTTGAAGGATTGAACATATTCAAAAAGCACGCGCGCCCCAGAACACAAAATGAAAAAGGACAGATCGTCGACGTTCCGCGGCCGATGCAAGCCTCGAACGTCTTACTCGTATGCCCTTCGTGCCATAAGCCGACGCGGATCGGCACGAAAATCAACGGAACGAAAAAGGAAAGAGTGTGCAGAAAATGCAAAGCGATCATATAACGACCATGGAAGACTTTATGAAAAAAATCGAAAAAGTGGTGGTCAATTCCGGCATCGGGAGACGCAGCCAGGAAGATCATTTTGAAGACAAGGGCTTGCCGGAGATCGAGAAAGACCTTGCGGCAATCACCGGTCAAAAAGCCTCCCGGAGGCAAGCGAAACAATCCATCGCTGGATTCAAAGTGCGCGCGGGGCAGATCATCGGTCTCAAAGTGACGCTCCGGGGATCACGCATGAAAAATTTCTTGGAAAAAACCATCAATCTTGCTTTGCCCCGCGTCAAGGATTTTCGCGGATTGAACCTTTCGAATGTCGATGCGAACGGGAATTTGAACATCGGATTCAAAGATCAAACCGTTTTCCCGGAAATAGAATTGGAAAAAACAAGGACGACGTTCGGCATTCAAGTCACGATCGTCCCGAAGGACAAAAATCGCGATGCTGCAATTGATTTATACCGTAACCTTGGGGTACCATTGAAGAAATAAATTCATGTCAAAGACATCTACCTACGTACGATCCAAAAGAACGCCGAAATTCACGACCAGAAAAGTGAATCGCTGTTTTCGCTGCGGAAGAGCGCACGGTTACCTTCGGGATTTCAATCTTTGCAGGATTTGCTTCAGAGAACTCGCGAGCCGGGGCGAAATTCCGGGAATTAAAAAGGCAAGCTGGTAATATGTACATCGATCTCATCATAAAAATCAAAAACGCCCAAAAGGCGAAAAAGGAAACCGTCAAGAGCCGCTATTCTAAATTGGACAAGGCGGTCGTCGACATTCTCGAAACAAAGGGCTTCGTCAAGAATTCCGAAGTCAAGGGAAAGGGGTACAAGAAGTACATCGAGATGAACGTCATGGGAAGAAAGACGATTCAAGGCATACGGATCTTGAGCAAGCCTTCGGTCAAGCAATATCTCGGCTACCGCGACATTCGGAGCGTTAAGAGCGGCTTCGGAACCCTCATTCTTTCGACCCCGAAAGGGATCCTTTCGGGAAGCGATGCGAAAAAGCTCGGCGTCGGAGGTCAACTTCTGTTCGAAATTTGGTAACACCACTATGTCAAAGATAGGTAAACAACCAATAACAATACCCGAAGGCGTCACCGTGACGGTTGCCGATAACCACGTTTCCGTAAAGGGCCCAAAAGGGGAGCTTACGATACCGATCCTTACGGGCATTACGGTTTCGATGGAGGATAAAACCCTCACGACGAAAGCGGAATCGCGCGTCAAGCAAGTGAAGAGCAATTGGGGGACCGAACGAGCGCTCCTGCAAAATGCCGTAACAGGCGTCCTGAAAGGCTTCGAAAAGACTCTCATTTTGGAAGGCGTCGGCTACCGCGTCATGAAAGAGGGTGAAAATTTGAACTTGAGCTTGGGATTTTCCCATCCGGTGAAATTCCCGGCTCCGAAAGGAATTTCCTTTGAAGTTGAAAAGAACTCGATCCTGAAGATAAGGGGGGTCGACAAAAACTTGGTCGGCAAAACGGCCGCGGACATACGGCAAATGAAGAAACCGGAACCGTACAAGGGCAAGGGATTCCACTACGAAGGGGAAGTGGTGCGGAGGAAGGCCGGCAAGAAAGCAGCAACCACATCAGCTGCATAAACCATGAAACAATCGTTAATCAACAAGAGAAATAATCGAAGGGCGATACGGACCCGGACGAAGATCAAGAGCGTCGGGAACGGCGTACGGCTTTCCGTTTTTAGAAGCAACACCAACGTCTACGCCCAAATCATCGACGATGCGACTGGGAAAACGCTCATGTCGGCTTCTTCGCTTGAAACCAAAACAAAAGGAAAGAAAACGGATGCTTCGAAAAATGTCGGAAAAACGATCGCAGAAAAAGCATTGAAAGCGGGAATAAAGAAAGTGGTTTTTGACAAAGGGAAATACAAATATCACGGCCGGATCAAAGCGGTCGCCGAGGGCGCCCGGGAAGCGGGCCTTTCATTATAAATTCCATGAATCCACGAAACCCACACATAAAAAAGAAACCGAGCGAATTTCAGGAAAAAGTGCTCGAAATAAAAAGGGTCACGAGAGTCGTTGCCGGAGGAAAAAGAATGAGCTTCCGGGCGACCATCGTCATCGGCGACAAGAAGGGGAGGGTCGGCCTCGGCATCGGCAAGGGGCTCGATGTTGCCGCTTCCGTCGAAAAGGCAAAACGGCAGGCTCAGAAGAACCTCATTACGGTGAATTTGAAGAATAGCCGGACGATCCCTCATGAAATAGAAGAAAAATACAGCGCCGCCAGAATCCGTTTGAAGCCGGCAAAACTGAACCACGGCCTCATTGCCGGCGGATCGGCCAGGACCGTCCTCGAACTCGCGGGAGTGCGGGACGTCTCCGCAAAGATCCTCGGCAGAACTACCAATAAACTGACGAATGCGCTCGCAACCATGAACGCCCTCCGGAAACTCGCAAAGAAAGCGGAACCGTCGACCCCCGAAACCGTTTAACATCCATGCAAATACACGAATTAAAACCCAAACACGCCTTGCGGAAAGAAAAGAGGATCGGCCGGGGCGGAAAAAGAGGAACGACGTCCGGCGGCGGACAAAAAGGGCAAAAATCGCGGGCTGGGCATAAAATACGTCCCGCCCAGCGCGACATGATCCAGCGGCTCCCGAAACTTCGAGGCGTGAAAAATCCCCCAAAGAAAAGAGGACAAACCGTCGTCATCCACACAAGCCGGCTCGAGAGCGTCGCCGAAAACAAGGCGATATCTCCGAAAATACTCAAAGGAAAGGGTATAATAAAGAAAGATTCCGATCCGGTGAAAATCCTCTTCGACAAAGAACCCGGAGCGGCGTTTGCCGTCACGGGGATCCGGCTTTCCGAAAAAGCGAAGGCCGCGATCCTGAAAGCGGGAGGCACGGTGGCGTAATCCATGAAAAAATTCCTTCAGATTTTCAAGATACCCGATTTAAGGAAAAAGGTCTTAAGCGTCCTTTTCCTGCTTTTTGTTTTCCGATTGATGGCCGCAATCCCGATCCCTGGAATCAACGCGGCGCAATTGCAGCAATTCTTGTCATCCAACCAGCTCTTCGGATTCTTGAATATCTTTTCAGGGGGAGGCATATCGAATCTTTCCATCATGATGCTCGGCGTCGGCCCTTACATCACGGCAACGATCATCATGCAGCTTTTGACGATCGTCTTTCCGCAACTCAAAAAGATCTACTACGAAGAAGGAGCCGAGGGACAAGCAAAATTCAACCGGATCTCGCGCTATATCACGGTTCCTCTTGCCATCCTCCAAGCATACGGATTTTTGAACCTCTTAATATCTCAAAAAGTATTGAACCCGCTTCCGTTTTCGAACGTCATTGCGAACGTCCTCGTCATTACGGCAGGAAGCGTATTCTTGATGTGGATCGGCGAACTCATTTCTGAATACAATATCGGGAACGGCGTTTCCCTTATCATCTTCGCCGGCATCGTATCCGGCCTTCCAAGGGAAATCGGCGCCATGTTCTTCAATTACAATCCTTCGATGCTTCCAACCTACCTCGCCTTCGTCGTTCTTGCCGTGATCGTGATCGCGGGAGTCACCTTCATCAACGAAAGCGAACGAAAGATCCCCATTTCATACGCCAAACAAGTGCGGGGGATGAAGATGTACGGCGGCGTCTCGACATACTTACCGCTCAAGGTGAACCAAGCAGGCGTCATTCCCATCATTTTCGCCATCTCGCTCTTGCTCTTCCCGCAGTTCTTCGCACAAGCTGCCGCCGTCATATCGCCGGGTTTATCGGCAACCATGACAGCGTGGTCATCTTCCTTCTTCAATAATATTCCGCTGTACAGCTTGGCATACTTCATTCTTGTCGTTCTCTTCACATACTTCTATACCGCCATCACTTTCGATCCGGAAGAAATCGCAAAAAATCTGCAGCGGAGCGGCGGATTTATCCCCGGCATCCGGCCCGGTGAAGCAACGGCCGAGATGATAACGCGAGTGATCCACCGGATCACATTTTGGGGCGCGCTTTTCCTCGGCGTCGTCGCCATCCTTCCGAACTTGACGCAAATAGCGACCGGCATAACCTCTCTCACGATCGGCGGAACAGCGCTCCTTATCGTCGTCGCCGTCGCCCTCGAGGTGATGAAAGCGGTTGAATCGCAGCTCACCGTCAGGGAATACGAAGGAATAATGTAATGAAAGCAGCCGTCGCCATTTACGGCCCTCCAGGCTCCGGGAAGGGAACTCAAGCAGAGCTCTTGGTAAAACAATACGGTTTCTTTCACTTTGACACCGGTGCGTATCTCCGAAGACTTTTGAACGACCCTAAAAACAAGCACGACAAGGAGATCCAAAAGGAGAAAAAATTGAACGACGAAGGGACCCTCAATACGCCCTCGTTCGTTCTGAAGCGGGTGAAAAAAGAGACCGAACGGATCTCGAGAACGGGCCAAAGCATCGTCTACAGCGGATCTCCGAGAACGCTCTTTGAGGCTTTTGGGGATACGAAGAACAAAGGATTGCTCGCCTTATTGAAAAAAGAATACGGACCGAAAAACGTCTTCATCGTACAGCTCTTGGTAAATCCGAAAACCGCCGCAAAGCGGAATGCAGGGAGGCTTATGTGCTCGGTATGCGGATTGCCTATCCTTGCAGCATCGAAAGCAAAGACATGTTCCTTTTGCGGAGCGAAAGCCATGCGGAGAATCGATGACAATCCGAAGCTTTTTGCACACCGCCTCGATCAATACGAAAAGCGGACGTTCCCCATTTTGCTCAAAGCGGCAAAAGCCGGTTACGCCATCAAAAAAGTGAACGGGGAACCGGCGCCGTACCTCATCCATCGGAAAATAGCCGCCCTCCTGCGCTTCGCAAAATAGACCAATGGTTCTTCTCAAAAAAGACAAGGACATCGACGGCTTACGGAAGTCGGGAAAAATCCTCGTTACCATTCTTCTTGCGCTGAAAGAAATGGCGAAGGAAGGGGTGCGCCTTACGGACCTCGAGATGAAAGCTCGGGAAATGTTGAAAGACGCCGGAGCATCATCCGCGTTCCTCAACTATAAACCGGAGGGAGCGAAGAAACCCTACCCGGCCGCTCTCTGCACGTCGCTGAACGACCAAATCGTCCACGGCGTTCCGACAAGCGTCAAGCTTGCGGAGGGTGATATTTTAAAAATAGATTTCGGCGTCGTTTTCGAAGGCATGATAACCGACGCGGCCCTTACCGTCGGAATAGGCACGATAAGCGAGGAGGCGGAATCCCTCATGCAGACGACAAAAGAGGCCCTGGAGGCCGGTTTAGAGGCCATTAAAGCCCCCGGGAGCCGCATCGGCGACATCGGCTGGGCCGTCGAGAATGCCGCCGAAAAGGGCGGCTTTAGCGTCGTCGAGGGGCTGACCGGACACGGCGTCGGATTCAAACTCCACGAAGATCCGATCGTCTATAACTATGGCAACAAAGGAGAGGGGATGCTCTTGAAAAAAGGATTGGTCCTCGCGATCGAGCCGATGCTTTCGGCAGGCTCCTCGCAGATCGTTCAAGCGAAGGACGACAGCTTTTACACCAAAGATGGATCGCTTTCAGCTCATTTTGAAAAGACCATCGCCATCACCGACAACGGCATCGAGGTCTTGACCGCTTTCTAGCTACTTACCAAAACCAAAAGGCTAAATTTTTATTGTTCCCAAACACGCTATCGAATTCCCCAGCGAGGAATTCGCCCGGTGCCGCGAAAGCCTTTCCGGTCTTTCCCACCAGTGCCCGCTCGGTCTCCGAGACGGTTTGATCGCAATAAAATTTAGCCCTCTTCCTCCTCGGTCGCGGTGCCGGGCTTCTTCCAGCTCGACCAGTCGCAGTCCGGGTACCGGGAGCATCCATAAAAGATGCGCCCCTTTTTCGTTTTCTTGAGACGTATTTCTCCCTCGCCGCACTTGGGGCAGGGACCGAATTTTTCGCTCGGCTTCACGATCGATTTCGTATTCTTGCATTCGGGGAAACCGGAGCAGGCAAGAAACTTGCCGAAGCGACCCATCTTAATGACCATGGGTCGGCCGCACTTATCGCACTTTTCATCGGTCACTTGGGGCGCAAGCGCTTCTTCTTTTTGAACGCTTTCGTATTTTTCTTTCAGTTCTTTCGAAAAGGGCTTATAAAAGTCGCCGAGGAGTTCCCGCCAATTTTCCTTGCCTTCGGCGACCGCATCCAGTTGTTCTTCCATTTTCGCCGTGAATTGAATGTCCACGATCTCGGGGAAATTCTCGACAAGCACTTTATTGACCAACTCTCCCGTTTCAGTGGGCTGAAACCTCCGGTCTTTGTTCTTCTCGACGTAATTCCTCGTCTGAATGACGGATATGATCGGCGCGTACGTCGAAGGCCGGCCGATACCGTACGCTTCGAGCGTCTTGATGAGACTCGCTTCGTTATATCGCGCGGGAGGTTCGGTAAAATGTTCCAGGGGTTCGAGTCTGACAAGATCGAGCGCCGCGCCTTCGGAAAGGTCGGGCAGGGACTTTTCCTCGAATTCCTGCGGCCAAACCTTCAAAAAACCGTCAAATTGAAGCGAAATGCCGTTGGACTTGAACAAATGCGCGCCGGCAGAAATTTCCACGCTTACGGTATCGAAAACCGCCTGCGGCATCTGCGAGGCCATAAACCTCCGCCAAATGAGATCGTATAATTTTCGCTCTTTTTCATCTTCGACGGTTATCGACGGTGATTGCACAAGGGGATTGGTCGGACGGATCGCTTCGTGC
>JAKAGX010000035.1 GCA_021825465.1 bacterium | reverse complement strand
GGGAGGCGGATATTCTCCGGAGGTCTTTCAAATACTTCAGAACAATCCTCCCCAAAAATCATCCCCGTCCGCTTCCGCGCCTGTCGTGGCCCCCATTTTCCGCCTTTCTTTTATTCCGACATATGGAAGGACGGATACCACCAATAAGACCCTTCAGGAATTCCTCGCTTCGCAAAATCTCTTCCCGAAAAACCTCGAGACCGGATATTTCGGCCCTTTAACCCTCAAGGCAGTCAAAGAATTCCAGTGTAAGGAGCACATTGTGTGCTCCGGAACGGCCTGGACCACCGGCTGGGGGCATGTGGGACCGAAGACGAAGGCGATGATCGAGAAGATGCAATCCGGTCCGAGTTTCACCCCTGCTCAAGTTTCCTCCGTGGTCAATCTCTTGAACGCCTTCGGGGTGGCGGAATCCAAGGTCCTTGAGATCGAGAATTTATTGAAGGGTGGTACGGGTCAGTAAAAGAAATTATAATGAATGGTAATGAAAGATATTATCGCCATCGGTTCGGTCACGCGGGATAATTTTCTCGACGCGAACGACCTTCCTTTAGAACGTTATCCAAAAACCCCTTCCGGCAAGGCGTTTTTGTTGCCCCTCGGCGATAAGCTCGACGTCGGCCCTATTTATCAGACGATCGGCGGGAATGCTGCGAATGCTTCCGTTACGTTTGCGCGGCAAGGCCTTGAAGCAGCGTGCGTAGGGCACGTGGGAAATGATGAGAACGGCGAAGCGATCGTCCGGCAGCTGAAAAAAGAAGGCGTTGCAACGGGCATGGTGACCGTCGATCGGAAACTCCCAACCTCCTTTTCGGCACTGCTTTTAAAAGGAGGAGAACGAACGATCCTCAACTATCACGGTTCATCGAATGATTTTTCGACTACCGACATCGATTTCCGTGCCATGAAAGGCGCGTGGTGGTACCTCTCGCTCGCCGGGAAGTCGGAGAAGATGTATGCAAAGCTCCTCGACTTTGCGTGGGAGAACAAGATCGCTGTTGCGTTCAATCCAAGCGGGTATCATCTCGAGCACGGCCGTTCGGAGATCCTTCGGTCGCTCAAGAAAGTATCATTCCTCAGTTTGAACGAAGAAGAAGCGGCGATCCTGACGGGTATCCCGTTCAGCCGCGAACGCGAGGTTTTCAAGAAACTCGACGATTGTATGAGTCCGGGGATCCTCGCCGTCACGAACGGTTCGAAGGGCGCCACGGTTTCCGACGGCACATTCATTTACCGCGCCGGAACGTTCAAAGAAAAGAAGCTCGTCGATCGGACGGGTGCCGGTGATGCTTGGGGATCCGGATTCGTGGCGGGGCTTTTCGGGAACGGCGTTACGCTTTCGAATTTGCATCGTGCGACAGAACGGCAGATCGCGGAGGCGGTCCGCATTGCTTCGGCCAACGCAACGTCCGTCGTAGAGCACGTCGGAGCAACGGAAGGCATTTTAACCGCCAAGGAATTGAAAAAAGCACGATGGGAAAATTTGAAAATAAAGGTTGAGAAATTATAAGTTTTCATGAACTCAGCTGACAAAATAGCGAAAATATTGAGGACCGACAAGGATTATATCGAGAAGATCGAGCGTCATTTCTCCGAGATCACAAGAAAGGAAGGCGTCATGGATGCGATCATGGCGGAGAACGAAAAGAAAATGTCCGATCGGTTATCACGCCTCGATGTGGACCGAAATGCCGGTGCGAAGGAGATCTACGATGCCTTGATATCCAAGATAGAGGCGGACAATCACGCCGTATCCATTGCGCTTGGCAATCCGTCACTCACAAAAATGAGCGACTATGAAGGCATTGTGGAAGCGATCAAAAAAGTGAAGGGGGTAGAGCGCGGATTTTTTTTGAAGAAGGAAAAGGCGATCGAGTTTTTAAAGAAAGAACCGCCGAAGAAGGTACTCGAGTTTCTGAAATACGATTCGGTCGACGCAATGCTCGAGCACGAGGACCTTTTCGAGGTCATGAGCGCCCTCCGCTTCATCGAGGGGAGCGAGTGGTTGAACGGAACCTTTTTCAAGCAGTACGAAACGTTAGTGCCCTCCGACTTCGAGGAGCGGGAGATCGTCATTCGGCCGCTCCCGGAAAAATGGGGACCGGCAGCTCAAGAGTTCGTCAACAAGAAATGGCACAACTTGAGCCATTTGAAGGAAATGGGGGTCGTCTTCGTCATTCCGCTTTCACTCGGCATTTCGGGCGAACTTTTGCGGATGATGGCTTTAACTTTTCACTATCTGAATGAAATTCCCTTCTACTCCGACATGATCAGGCGATCGGCGGATCTCCAGGAAACCTTCGCGGCGAATCTCATTTCACTCCTCCGGGGCGACGTTCTCGACCGGCATATGCCGGAAGGAGAAAAAACACTCTGGCTCGTCGTCCAGCGGTATCTCACAAAAGACGACGAGAATGAATGGCGGCTCTTCGTGCCGCATTTGAATCCAGAGGCGATCCATTGGGCGAAAGCGGGGCATGACATCATGAAATTGGGGGAGGTTTTAAATCATGAAGGCGTGGACCTGAGCTTTTGGGCGGATCTCGACTGGGTCGGCGACTTCTTCAAGGATGAGCTCGGCGAAGATACGCTCGTGAGCTTCAATCTTGTCGACACCGTGATGAGTTTGGTCGAAGAGAAGGAATCGATCAAATTCATGTACCATCACCAAGAAGCGCTGTGGAACCAGATCTTTGCTTCGTACTTTTCGTTCGAGGAGATGGAAAAATTCTCAAAAGATTACCTTTTGCAGGGATACTTTGAAATTTAATTTTCAATTTTTAATTTGAAATTTTCAGTCAATTTTAAATTAAGTAATTGATTAAAAATTAAAAATTTCGAATTTCAAATTTAGGTATATAATATTTCTATGCGTACTTTACTGAATACCCTCCAATGGGCGGGAAAAAAGAGAGTTGCGGTACCGCATTTCAACATTGCGGGATACGAGCAGTTCAAGGCGGTTGCCGAGACCGCGCGGGAATTGAATTTGCCGGTCTTGATCGGCGTTTCGGAGGGGGAACGGAAGTACTTGGGCGTCAAACAGGTCCGTGATCTCCTTGCAAGCTACAACGAAGAGTACGGGGATAAGGAAAACGACGGCGGGTTTTGGCTCTTCTTGAATGCCGACCATACGCACGATCCAGCGCTTGCGAAAGAAGCGGCATCTGCCGGTTTCGACGAAGTGCTTTTCGACGGCGGAAAGTTGCCGCTTGACGAAGACATCAAGCAGACCAGTGAAGTCGTGAAGACGCTCAAAAACATCAATCCTGCGCTCGTCGTGGAGGGTGAGATGGGGTATATCGGGTCGGATTCAGAAATGTGGGACAAGATCCCGGAAGGCGCGGCGCTTTCGCCCGACGCTCTTACAAAACCGGAAGACGCCGCCCGTTTTGTTTCCGAGACGCGCGTCGATATGCTCGCACCTGCCGTCGGGAACGTCCATGGAATGTTTCGCGGCGGCCACGATCCTCGGCTCGACATCCAGCGCATCAAAGCGATCAAAGATGCGACAAAGGTTCCCCTGGTGCTCCACGGGGGGAGCGGCACCGTCGATGAGGATTTCACGGCGGCGATCGACGCAGGCATCACCATCGTCCACATTTCGACCGAAATCAGGGTCGCATGGCGAAAAGGCGTCGAACGCGGATTGGAAGAAAAGCCGGATGAAGTTGCTCCGTATAAGATCATGCCGGCGGCGATCGAAGGAATGAAGGCGGTCATCGGGGCACGGATGAAATTGTTCTACAAACAATAATGGCGATCCTCATCGCTCTCAATGCGATCCTCATCGCGGCACTTGTTTTCCTCCTTGCGTCGCTCATTTATTCACAGCGCGCCGGTGCGCCGTACGTTCCCATCGAACGGAAAGCAATGCGCCGCATATTGGAGTGGGGGAAACTCGGCTCACAGGATGTCGTTTTCGATTTTGGGTCGGGGGACGGCAGAGTGCTTTTTGAGGCGGTACGCCGTTTCGGCGTCCGCGCTGGGATCGGCTACGAGATCTCGTGGTGGCCGTATGCGAAGTCAAGGTTGTGGATGCGTTTCGTCCGCGCGGGGAACAAAGTGCGAATCGAACGGAAAAGCATTTTTGGCATTCCCGGCGACGTTTTCGAGGAGGCAAACGTCTTTTATGTCTATACTTCCCCGGAAACAATGAAAAAACTGGCTTCGACCGAGTTTTTAAAAATGAAACAAGGTTCCAAGATCATATCACCGTCGTTCAGGATCCCGGAGGACGATCACGCCTTCCGCCTCATTGATTCGACGGATATTGGCTGGCATCGGGTTTTTCTGTACGAGAAAATAGGGTAGTTGTGAATTTTCAATTTTGCAATTTACAATCAATTCTCAAAGGTTTGAAAATTTCCACATTGGACATTCAATGAAAACTGAAAATTGTAAACTGGAAATTAATTCGGTAGAATAGTAGCTTATGGAATCCCAAGACATTAAAAAAATCATCCTGGAGGTCCGTGCGGGTACGGGCGGCGACGAAGCATCGCTTTTCGCGGGTGATTTGGCGCGCATGTACCAAAAATATGCGGCAAAGAAGGGATGGACGTTTTCCATTCTCGATGCTTCCGAATCGGGAGCGAGAGGATATAAGACTTTAATCGCGGAAATGGGCGGTCAGGGTGTATACGATGCCTTACGGCAGGAATCGGGTGTTCACCGCGTACAGCGGGTTCCGGTCACTGAACGGCAGGGGAGAATTCACACATCAACGGCGTCTGTTGCGGTTTTGCCGATCGTTGAAGCAAAAGCGGTTGAAATAAAAGAAAGCGATCTGGAGGTCACTTTTTCCCGGGCGGGCGGCCCCGGCGGCCAGAATGTGAACAAAGTGGAAACGGCTGTCCGCATCCTTCACAAGCCGACGGGCATCGTTGTCTCGTGCCGCTCGGAGCGATTCCAGCATGCGAACCGCGAGAAGGCAATGGAAATCTTGCGGGCAAAACTTTATGAAATTGAGCAATTGAAAGCGACCGGATCGATCGATGAATTGCGTCGCGCTCAGATCGGTTCAGGCGACCGATCGGAAAAAATACGGACCTATAATTTCCCCGAAGACCGGATCACCGACCACCGGATCGGCAAGAAATTCCACAATATCGAAAAGATCATGGAAGGGGATTTCGATCCCATCGTGAAAGCCTTCGCGAAGTGATTTCTGCATTTCTCGCAAACACGCGTCGGTCTTCCCTGCGAGAAAACCGCGCTCGTTCTCAACCTCGCTCTCTCGCTCCGCTCGAACCGTGCCCGCTCGGTTTCCGAAACGGTTTGTTTAAAATGCAGAAATCACTTCTTTTTATTAATAAAGTAATAATGTAGCTGACGAGTGTTTTTTTCGTGCGGCAGCTCTCGGAGGCGAAAAAGATTGGTTCCGCCGAGGAGGCGGATTTTTCGCCGAGAGCGCAGGGCGGTGCTTGCCGCTGGAGCAAGCGAACGCCCGGTGCCGGTAGGAAAGAACACTCGTCAGCTAGCTCCCTTGGCTGTTCAAGACGTCGATGTCGTTCTGATAGTTGTTTGCCTGATCGACGACCGGCTGGCCGTACCAGAAGCGGTACGTATACCAGTTGCCGCCCGCGTAATACTTGGCTGCCGCACACCGTTCGAGAAGCGTTTGGTAGGGAGCGACGCTTTGATTTGCCTTGGCATAACTTACACAGCTTGCGGACGAGAGAAGGTCCTTCATAAGGAGCCCCGTTGCAACGAACGCATCGGAATTGTTCCAAGGGTTTGCGGGGTTGTCGCCCGTGATCTGCGAAATTTGGGATGCGTACAAATTCCACGTCGATGGTATGAATTGAGCCGGCCCCATGGCTCCGCCGTACGCGCCGTCGGAGTTCGGGCAAGAAACGTATGCGGATTGCGAGCTTGGGTCGATGTTGAGGGACTGAAGAAGTTTCAAGAATATC
>JAKAGX010000006.1 GCA_021825465.1 bacterium | reverse complement strand
CCGGTCTATGCTGCGATCGGCCTCCACCCCGTCCATACCGCAAAATCGCATCACGACGAGAATGAGCTGGGCGGGGGAGATGCGGCGAAAGCATTCACGAGCCGCGGCGAGGAATTCGATTACGAATATTACAAAGAACTGGCGCTCGACCAGAAGACGGTCGCGATCGGCGAATGCGGTCTCGACTATTATCACATCGAGGGAGATGAAGCTGAAATGAAACACCGGCAGAAAGAGGCATTTCTCGGGCAGATAAAATTGGCGCACGATGTCGGCAAACCCCTCATGGTCCACTGCAGAGATGCCTTCAAAGATTTGATCGATATCCTAAATACTAACTACCAAATACTAAATACCATTCCGGGTATCATTCATTTTTTCACCGGCACCGAAGACGATGCGAAGAAGCTCCTCGAGATGGGCTTTAGTTTCACGTTCGGCGGCACCGTTACCTATCCGCCGAAGGCCGGTATGCCGGACTATGCGGCGCTCGTGAAATATCTCCCCCTTGACCGGATACTCTCGGAAACCGACGCGCCGTACGTTGCGCCCGTCCCATACCGCGGGCGTCGGAACGAGCCCGCGTATGTCATTGAAACAGTGAAAAAACTTGCGGAAATAAAGGGGATTTCCGCCGGCGAGATGGCGGAAGCGACGATTGCAAACGCGGCGAGGATTTTTCGTATACAATAATTATCATGCAAGCAGTCATACTGGCGGCCGGTCTCGGCACAAGAATGAAGGAGCTCACGAAAGGGACGCCGAAGCCGCTCTTGAAGATCGGCGACAAGACGCTTTTGGAATATAAGTTGAACAATCTCCCGGATGCCGTCGAGGAGGTCGTTATGGTGATCGGATATCTCGGCGACCAGATCAAGGCGGCCTTTGACGGAACATATGCCGGCAAAAAAATAACGTACATCGAACAAAAAGAACTTAAGGGTACGGGCCACGCGCTCGGACTTTGCCGGCCGGTTTTAAAAGATCGATTTCTCGTCTTGATGGGCGATGATTTGTACGCGAAAGAAGATCTTGAAGAGCTCGTCCGATATCCGCTTTCGATCCTCGCGGCCGAACTCGAACGTTTCTCGCCGGGCGAGCATCGGGCGGAGATCAAAACAGATGCATCGGGGAACGTGCTTGATATCGACGAACAAGCGGAAGCGCGGAAAGGCATGCTTGAAAACGCCGCCGCGTACGTCCTCGACATGAGCTATTTCGATTATCCCTTGCGCCCGGCGGACCCGGGCTCGAAAGAATTCGGTTTGCCGCAAACGATGGCACAAATGGTGCGGGATGGGAAGAACGTGAAGATCGTAAAAGCCTCGTGGTGGAAGAAGGTAAGTGCGCCGGAAGACCTCACGTTTTAGTCGGAAGGGAGATTGTCTTCTCGGAACCGGGCGTTCACTTGCTCCGGCGGCAAGTGCCGCCCTGCGCTCTCGCTCCGGTTCCCCCCTGCGGCGGACCGAGCGAACCGGAGCTCCGAGAGCTTCCTCGAAAACAATCCCCCTTCCTTTTTTATTATTGGGGCATTGAGAGTAAGGCTTTGAAAAGAGGCCCTTTTTGGTTAGAATAGTTGGATAATGGCGAAGTACGACTTCAAGAAGATCGAGAAGAAATGGCAGAAAGAATGGGAACGACAGGGTATCGGGAGGGCCGTCGATTTTTCCAAAAAGAAAAAATGGTATTCGCTTATTGAATTTCCATACCCATCGGGCCAGGGGCTCCACATCGGCCATGTCCGGAGTTTCACGGCGATGGACATCGTATCCCGGAAGCGGCGGATGGAAGGATATAACGTTCTCTATCCCGTAGGTTGGGATGCGTTCGGGCTTCCCACCGAGAATTACGCCATCAAGACCGGCGTCGATCCGCGCGTCGCGACGAAGAAGAACACCGAGACCTTCCGGAAGCAGCTCAAGAGCTTGGGGTTTTCGTTCGATTGGAGCCGCGAGGTGAACACCACCGATCCGAAGTATTACAAATGGACGCAGTGGCTTTTCCTTCAATTTTTCAAAAAAGGTTTGGCGTACAAAGCGGAAATCGATATCAATTGGTGCCCAAATGACAAGATCGGCCTCGCGAACGAAGAAGTGATCGCAGGGCATTGCGAGCGGTGCGGTGCGGAAGTCGAGAAGCGGAAAAAGGCGCAGTGGATGCTCAAGATCACCGCGTATGCCGACAAACTCCTGAAAGGTTTGGAACACGTCGATTATTTGGATGAGATCAAGGCGCAGCAGATGAATTGGATCGGACGATCCGAGGGGGCGGAACTGGAATTTCGAATTTCGAACTCCGAACTCCGGATGAAGGTATTTACAACCAGGCCCGACACCTTATTTGGCGCGACCTATATGGTTCTCGCGCCGGAACACGAATTGGTGGAGAAGTTGAAGGATAAGATCTCAAATTTCAAGGAGGTCGAGGCGTATGTGAAAACGGCACGGAAAGAAACGGAAGAAGAGCGGACCGCGGAGAACAAAGAAAAAACGGGCGTCGAGCTCAAGGGCGTCAAGGCGGTGAATCCGGCGAATGGAAAGGAAATTCCGGTATGGATCGCCGACTACGTCCTTGCCGAGTACGGTACGGGTGCGATCATGGCGGTCCCCGCGCACGACGTGCGCGATTTCGCGTTTGCAAAGAAGTTCGATCTGCCGGTCGTCCGTGTCGTTTCGGGAGGAATGCCAGGCGAGCTTTGGGAGGGAAAGGGGAGTCTCGTGAACTCGGGGAAGTTCGACGGGATGGATTCGGAAGAGGCAAAAGCGGAGATCACAAGATTCGTCGGCGGAAAAAAGACGGTGAACTATCATCTCCGCGACTGGGTCTTCTCGCGGCAAAGATACTGGGGCGAGCCGATCCCGATCATTCACTGCGAAGCGTGCGGCTACGTGCCGGTTCCCGATAAAGACCTGCCGGTCGTCCTGCCGCCCGTCAAAAATTACAAACCGCGCGATGACGGCGAATCACCCTTGGCATCCGTCACGAGCTTCGTGAACGTCCGATGTCCGAAGTGCAAAGGAAAGGCGAAACGCGAAACGGATACGATGCCGAATTGGGCCGGATCGAGCTGGTATTTCTTGCGATATGCCGATCCGAAGAATGCGAAAGAATTTGCTTCGATGAAGAAGCTGAAATACTGGATGCCGATCGACTGGTACAACGGCGGCATGGAACACGTAACGCTCCATTTGCTCTATTCACGCTTTTGGAATATTTTCCTCCACGATCAAGGGCTTGTCCCGACGAGCGAACCATACCGAAAGCGGACGGCGCAAGGAATGATCCTTGGGGAAGGGGGCGTCAAGATGTCGAAGTCGCGCGGCAACGTCGTGAATCCCGATACCATCGTCGAGGCGTACGGCGCCGATGTTGCGCGGGTCTATGAAATGTTCATGGGGCCTTTCGATCGGGCGATCGCCTGGGATGCGAAGGGGATCGAAGGGGTGAAGCGGTTCTTGTGGCGCACGTGGGATATTGCGCATGAAAAAGAGATCGGAAAAGCGAGGAATGAAAAGCTCGAGCGTCTTCTCGCCGCGACGGTCAAGAAGGTCGGCAGCGATATCGAAAAGATGGCGTTCCATACGGCCATAAGCTCCATGATGGTCTTTATAAATGCTGCAAGCGACGAAGCAGCCGTTCCGGCCGGCGTCTGGAGCGATTTTTTGAAAATTCTTGCGCCGTTCGCGCCGCACCTCGCGGACGAATTGTGGCATCTCTTGAAGAACAAGAAATCGGTGCATTTCGAGTCATGGCCGGCATATGATCCCGAACTTTTGAAAGAAGAAGCGGTGGAAGTCGTCGTTCAGGTGAACGGCAAGCGGCGAGGGAGCGTTATGGTCCCTCCCGATGCGGAAGAAGAAGCAGTGAAAGGAGCCGCAATGGAGCTCGAAACCGTTTCCGCCGCTCTCGGAAGCGCAAAGATTAAAAAAGTGGTATATGTGAAAGGGAGGATCATCAATCTCGTCGTCTAACCTATGGGAAAATACATCTTTCTTGCCATCGTTCTCATCGTGATCGCGGTCGCCGTCGTGAATGTGGTGACCCAGCTCAAGGGGTCGATGAAGTTCGAAAACATCGGTTCGCTCTTAAAGCTGAACTATCAAGCGCCGTCGGCCGCAAACAACGGAACGCCATCGGTGTCCGTCGGAACGAGCACGGTAAAGAATGGAGGCGCAACGAGCGGAGGGTCGTCCTCGCCATCGCACCCTGTAACGAATGCGCCCGCGAAGCCGACGGTCACGCCTCCGCCGGGATTCACGGCAGCGGACCTTTCCCCCTTCTACGGCAACGTAAGGATAACATCACTCTATACGTACGTTTGGTATAACAGCCACCTTTCGCTTTCGGCATACGGTTCAGCGTCGCCGATCGACGTGAGCGGCTGGACCATCAAGTCGAACGAAGGTTCGATGCAAATTCCGCAGGCGGTCAATGATTACAATCCGTCGGGCTTGAGTCCATCGACGGATATCGTACTCCCGAGCGGGGGGCGTTTGGATGTTTACAATACGGCAAGTCCCATCGCGAAGAACCTGCGCATCAACAAGTGCATGGGATACCTCAACAACACGTACACGTTTTCGCCGCAGCTTCAGTGCAGTTACATCCCCATGTACAATCGGTCGGACATTTCGACCTTATCGGGCAATTGCCAAAGCTACATCCTTTCGTTGGGATCGTGCAAGTCGCCGAGTGCCTCATCGCTCAATTCTTTTTCCAACGAACCGGCCTGCGTCCAATTCCTCAACCGGTTCAATTATGCATCGTGCTATAACATGAACGTCGATACCGCCGGATTTTTGACGAATCAATGGATCGCTTGGATCCCCGGCATGTGGTCGTTCGATTCGAAACACGACCGAGTTCTCCTGCTCGATCAAAACGGGCTCTTAGTGAGCGAATATACGTACTAGCCCCTTTATTTCCGCTCGGCGAGAACGACGCTTGTCTCGAACGTCTTGCCGTTCCTCACCACTTTCAATTTGATCTCGTCGCCGACATTCGAATTTTCCAAGAGTTCTTGGATCGATCCGTCTATGATCGGCTTGCCGTTCCATTCCGTGATGATGTCTTTTTCTTTAATGCCCGCTTTTGCAGCAGGGCTTCCGGCGATGACGGCGTCGTCCAGCGGATGTTCTTTCGTTACGTACGCGCCGCGGCTGAGGGCGGTGTGCATCGATCGGGAGAGTGCGTTGTCCAAAGTTACGTACCGGATGCCGAGGAGCGGCCGGCGGATCCTTCCGAATTTTTTGAGGTCATGGATATCGCGTTTCGCCGCATTCACGGGAATTGCAAAGTTGATATTTTGCGCTCCGGCGACGACGGCGGCGTTGATGCCGATGACGCGCCCCGACATGTCGACCAAAGGACCTCCGGAATTTCCGGGATTGATGGCGGCGTCGGTTTGAATGAGTCCCCGGAGCTCTTGAATCGGTTTTTCCGGATCGGGTTTTGCTTTTACGGAACGCGAGAGGCCGGAAATGATCCCCATGGAAACCGTATTTTTAAAAATGCCGAGCGCGTTCCCGATGGCGAGGACCATTTGGCCCAAATCGAGGCTCGAAGAATCGCCGAGTTTCAAAAAGGAGAACGTTTTTCCTTCGCTGCCCTTTGTTTTCAATATGGCAATGTCGTTGATCGGGTCGCGCGCCAAGAGTTCCGCGTCGAACGTCCGTTCGTCGTCGGTTGTGATCTTATAGCGCACGTTCGATTCGGCGATGACGTGCTTGTTCGTGAGGACGATGCCGCTCTTATCGACGAAGAACCCCGACCCGCCGCCGATCTCAACTGTTCCTTCCGGTGATATTTTGTCTTCCGGAATTTTTATGGCTTTTCCTCGCTTTCCTTCTTTTTGAAGCTCTGCCTTCAAATCGTCGATGTCCTTCGAAAGGACGATCGAAACGACTGCCGGCATGGTTTTTTTGATGATGCGTACGGTTTTAAGGTCACTCATGGGGTTTCACTTATTATAGCAGGCATAAAAATAATCACCCCTCGCTCATGAGGGGTGATTATAAGAGCAATCTATCTTCTCTTCTTGCTGCTCTTCTTGGCCTTTTTCGAAGCTTTCTTCTTCGTTGCTTTCTTGGCCTTTTTCTTTGCTGCCATTGGTTTTTATTTTTCGTTTTACGAAATTTACCGTTGGACTGTCGACTCCTCAATCGCAGTAAATTCCTCTTCTTCTTTAATTATAGAATTTTTTGTGGAGAAAATCTGTGGATAACTTATTTTTTCGTGAAATGTGATTATTGAGAAATTGTTATGGCTCGCCGAAGAAATGATAGTGATGGACGATCTCGAGATACGCGAATGCACAAATGAAGAAAGTAAGAAGACCGACGCCGATCGCGGCTTTTGATCCGATCTTCGGTGCGAGCGTTGCAACCACGATCATGTAGGGGACCCACGAAACGATCGTTCCCACGAGAACGAACCATGCGTGCTGCCCTACGGCCGCGCCACCCTTTGATTCGCCGATGAAAAAATAGGCGACGAGAGTGAAGACCGGCACCAACGTTGCAAAGCCGGACATGAGCCGTTCGCCGTTTTCTTCGAGTGCGACGATGAGTGCGGTAAAGAGGCCCCCGGTCAGGAAATAGATCCCGTAACTTTTGATGAGATTCCACATACTCCTCTATAATAATCCCTATGGGGGTATTTCGCTATCGCGTTCCTTTGTGGGCTGCCATCGTCTCGCTCGTGATCGTCGCGGGAATCTTGGTCGGCGCCTTCGTGTTCTATCGCGAGATCGTCTACAACTATGAGATTAATCTTCCGGCGGGAACGCCCGGCGGCATTGTGTTTCAGTACGGCGCTTGGCCGGCTCTTTCGAACGCAAATTTTTATGAGCAGGTCCTGGGAACGTTCGTCGGCGAGAAAGCAACCTTCATTTACGTCAACCTCTCGACGATGCGGCTGGAATATTATAAAGACGGCACCGTCGCCGAGGACGTGGCCGTCCTCTCGAAGGGGAAGCCGGGATCGTGGTGGGAAACGCCGACCGGTCTTTATAAAGTCGAATCAAAGATCCCGAGCGACTACTCGAGCATCGCCCATGTCTATAGTCCGTGGGCGCTCGATTTTCAGGGGAACTTCCTGATCCATGGCTGGCCGTACTATCCGGACGGTACGCCGGTCGGGTCCACGTATTCCGGCGGATGCATCCGCCTGTCGACTTCCGATGCAAAAGCGCTGTACGATTCGGTTTCCGTCGGGACGCCGGTTTTGGTCGTGAGCGACGATTTTAAGAGCGACAATTTTCAGGAGGCGGTGCAGGGGCCGCCGATCGATGCGCGGAGTTACCTTGCGGCGGATCTCTCGAGCAATTTCGTGATGACGGAAAAGAATCCGGACGAAGTGCTTCCCATTGCATCCTTGACGAAACTCATGACGGCGCTCGTTGCGGTGGAATACGTGAATATCGAGCGGACCATCGCCATAACGCCTCAAATGATCGTTCCGACGTCCATTCCACGGCTGAAAGCCGGCGAAACACTTTCCTTGTATGACCTTTTGCAGCCGCTCCTCAAAGAATCGTCGAATGAAGCGGCGGTTGCCATCTCGTATTTCCTGGGACCGAAATATTTTGTGAGCTTGATGAATAAAACCGCCCAGTCGATCGGGATGACCGAAACGCACTTTGTGGACGTCTCGGGGAGCGACTGGGGCGATGTTTCGACGGCGCACGACCTCTACCTCTTTACGCGGTATTTATACAACAACCGGAGTTTCATTCTGAAGATGACGACGGATAACAACGATCCCAATGCGTACGGGCCGAGCGTTTTTTCGCATCTCCAAAATTTCAACGTTTTCGAGAACGATCCGGATTTCGTCGGCGGAAAGGTCGGACAGAACGGCGCGGCGAGCGGGACCATCGTTTCGATATTCAACGGTGCATTCCCGGTTCTCGATGCGACGTCGTCCGCCCCAACAACATCAACCGTAACCTCGACCGTTCCGACCGAAGAGCGGCCGTATGTCCTGATCATCCTCGGGTCGGACGACTATGCAAAAGATGCGCGCGATCTGCTTTTGTGGATCAAGACGACGTACCAGTAAAGATTGTATTTGCGGAGGGTACAGGATTTGAACCTGTGAGGGGATTGCTCCCCAAGCGCATTTCGAGTGCGCCGCACTAGACCACTATGCGAACCCTCCATCTACCTCTCTTCTTTCCTCGGCGAGGATCGAAGTGTGCCCCCGGACGGAATTGAACCATCATCATCCCCTTAGGACGGGGCCGCTACTATCCGTTGAGCTACGGGGGCATCGGATTCATATATTCACCACTTCTCCATAGATACTATCGATTAAAGAGCTTGTCAATTTAAAAAGATTACCACTTTTTCTTACCGCTAGCCGACAGATACCATATCGCGCCTTCCCTTTTGTTGCGCCGTCATTCAAATATATCATGAATTTTTTCTTAGGCAACCCAGTTACCCGCGACCAGTATGCTACACATTCGCGTTTATTTAAATTATCAAAAATCCTTATTGTTAATTTTATATCCTCTTCCTTGATTTCAAAATCTTCCCTGAGGATTGTTAAGAAAAGCTTAACCATTCTGCCATCAGTATTGGTAAAAACGAATCCCTTTCTATTACCTTCCGCCCAATAGAGCATAGCTGCCAAGGAACACGCATACCTATGTTTGTTTTTTAGTAATTTTTTTGCTTGATCTCGCGCCCTTTTCCAATTATTTTCACTTCTTATCTTACTGCTGCTTTGTCTGGATTTGATCAATGCGATGGCTTGTTGAGATAAGCTGATTTTCTGGATGTGGTGCCACACTGTGGTCTTGGGCATGGAAAGCTCGCTCATGAGCTGGGATATGCTGTAGCCGTTTGCCCTCAACTCTTTTAGTTTTTCTATTTTTTCTCTTGAGTGAACGTGCATAAATTCATTATAGCACAAGCAGATAAACCCTAGTTAGTTGTTGCTGGTTCTATTTCTTCCACGTTTTAGGCAGTTTACTATCTAGCTATGGCCATCAAGCGGGAAATGCCGGAGCGCGAAGGGCTCAAAATCTCCGACGAAGTCGCGGAAGAAGTGAAAAAAACCGTCGCGCGCCTCAAGGCGGAAGGTTTCGATTTCGAGATGACCGAGAACCCCGATGCATACACCGTGACGACGAAGAGAAAAGACGGAAGCTTCAAAAGCACCTACATTATGAAACTCGGCGGGACGCTCCCGATCGGAAACGACCAATACAACATCGAGGATTTCATCGAGGCCTCCTTGCGCTATCCCGAAGATGACATTAATATAGCTGTTAGGAAATTGAACGAAAAGAAGGAATAAACCCCTGCCCCATCACAACCCTATCTAAAAAGAGGGAAATTTTTTTATTGAGATGTGAACTACAAGGTGATATAATTATTTAGTAATGCTTGAGTGGTCCACAAAAAAAAGGAGGGCCATAGAAATGAGGAAGCGTGGCCTCTCAATTGTTGTGATAGAGAAGAAACTTAAAATTAATCGTTCCACTCTAAGTGGATGGTTCAAGAGCGTAAAACTTACTGAGAGTCAAAAAAGGAAGTTGGAAAATCAGCGTTTGCGCGGGTTGATGGTAGCTAGATCCAGGGCGGTAGAGTGGCATCGGTCTCAGAAAAAATTGAGGCTGGAGAAAGCGCTACAAGAAGCAAGAGACACACTCGGAAACATCGATACCAATAACTCGCACGTGCTTGATCTTGCCTTGGCCATGCTCTATCTCGGCGAAGGATTAAAACAACCGGAGGAGACGGGCATGGGTAACACCGATCCACTGATACTAAAAACGTTCCTTAGTATTTTGAGGAAGAATTACAACGTCGATATAAGGCGAATCAGATGCGAACTTCATTTGAGAGCTGACCAAGATTCTGAGGGGTTGAAAAAGTTCTGGTCTAGAGAGTTAAAATTGCCCGTTGAAAACTTCAAATATATATCTTTTGATAAAAGAACGAAAGGATCACCTTCTTATGAAAATTATAGGGGCGTATGCGTGATAAGGTATGGTAATGTTGCAATTAAGAGAAAATTAATTAATATTAGTAGAGAATTTTGTGAGAGTGTTATCAAGGAGCACCCTTAGCTTAGTGGTAAAGCGTTACATTGACATTGTAAAGACCGTAGGTTCGATCCCTACAGGGTGCACTAGAGGGGCCTATAGTTCAGCGGTAGAACGCCTGCATGGCATGCATGAGGCGGGAGTTCGACTCTCCCTAGGTCCACCAATACAAATCACGTCTAGTGATTGAATTGCTTGAATTTGAAAACGTGCACGGCGTCGGATGGCGAATCTTCCGAGAGGAGGAGTAGATCGGAGTTCCCGAAATGGAACGCAGTGAGGACCGATTGCCAATTCAAGTGGTAATAAGCGGCGTAGATCATTTTCCCCATGTCGCCGTGGCCGACGAGGAGAATATTCCCATCCCGGTGTCGGCGTTGTATTTCTTCGATTACTTTCTTTCCGCGCTCAATGAGGTCGGGGAACGTTTCCGCGCCTTCAGGTGAGAGAAAATAGGTGATGATGTCGGTTTGGATGATATCCGGCGCGCAGAGCGCGGTGATATCTTTCACGAGTTTCCCCGTCATGACGCCGAAATCCCGTTCGATGAGATTCGGCATAACGATGGGTGGCGCGATGCCGAGCATGTCGGTCACCGTCCGGGCCGTTTCCCCCGCGCGCTTGAGCGGAGAGGCGTAGACCGCATCGAATGAAAGATTGGCACTTTTGATTTCCGCCGCAAGCGTCCGGGCTTGCTCCCTGCCGAGTTCGGTCAAAGGTTCGTCTCTCCGGCCGTTCAAGATGCCCGCGGCATTGTCTTTATCCTGCCCGTGCCGTGCGAGATATATTTTTAGCATAACTCAATTATTCCTCTTTATTTGGTATAATCAACTCTATGGAAGAAAACAACAAACATATCGTCGCGTCGTCGGGGTGGTCGTGGGGAGCGTTCCTCTTCGCATTGCCCTTTTTGGTCGGCATTAAAAAATACAAGATGCTCTGGTGGTACATCCTCGCCTTCGTCCCGCTCGTGAACATCGCCTTCTTTATCGTTTTCATGGTATACCTCGGCGTGAAAGGCCATGACCTTGCGGCAAAGAGCCCGCAGTTCAACCATCAAGCCGAGTACGACGGATTCTTCAGGGTGTTCGATCATGCCGGAAAGATCCTCGTCGTGGTTGCAGTGATCGTACTCCTCGTCTTCGCCATCTTGAGTGTTGCGGGCATTGCGGGAAGCTTCTTCGGCTTCGGAGCCTTCGGTAGACTTCACCGGCCGTACTGATTCCTTGCCAGGAAACTTCGTGCTGGTTTATGATACCAGCACTGGGAAGGTTGGCAGAGTGGTCTAACGCGCCGCACTTGAAATGCGGTAGAGGAGCAATCCTCTCGGAGGTTCGAATCCTCCACCTTCCGCTTCGTATGGGAAAGGAAAAAGATCTCTACCAAATTTCACTGAAGCTCTTTCTGAAGAGGAACGACGGCAAGATTTTGGCGCTGAAAGCCGTCGATGACGGCAGCTATGCCGGTTTCTACGATTTGCCAGGCGGCAGGATCGATACGGACGAGCTCGAAACAAGTTTCCCAGAAATAATCAGAAGGGAAGTGGCCGAGGAGATCGGCGCCGTCGAATTCCGGCTTCAAGAAAAACCGGTGGCCGTCGGGCGGCATCGTATTCCCGCGGCACTCACGGGTTCGGGGAAGGATATCCATGTTCTCTATCTTTTCTTCGAAGCATCGTATACAGGCGGGGAGGTAAGAGTGAGCGAAGAGCATACTGGGTATGAATGGCTGGACTTAGCGGTGATCGATCCGTCAGAGTATTTCACATCCGGCATCCTGGAAGGAGTGCAAATGTATTTAGGTAAATAATCATTAGCCCAAGCATTGAGGGGAATTGAAAGCGGTGGCGGGCCGGCAGGCGGTTTGTTACAATGACCGTATGAAATTCAAAAAAGCAGTTTTGATAAAAATTGCGGATACCAATCTCGATCCCAAGTACTGGAACGAGATCGACGCTTTGGTGGAAAAGAGAGTATCCCTCGCCGTTGATGACCCGAAATTGAAAGACGAGTTGAAAGATTGCGATTGTCTCCTCCTCGGTTTTCAGGTATCGATCGGCGAAGACATCATCGCCGCCGCGCCGAATTTGAAATACATCGGCATCCTCGCGACGGCATACGGCACCATCGATCTCGCCGCGGCGGCCAAGCGGAACATCTCTGTCTGCAATCTCGGCGGATACAGCACCGAGTCGGTCGCGGAGTTCGTGATCGCGGCGTTGCTCCACGAGATGCGGGGCGTCAAAGAAGGTTTGCAGCGTGCCGAGTCCGGCAACTATAGTTTCGAGGGGATGAGGGCACGCGAACTGAAGGGAAGCGAATTCGGCGTTATCGGCCTCGGCCATATAGGAAGCCGCGTCGCGGAGCTCGCGGCCGGTTTCGGCGCGAACGTGAGCTACTGGTCCCGCGCGAAAAAAGAATCGCCGTTCCAGTATCGGGAACTCGACGATCTCCTCCGGAGCTGCGCTTATATTTCCGTGAATGTTGCGGAAGCGGAAGGAACAACCGGCCTCTTGAGCGATAAAAACCTGCCGCTCATCCAACCGGGAGGCATTTTGGTAAGCACGGTCCCGCCGCCGGTCATCGATACGGATGCATTGGCCGCGCGGCTCTCGAAAAACGACATGACGTTCGTTTTTGATCATCCCGACGAAATGCCGAAAGAAGGACTCGCAAAACTGACCAAATTCAAAAACTGCGTGGTCTATCCGCCGATAGCTTTCATTAGTGATGAAGCGAGAATCGCGAAGCAGGAAATATTCATTGGAAATATGACTGATTTTCTCGAAGGCAAAACCCCGCGGAATAAAGTGGACTGAAAGCAGTGGGGCGGTGAGGGGGTAAAACACATGTTTTTGTAGGTTTTTAATCCGTTTTCGGCGAATGTTCTGGTCCTTGACTTTTATACCCTATAGGGTATACTTACAGTAGAAGATGACGTTAAGTCTTGAAAACAATGGAAATCGTCTGCTACCGAGAGAAGTCGGGTACAGTGCCCGTAAAGGTGTACCTATCTGAATATATCTCGAAGAAAAAATTAAATGAAAAGAGAATTAAAATATTGGCGAAGATGGATAGTGTCATTAAGTTGACAGCCGAGAAGAATGGTATACCAGGTGGGGAGTTTTCATCGGATGTGATCGGATACGATTTTCAGGAACTGAGAATTCCAGATGGGAGCACCTTAGTAAGAGTATTGTATTTTTGTTATCACAGAGATAAGTTGGTTTTGCTCCGAGTATATGATAAGCCAAAATTATATGAAAAGGCCGGAAAACAGAGAGTGGATAAAAAGATCAAAGAGAATAACGACATAGCACAAAAATATTACGAGGATTTTAAGAAAAACCCAAATCAGTATGAAAAATATGAATAAGGGAAAAAAGAACAATATTAATTTAATAAAGAAAAAACCAGCTTTTGTGAAAGCATCCCAAGAAATGGATGTTTTGGTGCGACTTGCTGTTGCAGTTAATGAAGCAAGAAAGTTAAAGGGATGGTCCCAACAAGCACTTGCTAAGAAAGCAGGGACAACACAAAAAGTGGTTTCGAGGGTTGAAAATGCTGACATGGATATTGGCTTGAATTTACTACAGAGATTTGCAAGGTCATTGGGGGTGGAATTGCAATTTGGAAGGGAACTGCTTGTAAGAGACACGACTAGTTCGGTTAATACCAGTGATACAAACAAAGTAACCTCGTTTGTGGAAATCACTTCGCCGAAAACATCCCTTCAATGTTTGGATACGGAGATCTTGTGGGGAGAATCAACGGGAGGTGTTCAATGGAACCATGAAAATAAAAAATCTATAAATTCTTATGTCTAAAATGAATCAGGGAAAAATAAATCATGTTTGGTCAATGATTTGTAGCGGAGTTTCCATTGATCGACAAACAAATAACCTATCTATTTTCAACGTAATAGATCAAATTAGAGTACCGAAGAATGGTCTCGTAAGGGCAGAAGGACAAAGTGGTAAAGAAGGTCAGTTAGCTGTGCCGATATCATTTAACTTATTAACACTGTGGGAGCGACCCACTTCCGATACGGAAGAGAGGGCTAGTGTTGAAATAAGAGTGGTGGAACCAGATAAAAAAGTTAGAAAAATAGCAAGCTATGAGCTAACCTTCGCTTCTGGAATAAAACGACTTCGGTCCATTTCTCCATGGGGTGGAATTAGAGTCTCATCCTCTGGTTTGTATGATTTCAAGCTTTTTTTGAAAGAAGATGGGCAAAGTATTTTCAGGGAAGTTGGAAATGTGCACCTTGACATTGAGATCTTAGATGAGTCTTTGGGTAACCACGAAAAGGAGTAGCGGGTATTAATGAGCAGCTTTTTACATGACTAACGCAAAATGTCTAATCTGTGGAGCAATGATAATTACCAGTATGAGCCTTACTGTGGTTATGGAGTCACTCCCCGCAATCTGCAAAAACTGTGATGCAAAATTACAACATCCACCGGAAAGGAATACTTCAGTTGATGTAATCGCTGCACTAACGACAACAGGAACCACAGCAACTTTGACAGCTGCCTCAGGTCATACTTTAAATTCTAATCAAGATTTCTATAGCCAATGGCATCAGATTGTTGAGTAAGTTTTGTCTCATGTCAGAGACCGATATCTTTGTAGGTCGGTGTATATATTGCGGCGGTCCCGGCGAGACAGATGAGCACATCATCCCGCATGCTCTTGGTGGTAAACATATTCTACATAAAGCAAGTTGCGAAAAATGTCGCTCAATTACATCGCAATGGGAGAGGAACCCCATAAAGGAAAATTGGGTAGAAGCTCGTGCCGCTTTAGATTATCCCTCAAGACATACAAATTTTGATAAGGAGATATTTCCACTGGAAGTTGTTTTGAGAGACGGTACAAAAACAGTCCTTAATCTAAAAAGAGAGGAAACATTTGGTTTAGCGTCCTTCCTTGAATATCCACTGCCCGCTTTCTTTGGTGGCCCCAATAATGAGAAGGGGGCTTTGGTGACAGGTGCTATGCTTATAGGTTTCGGCCCAAATTCTAAAGCAGTAGCTGGTAAATATGGGATTAAAGAAATTAGTTTTACAACCTCACATAAAGGTACCCACTTTGAAAGGATGGTTATTAAAATTGCGTATTGTGCGGCAGTTGCGACTTGGGGACTGGGTTGTTTTGAAGAAGACTATGCATTGCCAGTAATAATAGGTACAAAAAATAACGTTAGTTTTTTAATGGGCTGTGACCCATTGGGAAAAATCATACCATTGATTGGGAAAGTTGGTGGTGATAATTGCATAAATGTTGGCGTGTATCGGAAGAAGGGAGACGACAAAATTATGCTGTTGTCCGGTTAAAGTTTTTTGCTGCTTCTGATGCTCCAGAATATCTAGTGGTTCTCGGTACTTTGCGGAAAAAGAAATTTTTACACCAGTTGCTGGAGTAAAATGCTGTGTATTTGAACTCAGCGTATCAGAAATGGTACGCTGTCTTCATATATATGAAGCGAGACACTGAACCGAACCTCGGGTTTTGGGCAAAGCTCAAAAAACCGATCGTGGCCATGGCGCCCATGGCGAATGTGACGGACGCCGCGTTCCGGCGGATGTTCGCGGAGATCAAAAAACCGGACGTTTTCTGGACGGAATTCGTTTCGGTCGAAGGCCTTCTCTCCGAAGGCCGGGAAAAGCTTTTGATCGACCTCAAATACGAAAAGGATGAGCACCCGATCGTCGCGCAGCTCTTCGGCGGCAAGCCGGAACAATTCGAGCGGATCGGAGCATTGATCCGCGACCTCGGTTTCGACGGCCTCGATATCAATATGGGGTGCCCCGACAAGGGCGTCGAGAAATCCGGCGGGGGAGCTGCGCTCATAAAAACCCCCGCGCTCGCGAAAGAGATCATCCGGGCCGCAAAGCGCGGCATAGGCGACGTGCCGATATCCGTCAAAACCCGCATCGGGTACCGGAAGAACGAGATCGAAACGTGGGTGCCGGCGCTCCTCGAAGAGAATATTGCGGCTTTGACCATGCACTTCCGGACGCGCAGCGAGATGTCGAAAGTTCCGGCGCACTGGGACTTGGCACGCTCGATGGTGAAAATGAAAGATCGCATCGCGCCCCGGACGCTTCTTCTCGGGAACGGCGACATCACTTCGCTCGATGAGGCAAAACAAAAGGCGAAAGAAACAGGCCTCGACGGCATTATGGTGGGCCGCGGCGTCTTCGGGAATCCGTGGTTCTTCTCGGGGAAAACGCCGACAATCGGAGAAAAACTCGAGCGCTTGGCGCGCCACGCGGAACTTTTTGAGCATATGTACAAGAGCAACACGGAAAACCGGATCAAGAATTTCGAAGTCATGAAAAAACACTTCAAGGCGTACGTTTCCGGCTTTGACGGCGCGCACGAACTCCGTGCAAAGCTCATGGAAGCGGAAGATGCCGCATCCGTCCGGAAGATCGTCGAAGAGCATCTCAGACACCTTTAGCGAGTGGAAAAGTTGATGATGTTCTTCTTCAAAAGCGCTTGTATTTGAAGAATTATCTTCTCTCTTGATTGCGGTTTGCTTTTTGCGATTCCCCGGGCGAAGTTGTACAAATCGACATTATTGATTTTGAGCCACTTACTATTCTTGTAGAGGAAATAGAGAAGGGTCATGACGGCAATTCTCTTATTTCCATTTTGAAATGGATGATTTTTGATCATGAGGTAGAACATGATGCTCGCTTTGCCGATAAGGCCCCGGTAGAGATCTTTCCTACTGAACTGGACGAATGGTGTTTCTAAACAGCTCTCGAGTATGTGTGGAAATCTTGATCCGAAGTTCGGTATCGGTTCGTTCCATGTCATGAACTTTTCAGCCAATTTAAAAGCCGTGTATTCGACTTCGGCGGTTGTTACCGGTTTCGGTCTCATTCCTTTCCGAGGAGTTTGAATGTTTTGCCGTAGTCCTTCATGGCTTTATCGATGGCCTTTTCAATGACGGCCCTTTTCTCCTTACCAACCTCCTTGCCGAGTTTTTCCATGATGGC
Source organism: bacterium (assembly GCA_021825465.1). GTDB lineage: Bacteria > Patescibacteriota > Minisyncoccia > UBA6257 > GWB1-50-10 > JAKAHT01. The sequence goes on along the minus strand of JAKAGX010000006.1, from coordinate 9,803 downwards.
GGCATGGGGGATTATAAAATTGCGTCCCACCCGCAAGGCCTCGATCTTGCCGTCCCTCGCCCACTGAAAAACCGTCTTCCTGCTTATGCGGAGGATATTGGCGGCTTCGATGGTTGAGTAGTATTCTTTGGGCATATTCGTATGGTAACATATGTTACCATACGAATAAAGGGGATGCATTCGGCTCTGGTATAATGATTTCATGAAGAAACAAGACCTGAAGCCGATCGCCGATTTTCTGTACGAGGTCGGCATACTCTCCAAAACACCGCGGAGCGGCTTCCATTTCCTGGGAAGCGGAAAGCAATCCGTCGCTGAACATCTGAATCGCGTGACGTACATCGGGTACGTTCTTGCGACGCTCGACGGCACGGTCGACGTCGGCGAGGTCATGAAGATGTGTCTCTTCCACGATCTCGGCGAAGCACGGACGAGCGATTTGAACTATGTTCATCAGAAATACGCAAATGCCGACGAATTCAAGGCGATCAATGATCTCGCAAAGACGCTGCCGTTCGGAAACGAATTGATGGGTATCGTGAAAGACCTCAAGGAACGGAAGAGGGCGGAGGCCCTGATCGCGAAGGACGCCGACCAAATCGAGTGGATCCTCTCGCTCAAGGAGCAGGTGGACATCGGGAATACGCGAGCCAAGACGTGGATCCCTTCGGCGGTCAAGCGGCTTAAGACGAAAACAGCGAAAGCATTGGCGGAGATTATCGTGGAGACGCCATCCGATGATTGGTGGTTCAGCGACAAAGCCGACAAGTGGTGGGTGACGCGCAACAAAGAGCTATGATCGTCCAGGTATTCGCAACCGTCATGGGGGTCTTGATGTCCCTCGGGTACTATCCGCAGATCTGGAAGATTTGGAAAACGAAATCGGCCGAAGATATTTCCATACCCACCTTCATTATCTTTTCTTTCGGGACGGCGAGTTGGTTTCTCTACGGCTGGTATATGCACGACATCGTCATCATGTCGAGCTTCATTCTCGGGGTCATCGGTTCGTGGTCGGTGCTCATCCTCACGCTCATCTACCGGAAAAATCAGCTGCCGGTCCAATAATTCTGCCCGGTGTATAATCTACTTATGCAAAAGAGCAGGGGATTCGGGGTTTTTATTCTTCTCTCCGCGGCATTCTTTTACGCTTCTTACGGCATTTTTTCGAAGATAATCGCCGGGACTTTCCCCACGTTCTTTCAAGCTTGGACGAGATCGGTTGTCTCTCTCCTCTGTTTCGTGGTTTTCGGATTGGTTAGTAGACTCTTCGTAAAAATAAGAAAGGAAGATATGAAATGGTTTTTGGGTATCGGCATCGTGGGGGCTCTGGCAATCGCTCCCATTTTTTATTCGCTGGCCTACCTTAATCTCGGAACAGCATTGTTTATTCAGTATGCAGCGACGGTAATCGTAAGTTATGTGTTGGGGGTGATGCTCTTGAGGGAGAAACTGACGAAAGTGAATTATGCCGCATTTTTCCTGGCGCTTGCCGGCCTCCTCTTGGTTTACTGGGGCGATATCAGCATCAACAGATTGGTGCCCGTTCTCGCGGCCTTTGCGGGAGGCGCTTTTTTCAGCGTCTATTTCGTATTCAGCAAAAAGATCCCCCAGTACTCGTCCATCCAAGTGAACACCTTCGCTTATACATTAGGGGTCATTGTTAACCTGCTCATTTCCGTTTTACTGAGGGAGAACTTCGACTTCAACTTTATTTCATCGGCATGGGCGGCGAACGTCGGTTACGGCATTGCAGGATTCCTGGGATCAGGCCTCACGATCTACGGTTTCAAATATATTGAAGCTAACAAGGGGAGCATTGTTCTCCTTTCGGAAATACTTTTTGGAATATTGTTCGGCTTCTTTCTATTCAGAGAGATGCTGAGTGCTGTGGCTGTTTTGGGAGGATTGCTGATTATATTCTCGATCGTCTTGCCTAACTTAAATTCGAAATTGAATTCGGGGCGCCTTTAGAGTATTCTGGACTTCATATCCATGAAGAAATTCAGGCCGAGGAAGTTCGATAAGCGGGAGAGATTCAACGGGCGCACTGCCCACAACCAGGAAAAGATCTATATGTACGGCAGGCATGCGCTCGAGGAAGCGCTCGCGAAAGCTCCGCAGACGGTCCGGAAGGTTTTCCTTTCGCCTGAAGCTGCCGAGCGCGATTTGAGGGACAACCTTTCGAAGCGGGGGATCCCGTTTTCCATCATGAAGGCGAAGGATGCGACGCATCTCGTCGGAAAAGAAGCGACGCACCAGGGCGTGATCGCGGTCGTCGATCCCTCATCGCTTGTCGTTGATTTCAACGCATTCAAAAGGAATCTGCAGCCGACGGAAGAGACGATCCTCGTCCTCTTGGATGAGCTCACGGATCCGCAGAACGTCGGCGCGATCATCCGCTCGGCGGCGGCCTTCGGCGCGGCGGGCGTCTTGATCCCCGAGCACCGGCAGGCGCCGATCACGGGCGCGGTCGTGAAGGTGTCGGCGGGCATGGTATTCTCGGTGCCCTTGGTCTCGATTGGCAACGTGAACTACACCGTGACTGATCTGAAAGAGATGGGATTCAAAACCTACGGCCTCGTGATGAACGGGAGCACGAATATCGCGGATGAAAAATTCGATGCGCCGACGCTTTTCATCGTCGGGAACGAGGGGCGGGGGATCCGCGAAAAGACGCTCGAACTTTGTGATGTCCGGCTCCGGATACCGATGGACCCGCGGTGCGAATCGCTGAATGCATCGGTCTCGGCGGCGGTCGTGCTGTACCAGTGGAGCGTACATCATTTGAAATAATTGAATTACCGAATTTTGAATTTTGATTGAATTCAAGAATTCATGAATTGAACAATTTATTCGAAACTCGAAATTAAATCATTCAAAATTGATTTCTATGCACAATATCGATTTGGTAGCGGAATCATGGAGCGACTACGAACTCCTCGACTCCGGCGACAACAAAAAGCTCGAGCGGTACGGTGCGCATTTCGTCGTGCGGCCCGAGACGCAGGCGATCTGGCGCCCGGTGCACGAAGCGGACTGGAAAAAGGCGCAGGCGGAATTCAGCTGGAACGGCGGAAAGGGTTCATGGAAAAACAAAGGAGTTCCCGAATCGTGGGAAATGAAGTGGCGTGACGTCCGGTTCACCGCGCGCTTAACGTCCTTCAAGCACACCGGGATCTTCCCCGAACAAGCAGTGAACTGGGAATGGATCAAGGAGCGCGTCGCCGGGCTCAAGGGTCCGCAGGTTTTGAACCTTTTCGGGTATACCGGCATCGCATCGATCGTTGCGGCAAAAAACGGCGCGCAGGTCACGCACGTCGACGCATCGAAGCAATCGAATGCGTGGGCAAAAGAGAACGCAAAGCTTTCCGATGTCCCGGAAGGCGCGATGCGCGTACTCCTCGACGATGCATTGAAATTCTCGGAGCGGGAAGTGCGGCGCGGACATACCTATGAAGGCATCATTCTCGATCCGCCGGCGTTCGGCCGAGGGCCGGAAAATGAAGTGTGGCGAATCGAAGAGGATATGCAAAAACTTCTCGACGTCCTTCAGAAACTCTTTTCGAAAAAACCGGGGTCGTTTTTCCTTTTGAACGGATATGCTGCCGGGTATTCGCCGCAATCGTTCCTTCAGGCGGTCGAAGGATCGTTTCCCGAAGCGAAGAACGCCGAATTCGGCGAGATCGCGATCCGTGAGCAAGCATCGAACCGGATCGTTCCATCGGGTATTTATCTCCGATTCGTGCGATAATCTCCTCCATGGGGTCGGATGAAAAACTGGTTGAACTCTGCCTTCAGGGGGAGGAGAACCTTTTCGACGTGCTCGTCAAGCGGTATGCCGACCATATTTTCAATTTCATCCATCAATACATCAAAGACGAGGGGAAGGCGGAAGATCTGACGCAAGATGTCTTCTTCCGTGTTTGGAAGAACCTCACAAAATTCGACACAAGACGGAAATTCAAGGTATGGCTCTTCCAAATCGCGCGGAATGCCGTCATCGACCATCTCCGAAAACGAAAAGAACTCAAATTTTCGGATATCGAGGCCGAAGACGATGGGAGCATCATTGAAAACATCGAAGATGACGACGAGGGTCCGAGCGAGATCTTGGAACGGAAGGAGATAAAAATGGTGGTCGGAAAGATGCTCGAAGGGCTTTCGCCGGCATACCGGTCGGTCCTTGCGCTCTACTACGAGAACCAAATGAATTTCCGGGAGATCGCCGAAGCGACGGGTACCTCCGAAAACACGGTGCGGAGCAGGCATCGAAGGGCCATCCAAGCGCTTAAAAAGAAGCTGGAGACGGGGGATGCACCGAAACCTTAGGGTTTTCCGTACATACTTCCGATGGAAAAGTATACCGATCGCTTGGGGAAAATACTCTCCGACCTTGATTATCGGACCGTTTCCGGCCTTGCCGATCGGATCATTTTTGCTTTGGAAAAGAAGAGAAAACAGCTTGCGGAAAGGAAAGCGACGGTTTTCGGCATCCTTGCGGCCGGATCGGTCGCGGGGCTTTACTTTGTGATCCAGTCGGCAGGGGCGGCATTCTCAACGGCGGGGACATCGCAGATCTTTCCGCTTATCTTTTCGGATTTTGGGACCGTGATGGCGAACTTCAGCGATTACTTCGCATCCGTCGCGGAATCGCTCCCCATTCTCCCCGTCATCGGTTTTCTCGCCTTTGCACTTCTCCTTTTTGTTTCTTCGATCTTTGCGATAAAAAATTTCAAGAAGGCCGTCAAAACAAAATTAACGTATGCATCACGACATTCTTAAATCGAAATGGTTTTGGGTCGTTGTCGGAGGGATTCTCGAGATCATCCTCCTTCTTTTGGTTTTTCGGTTCGGCGTCGTCATGGGGATCCGAAAGGCGAATTTCAATGAGAATTGGGGAAGAAATTACGGGCGCTTCTTCGGTGAGCCGAAGCCGGGTTTCTTTGTTTCATTCGGTGGGGGGAGCGGCTTGCGGAGCGCTTTCGGAAATGCCGGAACGGTGATTTCCGTCGGATCGAGCACGATCGTCATCAAATCGAACGACAATAACGAAAAAACCATCGCTGTCGATACAAGCACCGCAATCCGGGCCGGTGCGTCGAATGCCACCATCGGAGATATCCACGTAGGGGACCCGCTGGTCGTGATCGGCGAGCCGAGTTCGACGGGCGAAATCGAAGCGAAACTTATCCGGATCTTTCCGGCAGACGCGACGTTGCCGTCCGGTGGAAGCGGCCCCGTGATGTTCTATCGCGCAACGGGGACCAGTCAATAAAAATAAAATGTTGAAAATTTTCAAAAAGAAGTGGATTCTTGCGGCCGTCATTGTCGTCGTTTTGGTCGCCGGCTATTTCTTATTTTTGAAGAAAGGCACCATCACGACGTACGCGATCGCGACGGCCTCGCGGGGAACCATTGTTTCATATGTGAGCGGTACGGGGCAGGTTTCAGGGAAGAATCAAGTGAATATCACGCCCTTGGCGTCCGGAAAAGTGACGGCCGTCGAGGTCAAGCAAGGGGATTATGTAAAAGCCGGACAAGTGATCGCCGTTCTCGACGAATCGGCAGCGTCGTCTTCCGTCGGCCAAGCGAAGGCAGCTCTTGCAAGCGCAGAGGCGAATTATGAAAAACTCATTGCAGGGCCGACCAGTTTGCAGGTTCAAGCGTCGCAGCTTTCCGTCGATTCGGCGGAAAACTCGCTGAACCACGAATACGTAAGCTTGTATAACGACTTGAACTCCGTGTATACGACCGTTTGGAGCTCCGTCCACAATACGACGGACGGCCTTTTCAACAATCCCAACACATCCCTTCCAACGCTCATTTACTCGACGAATGACATGCAGTCCCAGATCAACGCCCAAAACGACCGGGCTGCGGTGAACAGCGACCTTGCCGCATGGCAGAGCGAACTCCAGGCGCTCGGCCCGGCGGCGACCTCGAGTGCATTCGATGCGGAAGCCCAAGCGTCGCTGAATCATCTCTCGGCGATCAAAACATTTTTCCTCGATTTGGAAAATTCGCTCGTGAATGCGATCGCTTCTCCTTCGTTCAGCGCAACGACCATCGCATCCGATCGATCGAGCGTTGCATCCGCCGTCACGAGCGTCGAAGGGAACATTTCAACCGTCATTTCTGACATGCAAAGCATTCAAAGCGGCAAAAATTCGCTCGCGTCGGCGGAAAACTCGCTTGCGCAGCTCGTGGCGCCACCAACGGATGCCGACATTAAAGCGGCCCAAGCCTCCGTTTTGAATGCGGAAGCGTCGGTGCAGAATGCCCAAACCAATTACAACAACAACATCATCACGGCGCCCTTTTCCGGCGAGGTTGCCATCTTGAACATTCAAGTCGGCGACCTCATCACCGGATCGACGGTCGCAGGGACCACCGGTTCCACGGAGATCGGGACGATCGTCGCAAATCAAAAGATCGCCGAAGTGACGCTGAATGAAGCCGATGTGGCGAACATTAAGATCGGCGATCTTGCGACCGTGACGTTCGATGCATTGCCCGATCTCACTGTCGTCGGGAAGGTCGCGGAGATCGACAACGTGGGAACCGTCACGCAAGGCGTCGTGAATTACAACGTGAAAATATCGCTTGAAACGCAGGATCCTTCCATTCGCGCCGGCATGAGCGTGACGGCGAATATCGTGACCGGCGTCCATCAAAACGTCCTCGTCGTCCCCAATGCCGCAGTGAAGTCGCAAGGCCACGTAAGTTATGTGGAAACGCTCGACAAGTCGACGATAACGCCGGCCGCTGCGGGAAGCTCTCTCGTCGTTTCTCCGGCTGCCCCGAAAGAAACGGTCGTGCAAACCGGAGCGACGGATGATTCGAACACCGAAGTGACAAATGGACTTTCGGAGGGGGACATCGTCGTAACGCAAACCAACAGTTCTTCCGCAAGCACCGTCTCGGCGACTCAAGCGGGAGGTGCGGGACGGTTCGGCGGCCCCGGCGGCGGCATATTCCGCATCGGCGGATAGATCAACATGATAGAATGCCGCAATATTAAAAAAACCTACGGAGGAGGCGGGGATGCCGCAACGCAGGCCCTGAAAGGCGTTTCCTTCACCATCAAAGACGGCGAGTATGTCGCGATCATGGGGCCTTCGGGGTCCGGCAAGTCGACCTTGATGCATATCCTCGGAGCGCTTGATACGCCGACGGCAGGACAGTATCTTCTGGACGGCAAAGATATCTCATCCTTCTCCGAAGAAGAACTTGCGAACATCCGAAAGGAGCGCATCGGTTTCGTTTTTCAGGCGTTCAACCTCCTGCCGCGCGCGACCGTCGTCCGGAACGTTTCCCTTCCGCTCATTTATGCCGGCGTACCGAAAGAAGAGCGGAACAAGCGCGCAGAGCGGGCGATCCTCGCCGCGGGCCTTGATGAAGCGCACTTCTCATACCGGTCGAACCAATTGTCCGGCGGCCAAATGCAGCGCGTTGCGATCGCGCGCGCTCTCGTGAATAACCCGGCCATCGTGCTTGCGGACGAGCCGACCGGCAATCTCGACACGCAGACCGGCGAGATCGTCCTTGGTACATTCAAGAAATTGAACGATGAGGGGAGAACGATCGTCCTTATTACGCACGAACCCGACGTCGCAATGCACGCAAAGCGCATCATTCATATCAAGGATGGATTGATCGTGAGCGATGCACCCGTGAAAAATCATTAAAGGATATGAAAACCATCGATCTTTTGGAAGAAACCTATTGGGCCCTGACCGCGAATAAAGCGCGGACGTTCCTTACGATGCTTGGCATCGTGATCGGCATCGCATCGGTCATCGCAATGATCGCGATCGGAGAGGGAACGCAGGCCCAAATCCAAGCGAGCATCCAGTCGGCTGGCTCCAACTTGCTCTTTGTCGTGCCGGGCACTCAAAAAGGCGTCGGCATCCAAGTATCGGGCGGGCGGGGGAGCGCACAAACTTTGACACAGGCCGATGCGGACGCGATCGCTTCTCAAGTGCCCTCGGTCGCGGCTGTTGCACCGGCCCTGAACTTGAGATTTCAAATAACCGCGCCAGGAACCAACACCAATACGCAGATCGTCGGAACGACGCCGGATTATGCGAATGTAAGGAATGTCCAGGTCGCCGAAGGGTCGTTCATTTCGAACGCCAATCTTCAATCCTTCGAGCGCGTTGCGGTCATTGGACCGACCGTCGAGAGCGATCTTTTTGCCACGGGAACGGATCCCGTCGGAAAAAGCATCAAGATCAACGAGGTGCCGTTCCGCATCGTCGGCATAACGGTTTCGCAAGGAGGCAGCGGATTCAATAGTCCCGACGACATGGTATATGTGCCCTTGACGACCGCCCAGCAATATCTTGCGGGAGATACGTACATCAGCCAGATCAGCGTCGAGGCGGCGAGCTCCCAAGTTATGGATGCCGTGCAGCAGGGGATCACAAATCTGCTTTTAGAGCGGCACAAAATTTCGAATCCGGCTCTCGCCGATTTCAGCGTCTATAACCAAGCGCAGATCGTCGCAACGGCATCGACCATCACAAACACGTTCACCATGCTTCTTGCGTCGATCGCCGGCATCTCGCTCCTTGTCGGCGGCATCGGCATCATGAATATGATGCTGACAACGGTCACCGAACGGACGCGGGAAATCGGCCTTCGGAAAGCGATCGGCGCCCAGCGGAAGGACATTATTTATCAGTTTCTCGTCGAATCCGTGGCCATCACGTTCTCCGGGGGGTTTGTCGGCATCCTTCTCGGATGGATCCTTGCACTTCTCCTCTCTCTTCTCGCCGGCATTACGACACAAGTCTCGCTTTTCTCGATCATTCTCGCATTCGGCGTTTCGGCAGGCATCGGCATTCTCTTTGGCTACTATCCAGCCCGCAGGGCCTCGCAGTTGAATCCAATCGAAGCGCTGCGATATGAATAGGGAAAAGGTCGCAGAATGATAACAAGAAACTATGCAAAAAAATAAAACAGCCATCATTGTCGGCGTCATTTGTCTGGTCGTCGGTCTCGGTCTCGGCATCTTGATCCGCGGCGGATCGGCCGGCAACAAAACGTTGTCTTCGAACGGCACCCGGCAGTTCACAAGGAACGGCCAAAACGGATCGGGTGTTGTGGGGACCGTGAGTGAGGTCGCGACGAACAGCATCACCGTGTCGCTTCCGAACGGAGGGTCGGAAATCGTCTTCTATTCGACATCGACGCCGATTATGAAATCGGTCGCAGCTTCATCGTCCGATCTTACCGCGGGCGAGGGGGTCGTTGTGGTCGGCACGCCGAATGCGGACGGCAGCGTGACTGCAAATTCGATCCAATTGCGCCAAATGTCAGGCGGACCGCAAACATTCGGGCAAGGACAATAGGATAGGAAAAAACAGCGAATACAAAAAGATCCCGCCGGTCCATTGACCGGCGGGATTTTTGTGCCCTTTACTTTATTGTGTGTCTTTACAACACCGCTCGAACTCATTTTATCCGAAATTCTTGACCGAAACCAGCCGCTCCGCCCCGCCGCCGCTCGCTGAAGCTCGCCAGCCAGCAAAAAAGTTTTCTCTGCTTTTCTGATGTGCGCGCGACCAATTTCTTCTAAAAGGAACGGAAAACTTTTTTGCTGGTTTCTGCTCTGACCGAGCAGGCGGCGGGGCTTCGCTTCCGACTCGGGCGCAACGGAATTCCCCCCGCACCCCCCTTCCGCCGCGCCCTCGCTTCGGCGGCGAAAAATTTTTGCGGCGTTCAAAATGGAATATCGGCAATGTCAAAAACTTCCGTTTCCGCATTTTGATTTTCTTCCGGATCGTCAATTCCCA
>JAKAGX010000005.1 GCA_021825465.1 bacterium | reverse complement strand
GGAGGACGTATGAGCGGATCTCGTGCCCCCATTCCGGTTCCACCCTGACGCGCAAATTGGCGACTTCCTTTTCGTGTTTTTCTTCCATGATTTTCACGAGCTTCGATTTCAAAAGCATCATTGCCTTTTCGCGATTTTGGCTTTGCGACCGCTCGCTTTGAGAAGAAACCGCAATGCCGGTCGGCACGTGCACAATGCGGACGGCCGTCTCCACCTTGTTGACGTTCTGTCCCCCGGGACCGGAAGACCGGGCAAATTCAATCTTTAGATCTTTCTCCGGGATCACGAGGTCGTCGGCACCGACCCTCCGGAACGCCGGGACGGCTTCGACGAGAGCGAACGACGTATGGCGCAGTTTCTTGGCGTCAAAGGGCGAAATGCGGACCAGCCGGTGTACGCCCGATTCATCCTTCAGAAGGTCGTAGACATCTTTTCCCCTGACCTCTAAAGTGTTGTCGTTCACGAAAGAATATTTCAATCCTTTCCGGTCGGAATATTTCTTGTACATAAGAAGAAGCATCCGCGCCCAGTCCTTGGCGTCTTCTCCTCCTGCACCGGCAAAAACGGAGAGGTAAACCGTATTGGTATCGAAATGCGAATCCATGGAGCCAATGGTCGGATTTGAACCGACGACCCACGCTTTACGAAAGCGTTGCTCTACCAGCTGAGCTACATTGGCAAAATAGGCAAGCCGTAAGCGGGATTCTGTGTCGCCCGCGAATCCGCGGGCTAGCGACAATCTGTCTGGGCCCTCGATCGCTCTCGGGCTCTGGCGGCGCTTCCGCCTCATGGGCGGACACGGCCTTGCATCCCGTAAGGATTTAGCCGTTTCACCTCCGCTTTTTTGTCCCTATGGCGGAGTTGAGCCAACGAGCTTGGGATTGGGCTCCTCCGGGCTTTTCAACCCGAAGCGTCACTGCTCGCACCTCTATCCTTTCGGACGACGGCTGTTAGCCGCTACGTTTAGCCCCTATGGGCTGGATGTCCCGACTTTCCTCCCCGATCTTGCGACCGGAGCTGTCGCCTGGCTTGCCGGGTACCATAGTATCATGAAAACCTCGCAAAATAAAGGGCCAGCACCGTTTACCTTCTCCCCATAAGATATTGCGTTTAAATAAAAAGACTCGGGACAATAGCCACATATTCCCCCGAGTTCCCGAGAATAGTGTGTGGCCACTATTCTCGGGTGGAGCGGGTATAGCCCAATAAAACCTTCAAGCAAGTGTGAGTACTCTTTGAGCAAACCGTTGCGGAGTCCGAGCGGGCACGGGTTCCGCCGGAGGCGGAAGAGCGAGGACGAGCACGAGCGCGCATTCCACGCCGGGGAATGCGACGCGTGTTTGCAAAGAGAGTACTCACACTTACGCCTACACGAACTTGCAGAACGTCTTCCGGTGCACCGGCGAGAGTCCGTGCTTCTTGATCGCTGCAAGGTGCGCGCGCGTTCCGTACCCGACATGCCTCTCGAATCCGTACGCCGGATATTTTATGGAAAGCCTTTTCATATACCGATCGCGATGCACTTTTGCCAAGACAGACGCAGCGCGCACGGCATTGATCTTTTGATCGGCTTTGATCATGGTCCGTCCGCCTTCAACAAAAAGGCCGCCGTCCAAAAAAACAACCGAGTGCTCGATCGGTATCCCTTTTTCTTCCGTGAGCTTTTTTAACGAGCGCTTAACTGCGAGGTTTGCCGCACGGGAAATGTTCACGCGGTCGATAACCGCGGGCGAGATGCTCGTAACGGCAAAGGCGACTCCGGCCTTTTTCAATTTTTTTACCCACGCTTCGCGCGACTTTGCGGTGAGCTTTTTCGAATCGTCCAAACGGACGCCGTTTTCGAGCGGAGTGAGTTTCATGCCCCGCGGGATGGCCGCAGCGCAAACCGTAACGGGCCCCGCCAAGGGTCCTCGCCCCACCTCATCGATGCCAATAATGTATCTATTCACAGCGTTATTACCCATCATATCTCAAATGAGCCCAGCTATAAAACAAATCGGCCGATCGGGCAATTGCCTTTCGAAAGGAACTTTTTATAATGAAGGGGTATTCAGAGATAAACGCACTCCGCCATCCGGGAAACCGGCGATCGGCGAGACGGCGCAATCTCCCCACTCATTATGACCAAATTCGTTCACCTCCACACACACTCGCACTTCTCGCTCTTGGACGGTCTTTCGAAAATCGACGGCATTGTGGAGAAAGCAAAGAGCTACGGCATGGATGCCGTGGCGATCACGGACCACGGCAACCTCTACGGCGCCGTGGAATTTTATAAAAAAGCAAAAAAAGCCGGCGTGAAGGCGATCAACGGCGTCGAAGCGTACATTGCGCCGTTCGGACGGCTGAACCGGCGGCCGAAAATGGACGAGCTTCGCTACCACGTGATCCTCCTCGCAAAGAACGAAACGGGATGGAAGAATCTCATGAAGCTCGTTACGTCGTCCCACCTCGAAGGGTTTTACTACAAGCCGCGCATCGACAAGGAAATTCTCGCGGAGTGGCACGAGGGGATCATTTGCATCTCGGGATGTTCTTCCGGCGAAATTTCCCGGCTCCTCGCCGCTGGCAAGGCAAAAGAAGCGGAAGAGGTCGCAGGGTGGTATCAAAACATTTTCGGTGAAGATTTTTACATCGAGCTTCAGCCGCATACGCCGGAGTTGAATCAAAAAGCGATCGCGCTTGCAAAAAAACTCGGCATCGAGGTCGTTGCAACACAGGACAGCCACTACCTCGATTTGAGCGATAAAACGGAACACGAGATCCTTCTTGCCATCCAAACCAACAACCGCGTGACGGAGGACGAACGAATGTCCTTAAAGAACTACGACTTGCATTTTCGGAGCGGCGACGAGATGGCGGAGTTCTTTAAAGACGTTCCCGAAGCGATCGAAAACACCGTGCGTATCGCCGAAAAATGCGAATGGGAATTCACGCTCGGCAAAACCCATCTCCCCAAATTCCCCCTCCCCGAAGGAAAAACATCGATAGCATACCTCAGGGAACTTGTGGACGAACGGATCGGCAAGCACTATCCGGAAGTGACCGACGAAGTGCGCGAAAGGGTCAAAATGGAACTCGGCGTCATCGAGAAAACGGGGTTTGCCGATTACTTTTTGATCGTTCAGGACTATGTAAATTGGGCGAAAGATCACGGCATCATTGTGGGGCCGGGCCGCGGATCGGCCGCCGGCAGCATCGTCTCTTACATCCTTGGCATTACGGCGCTCGATCCCGTCCGCTATGAGCTCCTTTTTGAAAGATTCTTGAATCCGGACCGCATCCAAGCACCGGACATCGACGTCGACTTCACCGACCTCCGGCGGGATGAGGTCTTGGCATACGTCAAAGAAAAATATGGAGAAGACCGTGTTGCCCAGATCATCACGTTCGGAATGATGATGGCAAAAGCAGCCGTCCGCGACGTCACGCGCGCCTTGGGCTTCCCTTATTCCTTGGGCGACCAAATAGCGAAACTCATCCCCTTCAACCTCGACCTCAAGCAATCCCTTGAGACCATCCCCGATCTCAAAAAGATATACGACACAAATCCCGACGCGAAACGGATCCTTGATTCTGCCGTGAAACTCGAGGGAACGGCGCGGCACGCATCGGTCCACGCCTGCGGCGTCGTGATCGCACCGGAGCCGCTCGTGAACTTCATGCCCCTCCAGCACGCTCCCCAAAGCGACAATGCGATCTTGACCCAATTCGAAGGCCATGCCGTCGAAGATCTCGGACTTTTGAAGATGGACTTTTTGGGACTCCGCAATTTAAGCATCATCGAAGAAACGCTCCGCGTCATCAAGGAAACCAGGGGCGACGACATCGATATCGAACATCTTCCCTTGGACGACCCCAAAACATTCAAGCTTTTCCAGTCGGCGGAAACCACCGGCATCTTCCAGCTCGAGTCATCCGGCATGCGAAGGTATTTGAAGGAGCTCAAGCCGACCGAGCTCGAGGACATCATCGTTATGATCTCGCTCTACCGTCCGGGACCGATGGAACTGATCCCTTCGTATATCAACCGGAAATTCGGCAAGGAAAAAGTCACCTACCTCCATCCGAAATTGGAACCGATCCTCAGAGCCACGTACGGCGTCGGCGTTTACCAGGAACAAATGATGCGCATTGCGCGCGATCTTGCGGGATTCACGCTCGCCGAAGCCGATACGCTCCGCAAGGCCATCGGCAAAAAGATCAAAGCTCTCCTCGACGAACAGCAGGAAAAACTCGTGAAGGGAATGGTAAAGAACGGCATCGACGGAAAAACCGCACAGGAGATCTGGGAACTCTTCCCCCCCTTCGCCCGATACGGCTTCAACCGATCGCATGCAGCATGTTACGCAATGATCAGCTATGAGACCGCCTATCTCAAAGCCCATTACCCGATCGAATTCGCGGCAAGCTTGCTCAATATTTCCGGGACCGATGTCGAACGGATCAGCTTCCTCATCAACGAGACGAAGCGCCTCGGCATCAAGGTGCTGCCGCCGGACATCAACTTAAGTTTCGAAAAATTCACCGTCGACGGCGAGAACATCCGCTTCGGCCTCTCGGCTGTGAAAAACGTCGGCGCCCATATCGTGGAAAGGATCATCGAAGAGCGCTCGCTCCGCGGCCCGTACGAAGACTTGAGCGATTTTCTCTCAAGAGTGCAAGACCGGGATCTCAACAAAAAATCGCTGGAAAGCCTTGTGAAGGTTGGGGCTTTCGACTCGTTCAGTTTGGATCGGGGACAGCTTTTGGAAGGCCTCGACGACCTCGTCCGGTTCAATCAAGCCGCCAAGAAGAGCGCTTCGAGCAACCAAACATTCCTTTTTTCCGGAGAAAAGCAATTCAGCAAAATAAAATTGAAGCCCGCAAAACCGGCCGACAAGAAGTCGATGCTCTCGTGGGAAAAAGAGCTTCTCGGCCTCTATCTCACCGATCATCCCGTGAACGGCCACGCCGCAAAACTCAACTCGAGCGAGCTCATCAAGCCCGTCCGGTACGCTCTCTCGCTCCCCAAGAGCGGCGAGCGGTCCCGCAAGATCATCATGGGGGGCGTCATCACGAAAACGCAAAAGATCGTGACGAAAAACGGACAGCCGATGATGTTCGTCACGCTGGAGGATATGTCCGATTCGATAGAACTTTTGGTCTTCAATAGCACTCTCAAAAACAATCCGGACGCCTGGCAGGAAAACAAGGTGGTGATGGTGGAAGGATGCATCTCGTGGAAGAACGGCGATACGAAATTCATTTGCGACCGCGTGAAGGAGCTCTGAGGCGCAACGAATATTCCCTCGCTCAGGCTGTCTCCGGGGCGACGCCCAAGTCTTAGCCTTCGCGAAGGAATATTCGTTGCTCTCTCTATCATTATTATTGGAAAATCCTTCGGGCAATGTGCGCGGAGGTTCTTCTTATTGTTAGTATTGTTAGTAAAAGGATAGTTGACAGGGAATGATAAACGTGATAGAATAGCGACCATTGATTGCTGGGTATTTTCTTTTTTATCCGGAAATCAAGAGGGGTTAGTTCTTTGTCATATTTATTCACATATAACAGAAAGGAATACGCCATGTTGGTAGTATTTTTTATTATCGTTGCACTTGTTATCGGCTATTACATCGGTAAGAAGGCTAATCAAACCACTCCGTTGAAAATTGATCTTCAAATGTTCGAACGCATATTCGACACTTTGAACGGTCAGGCAGATGGTGCGGGCGCCGTCGTGGTTCAAACCACAAAGCAATTAACCACTGCCTCGAAGGGGAAAATGGTCTTCTCGGCGCCGAGCGAAGCTCGTGAAGCAGAGCAAGAAGCGCTTGCATCAGCGGAGTCGAATGAGAGCTCAGCTAAAAGCGTAGTAGAGAACAGCGAGCAATTGGCTCGTAATCTCGAACAGCAGGCTCAAGATGCCCGCAGAAACGGCAAAGCGAGAGCCGATTCGATGAAGCGTGTTGCTCAAACACAGCGCACCAGGGCGACCAAGCTCCAGGGTATGCAGCAATATATGCAATAACCCTCAGCCTTCTTTTGTCTCCTCCAACCCCGCACGACATTCGTCGTTGCGGGGTTGATTTCTTTTCCCTATAATACCCCCATATGGCAAAACTCGAGAAAATAGAGGAAATACGGCACTCGCTCGCGCATTTGCTTGCAGCGGCGGTTTTGAAAAAATTCCCGAAAGCGAAACTCGGCATCGGCCCCGTCATCGAAAACGGCTTTTATTACGACTTCAAGCTCCCCCGACCGCTCACGGAAGCCGATCTCAAGGAGCTCGAGCACACGATGCGCGCGCTCGTCATGGAGAAGCTCCCATTCTCCGGAAAGAAGATTACTCCAGTTGCGGCGAAGAAATTATTTAAAGATCAGCCTTTCAAGTTGGATTTGATAAAAGAACTTCAAAAGGAAAAGAAACCCCTCACAATCTATAAAACCGGCGACGTTTTTATCGACCTCTGCCGCGGCGGCCACGTGAAAAATACGTCGGAGATCACGACCGACAGCTTCAAGCTGACATCGATCGCCGGCGCGTACTGGCGAGGGAACGAAAAGAATCCCCAGCTCCAGCGCATTTACGGATTGGCCTTTGAAACAAAAAAGGAATTGGACGATTACCTTGTTCTTATGGAAGAAGCGAAGAAGCGCGACCACCGAAAACTCGGCAAAGAATTGAAACTTTTCACCATCGTCGACGAAGTCGGCCCCGGCCTTCCCTTATTCTACCCGAAAGGAGCGATCCTCCGGCGGCTTGTCGAGAATTTCATCATTGAAGCCCAGGAAAAACGGGGATACGTTCCCATTTGGATCCCGCACGTCACGAAGGGAGAACTGTACAAGATCTCCGGACATTTGGACAAATACGATGCCATGTATCCGCCGATGAAACTGAAGAACGAAGCGGATTACTACCTGAAACCGATGAACTGCCCGCACTTCATGATGCTCTACAAGAGCGATCCGCATTCGTATCGCGAACTCCCCATCCGCATGACGTGCACCACGACCAACTACCGTTACGAAAAAAGCGGCGAACTTTCCGGCCTCACGCGCGTTCGGTCTCTCACCCAAGACGACTGCCACGTCTTTGCAACGGCGGATCAAATCGAAGGCGAAATCAACCTTATGCTCGATATGATCGATGAAACGTACCGCGCCTTCGGATTTAAAAATTTCTGGGTACGGATCTCGACGCACGACCCCAAGAACAAAGAAAAATACATCGGCGACCCGAAGATTTGGAAAGAATCGGAAGCGATCCTCGAAAAATTGATCACGAAGCGCGGCTGGAAAAACGAAGTGGTGCCGGGAGAAGCAGCATTTTACGGACCGAAGCTCGACTTCATGGCAAAAGACGTTTTGGGACGCGAATGGCAGCTTTCGACCATCCAGCTCGATATGAACCTGCCGAAGCGGTTCGAGCTCGAATATGCCGACGAGAAGGGCGGGAAGTCGCGGCCCATTGTGATCCACCGGGCGATCCTCGGCTCCACCGAACGGTTTCTCGGCATCTTGATCGAACACTACGGCGGCGACTTCCCCGTTTGGCTTTCTCCTCTTCAAGCGCGGATCATACCGATAGCCGACCGGCATCGCGAATATGCGGAAAAAATAATGGAGGAGCTAAAGAATAAAAGTATACGGGTCGACATCGCTTCGACCGGTGAAACGCTCGGCAAGAATATCCGCGAGGGAGAACTCGAGAAGATCCCCTATCTCCTCGTCGTCGGCGACAAGGAGATCGAAGCCAAGTCGGTGAACGTCCGCGAACGGCATAAAAAGGAAACCTCGACCGTCCCGATCGAGGAATTCATGGAAAAGGTAAAGAAAGAAAACGAAGAGAAGAAGTAAGCGAAAATTTTCGAGGTGATACATAACGTACCACCTCGTTTTTTAAAATTTTTCCTGTCACCTCACTTCCGCCACGGCCCCGGCATTTCAGAAGAACCGACAAGCTCTTCGCCAAGCTCATCATCCGTCGGCGAAGTGACTTCTTTTGCCACATGCCAACTGACTACGGCGGCAAGAACGAGGGCCGGCGCAAGAATGAGGCCAACAACAAGCAACAATCTTTTCATGACGATGCCTCCGGTTTTTAGTGTGCAGCTTGTTTTAAAATAATATACAATCGTACTTACCATGGGTCAAGAAGGGAAAAAACTGCTGGTTATCGTGGGGCCGACCGCCTCCGGCAAGAGCGCTCTCGCGGTCGCCGTGGCAAAAAAACTGAACGGCGAGGTCGTTTCTGCCGATTCCCGACAAGTCTACCGCGGCCTCGAGATCGGATCGAACTATCCGACAAAAACGGAATTGAAAGCCGTCCCCCATCATCTGGTCGGCTTCGTGGACCCGAAAAAAACATTCACCGTTGCCGAATATCAAAAGAAAGCCCGGAAAGCGATCAAGGATATTGGGAAACGGCATAAACTCCCGATCCTCGTCGGCGGGACGGTATTTTATATCCAAGCCGTCGTCGACGGCATCGTTATGCCCGAAGTGCCTCCCGATGAAACCTTGCGGAGAAAACTCGAAACGAGATCGACCGGCGAACTCGCCGACATCCTGAGACAGAAGGATAAAAGGCGCTGGGAGACGATCGACCGGCGGAACCCGCGGCGTCTCATCCGTGCGATCGAGATCGCCAAAGCCCTCGGCAAAATCCCCGCCTTGCAATCAAACCCGATGCCAGCCGAAGTGGTCATGATCGGCATCGATCCGGAGAAAAATATCCTGAAGAAAGCCGTTGAAAAAAGGTCACGTGCGATGATCCAGCGAAATTTCATTCGCGAGGTCAAAATGCTCCTTCAGAACGACGTCAAGGAAGAAAAAATACGCGAATTGGGATTCGAATACCAAATCGCCCTCCGCTATCTCAAGGGAGAGATCAAATCGAAACGGGAACTCGCCGATGCAATAACGAAAATGACCTTGAAATACGTAAAACGGCAAATGACCTGGTTCAAGCGGGACCGCCGGATCCATTGGTCAAGGGATAAAAAAGAAGCATTTGACTACGCCAGAAAATTCCATTACCATTAGTACACTATGGGTGGCGTACCTACCAAACATCATTCAAAATCGAAGGTCGGCAGACGGCGTTCGCAGCTCGGCATGAAGAAAGTGAACGTCATCCCCTGTCCCGAATGCGGGGGGCCGGCATTACCGCATAAGATCTGCCCGCAGTGCGGAACGTACGTGAAGATCGCAAAATCCAAACCGCAGGCTTCGAGCACAACGCAACAATAAGAGCATGGCGACGCGCCATTTAGCCCGCACGATTGTCCTTCAGTCACTCTACGAGTGGGATTTTTACGGCAAAAAAACGGACCTCGCCGAAATTCTCGACCGAAATTTGAACGAATTCGGCCCCGGCATCGATGAACCGGAATTCGCATGGCGGCTCATGAAGGGCATCATCGAACATCTTCCCCAAATCGATGAGTTCATCCGGACTTACGCCAGCGAATGGCCGCTCGAACAAATTGCCATCGTCGACCGGAACATCCTCCGCATCGGACTTTACGAGCTCATTTATGCGGACAAGAACGAAGTGCCGCCGAAGGTCGCCATCAACGAAGCGATAGAAATAGCGAAAAATTACAGCGGCCAGAATTCTCCCCGGTTCATCAACGGCGTTTTGGGAACTGTTTATAAGGAAATGGAAGAGGGAAAGATCAAGCCTTGAGAACTTTCTGAACCTCTTTCCATACTTTCTCGTGTACCTCCTCGATCGTGAGGAGTTTTTTGTTTGGGGCGCACCGAACCACCCTGAAATCGCGGGGGAATAATTTTGCCATTTCGAGGTATGTTTCCTCGGCCCTTCTTAAATGCGATCTGTCCTTCTCATGAATATCCCGTTTCTTCCCTTTGAGATACCCCCTTGAGCGCTTTCGGCTGATAAGGGTGTATGCCGTTTCGGCCGGCACATGAAGAATGAGAGAGGTATTCGGCTTCGGGATACCCATAACGCCGTACTCGAAATCGCGGACCCACCGAAGATAATCCTTCCTCTTCCGAGCGTCATCTATCTTGGCTCCCTGATGTCCCATATTCGACGGCACGTAGCGATTCGAGATCACCACCCGACCCTCATCGATCCACTTTTTGATCTTCGGCCCCACGTCGAATCGGTCCAGGGCATAGAAAACCGATGCCTTGTAGGGACCGACTTCCCGCCAACCGCCGTAGCGGCCGTTCAGATACTGCTCCACGAAAAAAGCCGACGGCTTTCCGTACTGGGGAAAATCGAACGTCGCAACCCTGAAACCCTCGCGCTTCAACCGGCGGAGAAGAAGCTTGAATTGCTCCCCTTTTCCCGATCCGTCGATCCCTTCGATTGCGATGAATTTCCCTTTTTTCATAATCTCATTATAAACAAAAAACGGGCCCGAGGCCCGTTTTCCTTTAATCGATGATCTCTATCCCCATGTTCTTCGCGGTGCCCGCGATGATCTTCATCGCTGACTCCACGTCGTTCGCATTCAAATCCACCATCTTCTTTTCGGCGATCGCCCGAAGGTCTTCGCGCGTTACTTTGCCGACCGTCTTCCTTCCGGGTTCAGCGGAAGCTTTTTCGAGGCCGGCAGCTTTCTTCAAAAGAGCCGATGCCGGAGGTGTTTTCAGCTTGAAATCAAAAGAACGATCCTCGTAGATGGTGATCTCAGCCGGAATGACATCGCCCCGCATATCTTTCGTTGCCTCATTGAACTGAGCCACGAACGCGCCGATATTGACGCCGTGCTGGCCGAGCGCCGGACCGATTGGCGGCGCCGGAGTCGCTTCACCGGCCTTGATCTGCAATTTTAACGTTGTTTTGATTGGTTTTGCCATAGTATTTTGTATTTTGTAGTCAGTATTCAGTATACGAGATGCCAAATACTGTATACTACCTACTCGTCTATAATTTCCTGACCTGGAGCGAGTCCAGTTCGACGACGGTATCCCTCCCGAAGATCGGCACCAAGACCTTGATCCTCCCCCGCTCGTCATCGATTTCGGAAATCCTCCCTTCCTGATCTTTGAACGGTCCGTCGGTTATTTTTACCATTTCATCGACTTTGAAGTCAACTTTGAATTTTGGCTCCTGTCCGCCCATCCGCATCATGAGCTCATCAACCTCGTTCTTGGAAAGCGGCGTCGGCTTCGTTGAATCAGCTCCGACGAATCCGGTGACGCGCGGCGTATTCCTCACCACGTACCACGAATCGTTGTCCAAGACCATATGGACGAGAACATAGCCGGGATAAATTTTTTCCTCCGTCTTCTGCCGTTTGCCGTTTCTGATCTTGATCTTCACCTCTTTCGGCACTACGACATCAAAGATCTTGTCGGTCATGCCAAGCGACGATATCCTCTGTTTCAGGTATTTCGCCACTGCATCCTCGTAGCCTGAATAGGTATGCACCGCATACCAAGCCTTATTTCTTTGGGTTGTATCTTTTTCCGGTTCCATTCTTAAAAAACAATCCGTTGAAGGATCTGAACGAAGACAAAATCAAGAATTCCCAAGAATACCGATAAACCGACCGAAAATCCTATCACAAAAAGCGTATATCGGGTCGTCTCTTCGCGGGTCGGCCAATTCACCTTCTTCAATTCTTGCTTGGAATCTTGTATAAAATTACCTATTTTTTCGAACATGCCAGTAGGTACAAAATACCATGAAATCGTTATTTTATCAACCCCCACACTTATACGGGAGCATAAAGCAATTCACTTCTCTACAAGCCTTGGGGAAGCAGAATTGAAACAAGAACTCATGAAAATTTCCTCGAGCGATGACGGCGAGAAGACTCCCGCATAAGTGTGGGGGTCAACCCTTTAAGGCCGGAGGCGCCTTCCCGCAGGATTTTCGGCTCATGGACCAAGGATACGAGGGTTGAGGGGGCGGAAATCAAATTTCCCCTCGAAACATAGAAATCAACTTTGTCGCCGAAGTACTTCCTCGCCTCGCGTACGTTTCTCGAGGGCTCCTTCCCCTCCCAATTGGCGGAAGGTGCAACGAGAGGACCTGAAGCCGACAAGAAATCGCGGAGCCATACCGGCTTGGGAACACGGAAGGCCAAACTGCCCTCCCCTCTCGTTAAATAATCGAATTTTCCGCTTGATATCGCAAAAATCAAGCTCGTAGGCCCCGGCCAAACGGCATTCATGATCCTCTTTTGCCGGGCCAAGGGCTGCACGCCGAACTTCGCAAGGTCGCGGGGAGATGAAATAAGTATGATGAAAGGTTTCCGCGGGTTTCTCTTTCGCAGGCGATAAATACGGCGAACCCCTTGGGGGGAAAAAGCCGAAGCGACAATGCCGTAAATGGTATCCGTCGGGAAAATTCCCACCGCACCGTTCCGAAGCGATGCAGCGAGATTATCCTTCAGTTCTTTCGAGATTTTCCCCCGGTATTTCATCAGAGATGATCGATTCATGTCGAGAATGGAAAAGGAATTTATAAATGAGGAAGGTGACGAACCCGATCACGACCCCTCCCACGATATCCGACGGATAGTGGACCCCGACGAATATCCTTGCGATGCCCATGACCGTCGAAAGGAAAAGGAACCAAACTCCCCACTTTTTGCTTATCGAAAGAAGGACGAAGGATACGGCAAAGAAGAAGGCTGCGTGCGCCGACGGAAATGAGGTGCCGTTCGCCGCTATCAGCGGGGTGATATTGAGAGATGCGGACGGCCGTTCACGCGGAAAGAAAAAATCAACGAGCGCAGTCAAAACGGAATAAGAAACAAGAGCGGTAAAGATGATGGAAAAGAAGGCCATGAGCTTGTTTCTTGTCCCCTCGCGCTTGAAAACAAAAAAAAGGAGCGCTACTCCCATAAGATACGGCAAATACTCCGCCAAAAAAACACCGAAGAAATCCACGATACCCGAAATACCGGACAGTCCGTGGATCAATTGGAAGACCTTGATATCCAAAGCCATCGCTTCTTTACTTCTTCACGAAGGGTAAAAGGCCCATAACCCTCGCCTGCTTGATAGCCTTTGCAAGCCTCCGTTGGTGCTTCGCGCAAATATGGCTATGGCGCGGATCGATGATTTTAAGCTGGCTCGAAACGAACTTCTTTAAGGTATCGACATCGTGGTAATCGATGACCTTCGAGTTCTGCGAACAAAAAAAACACTGTTTTTGCTGTTTCATGGCAATAAATACTCTTTTTAAAACGGTATATCTTCCGGCTTTATCTCAGTTTCCTCGAGATTGATCTCCGGCAGTTCTTCTTCCCGACGATCTTCTTCCGGAGCTGGCGCGGACGCTCCCGCTCCACCTGTCCTCGGCCCCAGCTGCATCCGTTCGGTCACGATCTCGGTCGTCTTCCGCTGTACGCCTTGCTTATCCTGCCAAGAACGGGTTTGAAGCCTTCCTTCGATCAAAACGGAACTTCCTTTTCTTAAGAACTGGTTGGCGACTTCCGCCTGCCGTCCCCACACCACCACATTGTGGAATTCCGTTTTCTGCTGGCGTTGGCCGGATTTATCCGAAAAGAAACTGTTCGTGGCGACGCCGAACGAGCAAACCGACTGACCTCCGGGCGTTTGCCGGAGTTCCGGATCCCTCGTCAGATTGCCGAAAATGAACACCTTATTGAGATTCATGTTAATTCAAAATCTCTTCTATTTTCTTTTCCAAGCTTTCGTTCGTGAGCACTCCTTCTTCTTTTCTCTTGAACGAGCTTGAGTAATTTGACCTTTCGCGCAAAGACGAGAAACTGCCCCGCATCGATTCACCCGTTCCCTTTTCAACCCGATGCTTGTCGGTATTGCCGAGCGTATATCTCAAAACCGACCCTTCCAAATTCAAAGGTTCGCGGATCGCTTGAGCGGCTTCGGAATGAGCGGCAAAGATCACCGTTCCCAAGAAAGCATATTTTTCTTTCTTGATCGGATACCCCAATTGCATCTTTTGAAGAGGTTTTTCTTCAACGATATCACACCCGTTCTTTTTCAGAATGTCCGTGACGGGAGAGGCGTTTTCCTCCCTTACCCAAAACGTTATTTCGTAGTTATTTTTGTCCTTCTCCTCCATCTGGTGTAGTTTGAGTCACATTATCAGAAACGACGGTTCCTGTCAATTTTATCTTCATTTCACGCAAAGCTTCTTCCGGTATCTTTTTCACCCCCGTACCGGCCGGTATAAGGCGGCCGATGATCACGTTTTCCTTGAGCCCCTTCAGCGAATCAACCTTCGCAGCGACAGCGGCTTCGACGAGCACTCGTGCGGTTTCCTGGAATGAAGCAGCCGAAAGGAAGCTCTCGGTGCCGAGCGCGATCCTTGTAATGCCGAAAACCTTTTGGACGGCTCGCGGCGGCTTTTTCTTCGATCGCTTTGCTTCTTTTGCAACCGCTATGAACTTGGACTTACCGACGATTTCCCCGAGCATAAATTCGGTATCACCCGGATCTTTCACGGTAACCTTGGAAAGCATCTGCCGCACCATGATCTCGATATGCTTGTCATTGATGACCGATCCTTGCGTCACATAGATCTTTTGGATTTCGTTCACCACGTAGTGGATGAGTTCATTGAGGCCGCGGTAAGCGAGAATCTCCCGCAAATCCATCGGTCCTTCGTATATTTGCTCCCCGCGCCGCACCGTATCCCCGATTTTAACCCGAATGCCGGCGCGCGGCGGAACCAAGTATTCGTAAACGTTCTTTTCTTTTGAAGTTCTCCTGCCTCTTCGCTTCACGCCGGACGAGGCTTCTTCTCTGACCGCAATGACGGTCGAAAGGCCCCGATCGGCGATATCGGTCACAATGCCGTCGGCCCGTACCAAGGTTGCCTTTCCCTTCGGGATCCTGGATTCGAAGATTTCCTCGATCCTCGGCAAGCCGTGCGTGATGTCCGATCCGGCAATGCCGCCGATGTGGAACGTCCTGAGCGTAAGCTGAGTACCGGGTTCGCCGATGGATTGGGCGGCTATGACACCGACCGCTTCTCCCCGCTCGACTTTCTTGTTTCTCCCCAGGTCCAACCCGTAGCACGTCGCACAAATGCCGGAAGTCGCTTTACAAGTAATGGGGGTTCTCACCTTGATCGATTCCAATTTCGAATTTTGGATCTCCTTCGCCGCTTCGCGGCCGATCGGCTCGCCGGCCTTCACGACAACTTTTCGGTCGACGCGGATATCTTCCAATGCCGTCCGCGAAAAGATGCGCTCGGCAAACGAATACCCGTACGCATCGCCTTCGGCTCGTATGATCTCGATCCCTTCTTTCGCCCCGCAATCCGGCTCGCTCACGAAAACGTCCTGCGCGACGTCAACCAAGCGCCGCGTCAGGTACCCGGCGGCTGCAGTCTTCAAGGCTGTATCGGTCGAACCCTTTCGGGCGCCGTGGGCGCTGATGAAGTACTCAAGGACGCCCAATCCTTCCTTGTACGAGGATTTGGCGGGCAATTCTATCGTTTCGCCGCGCACGTCTTGAATCAACCCCTTCATGCCGACCATCTGGATCATTTGCGACCAGCTGCCGCGTGATTTGGAGTTCAAGATCATGGAAAGAGGATTCCCTTCTGTCAGCGTTTTGGGAAGGATTTTTGCGATCCGTTCTCGAGCATCGGTCCAAATCGTAATGATCCTGCTCTTCCGCTCTTCGAACGTTAAG
The DNA here is from genome assembly GCA_021825465.1 of bacterium. Lineage (GTDB taxonomy): Bacteria > Patescibacteriota > Minisyncoccia > UBA6257 > GWB1-50-10 > JAKAHT01. Next base: position 11,829 of record JAKAGX010000005.1, on the reverse strand, counting down.
AGCCCTTCGTTATATTGATCTTCGATCAAAGCGACTTCCTTTCCAGCACTTTCGAGAATACCCTTCTTCTCTTCTGGAAGTATTGTATCGAGCATGCCCCACGTTATCGAAGAGATCGTCGAGTAGTAGAAACCGAGGTCCTTAATCTTATCGACATAAAACCTGCTTTCATCTACGCTTCGATCCTCGATGATCCGGGAGACCAAGCTCTTTAAGCCGCCCTTATCGAGCGCATCATTCACGTATTCGAAATCATCCGGCAAAACCTCGTTGAAAATGAGGCGGCCGAACGATGTTTCCATAAGCTTTCCTTCGACGTACACCTTGACCATCGCGCTTATGTCAACCAAGCCGTTCTCGACGGCAAACGAAAGATCCCGGACGTCGGCGAACGATTTCCCCTCCCCCCGTGCGCCTTTCTTCACGTGGGTCAGGAAATAAACGCCCAAAATGACGTCGTTGGTCGGCGTGACGATCGGTCCGCCGTCTGCCGGCTTCAAGAGGTTCTTCCCGGCATCCATGAGATTTTCCGCCTCGTACTGCGCCTCGGCGGTCAAAGGCAAGTGGATAGCCATTTGATCTCCATCGAAGTCGGCATTGAAAGCGGTGCAGACCAAAGGCGGGATCCGAATCGCAAGGTCCTCGATCAGAACTGGTTTGAATGCTTGAATGCCGAGGCGGTGGAGAGTCGGAGCGCGATTCAAAAGCACCCTCCTCGATTGAATGACTTCTTCCAAGATCGCCCACACTTCCGGCGGTCCCTGCTCGATCAAGCGGTTTGCTTGCTTGATATTGAACGCAAATCCGCGCTCTATTATTTTATTGATGACGAACGGCCGGAAGAGCTCGATCGCCATGTTCTTCGGAAGACCGCATTCATTGAGCTTCAATTCGGGTCCGACAACGATGACCGAGCGGCCGGAATAGTCGACGCGTTTTCCGAGGAGATTTTGACGGAACCGCCCTTGCTTCCCCTTCAACATGTCGGCAAGCGACTTCAAGGGCCGTCGCTTGGATGACAAAAGCTGGCTTCCCAAGCGAGCTGTGTTGTCGATAAGCGCATCGACCGCCTCCTGGAGCATCCGCTTTTCGTTCACGATGATGACTTCAGGTGATTTAAGTTCGATAAGTTTTTTCAATCGGTTGTTCCGATTGATGACCCGAGCATAAAGATCGTTCAAATCGGCCGTCGCATAAAACCCGCCGTCCAAGACCACCATCGGGCGGAGTTCCGGAGGAAGGACCGGCAACGTCGTTAAAACCATCCATTCGGGACGGACGCCGGACTTCAACATCGAGCGGACAAGCTTCAAGCGGAGGAGGATTTTCTTTTGCTTCAGAGCGTCGTTCACTTCTCCCAATTCTTTTTCGAGCTGCTTCAAAAGAGCCTTCAAGTCGACGCTTTCCATGATCTTCCGTATCGCTTCCGCTCCTTGGCCGGCCTCGAAAACATCGCCGAACCGTTCGACTAAGCTGTAATATTCATCTTGGCTCAAGATCAACCCCGGCTTCAAAAGCGAAAGGATTTCCTTGACTTCGGTTTGTTTCTTTTTAAGCTCTTCCGATTTAAAGCCTTCTTCTTTCAACGATTTGAACTCTTTGCTGATATTCTCAAGAGCCCTCTTTTTGTTCTCCTCGTTGACCTTGGTGACGATGTACGCCGCGTAGTAGATCACCTTCTCGAGTTTCGGTTCGGAGATATTCAAAATAAGACTGAGCCGCGAAGGGACCGTCTTCAGAAACCAAATGTGAGCGACCGGCGCGGCAAGCTTGATGTGCCCCATCCGTTCCCGGCGGACCGACGAATGGGTGACTTCGACGCCGCATTTTTCGCACACAATACCCTTGAACTTCACCTTTTTGTACTTTCCGCAGTAGCACTCGTAATCCCTCGTGGGTCCGAAGATCCGTTCGGAAAACAAGCCGTCCTTTTCCGGCCGCTGCGTCCGATAGTTCAACGTTTCCGGCTTCGTCACTTCGCCATAGATCTTTTCGCCGTCCGGCCCCTTATGGGCGGACCATTCCATGATCTCGTCCGGCGAAGCCAACTTGATACCGATTTTTTTGATGTCGTCTCTGGTCATGGTCGTAATATTGATTATTCGTTTTCTTCGTTTTGACCTTCCTCCTCGCGACTATGCTCGTATTCGTAATTCACGTCGAGCCCCAAGGATTTCATTTCGGAAACCAATACATTGAACGAAGCGGGAACATTCGGCTTGCGTATTTCCTGTCCCCTGATGATCGATTCGAACGCCGCCGAGCGGCCCATGACGTCGTCCGACTTGATGGTCAGCATTTCTTGAAGGGTGTGCGCCGCTCCGTATCCTTCGAGCGCCCACACTTCCATTTCTCCGAAACGCTGGCCGCCGAGATTCGCTTTTCCGCCCAAAGGTTGCTGAGTGATCAAAGAGTACGGCCCAGTGGATCTGACGTGCATTTTGTCTTCCACCAAGTGATTCAATTTCATGATATACATATAGCCCACGGTGATCGGCTCGGCGAAAGGCTGGCCCGTAAGGCCGTTCATGACCGTCATCTTTCCGCTCGATTCATACCCCGCAGCCACAAGTTCGTCCTTGATATCATCGTCGGACGCACCGACGAAGTTCTTCACGACGGCTCGATAGCCGAGTTTTTTTGCAGCGAGGCCCAAGCTCACCTCCATGATTTGGCCCAAATTCATGCGGGAGACGACGCCCAGAGGATTCAAAACAATGTCGACAGGCGTCCCGTCGGCAAGATACGGCATATCTTCCACTTTCCGTATCTGGGAAATGACGCCTTTGTTGCCGTAGCGTCCCGCAAGCTTGTCGCCCGCTTTGATCTTTCGGAGCTGTGCAACTTCTACCTGGATCTTTTTGATGATGCCGGGATCGAGTTTGTCGCCTTTGTCGCGCGAGAATATTTTGATACCGATCACTCTTCCTTCCTTGCCGTGTGGCAGCGTAAGCGACGTATCCTTGATGTCTCTCGCCTTCTCGCCGAAAATGGCGCGGAGGAGCCGCTCTTCGGAAGTAAGTTCCGATTCGCCCTTCGGAGAGATCTTTCCGACCAAGATATCGTTCGCACGTACCTCGGCGCCGATCCGGATGATCCCTTCGGCATCCAAATTCCTCAATTTTTCCTCGGAGACATTCGGAATGTCGGGTGTCGTTATTTCAGGGCCCAGCTTCGTATCTTTCACGAGGCAGGTATGCGTATCGATGTAGACGGAAGTAAAGAGGTCCTCGCGGGCAACCCGCTCGGAAACGACGATGGCATCTTCGAAGTTTGCTCCGTAGAACGGAACGAAGGCTACGAGAAGATTTTTACCGAGCGCCAAGACGCCGTTCTCGGTCGCCGGACCATCTGCCAAAACCGTTCCGGGTTTCACTTTCTCGCCGACGGAAACGACGGGGCGCTGGGACATACACGTCGAATTGTTCGATCGTTTGAATTTATAAAGATTGTAAACTTTGTTTCCTTTCTCCGATTTCACCGTTATAGAACGACCGTCAACTTCGGAAACGACTCCGTGGACGTCCGCTACGATGACTTGCCCCGAATCGACGGCAGCTTTTTCTTCTTCGCCGGTGCAAACGAGCGGCGCTTCGGCCATAAGCGGAGGCACTGCCTGTCGTTGCATGTTCGAGCCCATAAGCACGCGGTTGGCATCGTTATGTTCCAAAAACGGTATAAGGGCCGTCGAAACGCTGATCATTTCATTCGTCGAAACATCCATAAAGTCGACTTCGGTCGCTTGGCACGTCGAAGGATCTCCTTTCACGCGGGCGGGGACGACTTTTTCCAGGATCTTCCCTTCGTCGTCGGTCCTCACATCCGCTTGCGTAATGTTGTACTTTTCCTCGTCAAAGGCATTCAACCATACAAGCTCGTCGGTGACTTTTCCGTTCTTCACGTGGTAGTACGGCGATTCCAAAAACCCATACTCATTGATCCTTGCACACGTTGCAAAGTAGTTCACAATACCGATATTCGCACCTTCCGGTGTTTGGATCGGACAAATCCTCCCATAATAGGAAAGGTGCACGTCCCGGACCTCGAAACCGGCACGTTCCCGCGTGAGTCCGCCGGGGCCCATGGAAGAAACCCGGCGCTTATGTTCAAGTTCAGCCAAAGGATTCACTTGATCCATGAACTGCGACAAAGTCGACGAAGCGAAGAAATCCCGCACCACCGAAGTCAAAAGTTTGTAGTTCACGAGCTGTGCAGGTTGAAGGGTCGAACGATCGAGCGTGGACATTTTGTCTTGGATCCCCCGTTTCAACCGCGCAAAACCGATCCTCAACCGAAGTTGCACCAATTCCCCGACGGACCTGATGCGTCGGTTGCCCAAATGGTCGATATCGTCCGGTTCGGACGATTGGTCATTGTTAAGCCGCACGATCTCCGAAATGACCGCGACCAAATCATCCACGTCAAGGACGCGGCTGTCTTTCTTCGTGATATTCAAACGCTGATTGAATTTATACCTCCCGACCGGACTCAAGTCATACCGATCAAAACGCGAGAACATGGGCTCGATGAGGAATTTTGCATTCTCAAGCGTTGCGAGCTCGCCCGGCCGCAATCGCTTGTAGATCTCAAGGAACGATTCATCGCGGGTTTTTGATTCATCTTTGGCAAGCGTGGCATCGATGTATTTCAAGGTCCCTGTATCGACTTTCGAGAAGGCTTTTTTGATTTCCTCGTTCGTCTCGAAACCAAAGATCCGAAGGAGCTGCGTCACCGGAGCTTTCCTCCGGCGATCGATCTTCACGCTCACGACGCCGTCCGCTTCGGTCTCGAATTCGAGCCAAGCTCCCCGATTGGGGATCAACTTCGCGCCAAAAAGCTTCTTTCCTCTCCATATATTCGCCGTAAAGTACGCTCCGGGCGATCGGATGATCTGCGAAATGACTACCCGTTCCACGCCGTTCACGATGAACGTTCCCCGCGCGGTCATAACCGGAAAGTCCCCCAAATACACCTCTTGCACCTTGACGTCCTTGGTAAGCTTGTTGGCGAGCTTGATATTCGCCCGAAGCGGCGCTTCGTACGTCAAATCCTTTTCCATCGACTGCGCTTCCGTGTACTTCGGCTCATCGAATTTATAATCCAAAAAACTCAACTCTAGTTCGTTCCCACTGTGATCTTTGATGGGCGAAATCTCGTCGAAGAGCTCGCGGAGCCCTTTTTCGAGGAACCATCGATACGAATCGACCTGAATACCGAGCCAATTGTCCGGTGCGAATGCCTGCTTTTTATGCGAAGAAAAGATTTTTACTTTTTGCATTGGTTTTTTTTGGTTTAGGCGACTTTGGAAATGGGGTTTATAAATATTTCAATTGTTTTTGGTTGTTTTCCTGAAGGGTCTTCGAAAAAAACGTCGTCCCGGAAGCATTTGAAAAATAATACAGGTAGCTTGTTTGAGCCGGATTCACGGCAGCCTCGATCGCATTCCTGCCGGGATTCGAGATCGGCGTAGGAGTCCACCCGGTATGGAGATAGGTGTTATACAGCGAAGCGATCTTCGTGTCGGCGCCGGAAGGAACAAGATTGGCGCACGTGAGGAGCTTGCCATCGCACTTCGCGTATGAGAGGGTTGCGTCGACTTGAAGGGGCATGCCAAGGACGATCCGCCGCAGGAGTATCCCCGCCACGATTTCCCGATCGGTCGTCGTGGAAACCTCCCGCTCCAGAAACGAAGCTAAGGTCAACCGATCATACCAATCCTTCTCGCCGGCAATGAGAGGCCACGCCTTCACCTCGAACGTATCAAGCATTTTTTTGACCACGTCATCGGGACTCGATGATAAAGCGAAATTATAGGTATCCGGGAACAAGAATCCTTCAAGCGAAGAGGCGTTGGCTAAAAACTGATACTGCGTCGAGAGGCTTTTGAAGTTGAAACTCGCAAGGGCGTTCGGCGCAATGACGCCTTTTGAGGAAAGTATCTGATCGATGTCCTTCACCGTCGCTCCTTCCGGTATTTGAACGGTTACGTCATTGACGCCTCCCGACCGGAGAAGCCCCACGATCTGCGGAACGCTCATGGTGCCGGCAAGTTCATAGATGCCGGGCTGAAAGCGAGTCGCGCTCCCCGTCAAAAAAGAATAAACCTTGAAGACGGTGATCGATCGGATAAGCGAGTTTCTGGAAAGCTCGGCTCCTATTTCCTTGAAACCCTCGCCTTTTTGAACGACGAACTTGACGGGCGTCGTCGTCGCAAAACTTGGTTGTAGGCCGTAAAAAAAGTAAGCTGCCATAAGGATGAGAACCAAAAAAATTCCTAACACGAATAGGAGACGCGAGGCTATGAGGCCTCTTTTATCATCTTGAGGATTCAAGTTTAATATGTTGAATTATACTGAACAGTATTGCAATAGTCAAGATACTGGACCCTCCGTAACTCACGAATGGCAACGTTATCCCGGTTACCGGCACCAAGCCGAGATTTGAACCCACGTTGATCGCGATTTGAACTAAAAGAACCACCCCACAGCCGAAAACCAGAAACTTGAAACTATTGCTGCCGGATCGCAAACCGATATCCGTGAGTCTATAAAAAATAACGAGGAATGTCAATAACAGAACGATATCACCGAATACTCCCCACTCCTCGGAAAAGGCCGCAAAGATGAAATCGGTTTGCGCCTCCGGAAGAAAATGGAATTCGGTTTGCGTCCCTTGTCCGTATCCCTTGCCCCAAAAGCCAGCCGACCCGATTGCGATCTTCGCTTGAATGACATTGTAATTGATGCCGAGAGGATCCTTTTGCGGCGAAAGAAACGCAACCAAGCGCTCTCGCTGGTACTCCTTGAGAAAGAAACTCCAAATAAGGACGGCGATGAGCGCAAAGGCGACGAGCCCGATAAAAAACCTCTTCACATTGATGCCTCCCACGAGGACGAACCCGACCCAAATGCTCATGATGACGATGGCCGATCCTAAATCGGGGTGGATCGCCGTGAGGAGCGTCGGAATAAGCGCAAGGCCCAGAGAAGAAAAAAGATATTTACTTCTCCACGCCGCGAGGTACCGCGACGTAAAAAAACTCGCAAGAAGGAAAATAAGTCCCAGCTTTGCAAATTCCGCCGGCTCGAACTGGAAAAAACCGAACGAAAGCCAGCTTTTGCTTCCCCGCACAATGTGCGACTGAAGATTGGAAACAAGGAGAAGAAGAATGGAAAACGCATAAAAACCGTACTTGAAGATCGGCCATTTGAGTATCCAGCGCCAATTGAGCTGGCTCCCAAAAATGATGACGGCAAATCCTATTGCGTACCAAATAATTTGCTTCTCGAAAAAAGAAGCATCGTAAGGCGCAAGAACGCCGAGGCTCATGGCCGCAAGCGCCCCTAAGGCCGCAATGAGCACCCAGTCTATTTTTTTCAAATCGCTCAAAAATTGCATAGAACCTCTGCCTTACTCCTCCGCGTAAAGGTACACCTCGGGCTTGGCACCGGTCAAATCAACACCGGAAAAAACCTCCGACGGAAAGAAAATCGAAAATCCGGAGCTTCCGAAGCTTCCGACATCGTTCACCACCGTGCTGCCCACAAAGAGAGGGTCGCCATATTTATCAAGAACGAATCCGACGACCTTCACGGCGGAAATATTGACCGGGCTGCCGTTCGCAAGAGTTCCGGTAAGAGCAACTTGATTGGTGCTCGACGAAAGCGTCGGCCCCGCCGAAATCGAAAGCGACGGAACAATGAAATCGACGGCCTTCGCCCACGAGACCGTTCCCGTAACGCTCCATACGGCGCTCGTGATCCTTCCGACGTCGTACGAACTGCCGTCATATTCCGCGACAAGGTACTTCGATTGCCCCGGAAAGATATTGTCATAGCCATCGACTGTCCCGACAAGATTCCGAGCATCGTCGAAGAACTGAACGCGATAAGAGAAACTATGCATGCCGAGATCCTGATTTTGATTCATGACATCGACGGCCGCAAAGACCTTCCCTAACGATGCATCCTTGAAAAGAGAGGGGCTTCCCGAAACTTCGAGCGGCTTTGCATCTTTCAGATAGCACGGCATGCACGGCCCCCCGCAATCGATTCCCGTTTCCCCTCCATTTTGAACGCCGTCCGAGCACGACGGTGCGGGTATCAATTTCGGCGCAAAAATCAAAAACAAGATGATGCCGAGAACGGCCACATACAGGAGACCGAAGACGAATTGTTTGGTGGTGCGGGACATAGTTTGATAAAATCCAAAATCCAAATTTCAAATGTCAAATTTGAACTTTGACATTGATTTGGCATTTGTCATTTGATATTTGAAATTGCAAATATCTTTCTCAATTCTTCCTTCTTCACGCTGGCTCCTCCTATTAAAACGCCGCCGATCTCGCGGGGTTCCAAAAAATCCGCGACATTCTTCGAGTCGACCGAACCGCCGTACAAAACCTTAGGGTTTAGGGGATAGGGTTTAGGGGATAGGGTTTGCTTGATGAATTTCGCCATTTCAGCGCTGTCTTTCGGGGTATCGGAAGGATGATGGGCAGCGCCCTCACTGATGGCCCAAATCGGTTCGTAAGCGATCGCGAGATCCCGGCCCTTGAATTCCGAACTTCGAATGCCGGATAGATCGCTCACTAACTGCTTTCGGATGAACGCTCGGGCGGCGCGAATACCCCTTTCCCTCACCGACCTCGGTTCGCCGACGCAAAGGATCACGTTCAATCCAGCCGCAAAGGCAGCTTTTATTTTTTTATTCACCATCTCGTCGGTCTCTTCGAAATATCTTCTTCGCTCCGAGTGGCCCACCAATGCCCATCGTACGCCGAGACTTTTTGCCATGACCGGCGATAGCTCTCCCGTGAAAGCGCCTTCCGCCTCCCAAAACAAATTTTGAACGCCGACTTCGGCTCTTTTTGTCCGTTGAACGATGGCATCCAAAAAAACCGCGGGGGGGAAGAGTATGACATCCTTTCGATCCGATAAACTTGAAAGCGACAGCGCTTCCCGCTCCGTCAAAGGATTCAACTTCCAATTGAAAGCCAATATTTTCATTGAATGAATTTTACCACGTATAACGATGGAGCAAAACGTTCAATCTCACGGTAATGATATCCCTCACCGCCGATAAACGCGCGGAAAATTTCGGCCTCGGACCTTCCAGAGTCGCATCTTGAACGCTGAACGCCGCCACGTTCACGCCCATGAGGCGTGCAAGGGCCGCAGCTTCGAAACCGATCCCTTCTCCCGCCACCGAAACAGCCCGGAATATCCGCTCGGCCGCTTCTTCGCCAAAGCACCAAAAGCGGTTTCGGGGATCGAGAACGGCTTCGGCGCCGCCTTTGAAGAGAGGGATCGCCTCGGCGAACCAGCCGAGGGGAAGTTGCATTTCGACGTCGACAAAAAGGCGATAGCTCCCTCTTGCTGAAAGCATGCCCGTTTTCACAACCGGTCCTTTTTTACCACCCGTGAGGATCTTTTCCGACCGCAAGTATGGGAAAAACTTTTTGAACCTTTCTATCGTTTTCGTTTTAGCATCGGACGGATCGCCATCCACAACGATGACCTCATACGAATAATCGACGCCACTCAAGCGCCGGTCGATGTCGATAAGCGCAAGCGGCAAATTTTTCCCTTCATCGCAAACGGGGATCACAATGGAAAGAAACGGCTTCATGCCCTTAAACGGCGGTATATTTCCGATTCCACCGCTTCCCGCGGTTCACCGTACCGCACGTACGATTTTTCCTTGAGCGTTTCCGCTTGGTCTTCGCTTCCCCGCTCGGCCTTTGGCACGATGATATTGAAAGGCCGCGAAGTTTCTCCGTTGATGAGGATCCGTGCATAAGCTTGGTAATTGTCGATGTTCACGAGGTCGTTCACGCTGAAAACCGGCTCGAACGTTTTGACCAAAAATTCGGCATCGTGGGGGCCAATTCTGAAGGAAATGGTCGATCCGACGTTTCCAAAAACGGCGTCCCTGGTCTTTTCGGAAAGTTGAGCGATGAATTGGTGCGCAACGGTAAGATTCAACTTGTACTTTCTCGCTTCGGAAAGGATGGTCGATACGGAATCGGTCGTAAAGTTTTGGAATTCGTCGATGAAAAGATAAAAATCTTTCCGCTTCGACTCACTGACGTCGGCCCTCCCCAAAGACGCCATAAGGATCTTTCCCACGAAGATCATGCCCAAGAGATTCGCATTCAAATCGCCGACTTTCCCTTTCGAAAGATTGACAAGAAGGATCTTCCCGGAATCCATGATCTCCCGGAAATTGAAAGCCGACTTCACTTGGCCTACGATCGGCCGCATATAATCATTCGACGTGAAATTGTTGAATTTCGAAGTGACGTACGGCGTGATGTTTTGAAGCGCCGCTTCGCCGCCCGCTTTCACCGCCTCCTTCTCCCAAAAATCGCGGACGACCGGATTCGAGATCCGCTCGAGCTTCCTTCGCCTGAACTCGGCATCGGAAAAGACGCGTGCCACTTCCATAAGGGTCGACGGTTCATTCGGCGCATCTTCCATCAAGAGAAGAAGTGCATTCCGCATATATTGCTCGAACATCGGCCCGCCGGTGGTCTTCAGGTCGTACAACTTGTCGAAAATTTGGAGCATTTCGTTCACAATGGAGGTCTTTTCTTCGGGCTTTGAAAAATCATATTCCAGCATATTGAGCCCCACCGGCATCTTAAGATTGCCGGGATCGAAAAGGATAACGTCGTCCTCCCGTTCCTTCGGAATGACGCTCAAAATGTCGTCCACCAAATCGCCGTGCGGGTCGATGACGCCGACGCCTTTCCCCCGGCGGATATCCCCCACGATCATATTGGACAAGAAATTCGACTTGCCGGTACCGGTTTGTCCGATGATGTACATATGCCGGCGGCGGTCGTCGTCTGTGATTCTTACTTCTTTGGTTTCACCCCGGAAACGGCTGAAACCGATCATAACACCGTCCTTCGGCAGGTTCGGCGGCGGAGCCGCTTCCCGCGCTTTCAGGTATTTTATCCTCGGCACATCGGTCATAGGCGTCGGAAGATGGAAAATGCTTGCAAGCTCGTTGCTTCCCAAAACCATGGCCTCCGATTCGTTGAATTCCCTGAAAGAAAAGTCGTGGAAGACCTGCTTTTGGTTCGCCGGTTTCACAACGCTCAACTCATTCCGATTCGGCGCGCCGAACTGCGAAAACCCGGCCGTTAAACTTCGGAGGAGCGACTCTGCCTCCATTTGATTCGGGGCGGATGCCACAACCCGCACATTCACGTCGAACATCACCTTCCCGGCCTTCGCGGAGACCATTTTCAAACTTTCTTCATCGATACTCCTTTTCACTTCATCCCCCGTTTTTTTCTCGGCCGTACCCTGCGCCGCCTTCATGACATCCGCCGCCGAGATGCTCCAAATATCGTTCTTCAAGAGTTCGCCGATTTGCCACCCACTTCTCAAGACCTTGATCGCGGAGCTTATTTCTTTCTTGTGCTTCTTGTTCGTCGGCCTTGCAACGAGCTGAAAGGCGCCTCCTTCCCCTATCTCATTGATCTTGGAAAGGCTGCCAAGGATCGGAAGGAACGTATCGGCGTCGACCTCCTCATATGTCTTGAGGGGTAAAATAAACCGCTCTTTCTCGACGACAAAAGCTCCGGCTGAAAATCCCGCATAATTGAAAACATTGTAATCGTCCACTCGCTCCAATGACGCTTCGCTCCAAAACGATTGGAGTTGCCGCACAAAAATGTCGGCATATTTCTCCTTGACGGAAGCATAAAAGGAAATCTCCTGCCCCACGTGCGGAACGGCGACTTCGAAAACGAACGGTTCGCCGAACGAGGCGAGCGTCGCGAAAAGCTGTTCCGACGTTTCTATTTCCTAGATC
>JAKAGX010000004.1 GCA_021825465.1 bacterium | reverse complement strand
CATGTCCGGCGATACGATCGGAATAATCGCCCCATCTTCGCCCTTGCCGAATATCTTCGAGCGCCGTTTCAAACAAGGAGGGGCCGGCATTGAAGCTCTTGGTTTCCGGACGGTCATAAGCGATCATGCCCTCTCTCGAGACGGCCATACGGCTGGAACCATCGCCGAACGGGTGGCCGACCTGCACGAGATGTTCCGCCGGCCCGACATAAAGGCGGTCATCTGCGCGATCGGCGGCTTCAATGCAAACCAGCTTCTCCCCTTCGTGGACTTCGAATTAATCAAATCTCACCCCAAGATCATAATGGGGTACAGCGACATTTCCGTGCTGACGGCGGCGATCCACGCAAAAACGGATATGGTCACGTTTTCGGGACCGATGGTCATGACGCAGTTCGGGGAAATACCGAAGATCTTATCTTACACGGAGCGGTCCTTCCGGAGCGTTCTCATGGATGCGGCGGCGCCCATAACGTTCGCTCCTTCGCCGGACTGGACCGACGAATTCCTCGATTGGGGAAAAAGTCTCGACACGCGGGCGCGCGCGACGAAACCCGGAACGTGGGAGGCGATCAAAGAAGGTTCTGCCAAGGGAAAGCTCATCGGCGGCCATCTTGGTTCGCTTGACGCGCTCGTCGGTACGGAATATTTCCCCTCCTTCCAAAACCGCATCTTTTTCTGGGAAGAGACCGATTCTTCAATAGACGAAATGGATCGATACCTTTGGCACGTACGGGAACTGGGCCTGTTCGAAAAGATCGAGGGCATGCTCGTCGGCCGCATGTTCGACGTCTCGGGTGCAAGCGATGAGGCGGTGAAAGAGACGATCCTCCGTGCGACCGAGGGTTATCGCTTCCCCATCATCATGAATATGGATTTCGGCCATACGGATCCGATGCTTACCCTGCCGCTCGGCATCGAAGCGTCTTTTGACACGAGAAAGAAGGAACTGCAACTGCTTGAATCAGCCGTTTTCTAAGTCACTATTCTCATGAGCAACCCTCCTTCGGGAAGGGTTTACAACTTTGCCATTTTATGGCACAGTATTGTCAGCACGATTCTTCTAAAATCTTTTTAAAACTTAAAAATCAGAAATGGAGTTTTCTATGTATCTCACATCTCTACCGCTCCGAGTGGAACGGGAAATACCGCACGACACGAAAGCGCGCAGTCATAGATTGATGGTGCAAGCAGGCTTCATCCAGCAAACGAGCGCCGGTATCTTCAGTTTTTCCACTCTTCTTTGGTCTGTCATTCGGCGGATAGAGAAGATCATTCGGGAAGAATTGAACGCTATCGGCTTTCAGGAACTGATGATGCCAGCACTGCAACCCACCAACTTATGGCGCGAAAGTGGACGGCTGGAACATTTCCAGCGGGAACATACGATGTTATCGCTTCGAGACCGCAAAGACCAGGAATTTTGCATGGGATCGACGTATGAAGAGGTGCTGATCGATCTTTGTCGGCATTTCGTTTCTTCATACCGCCAACTTCCTTTCAGGCTCTACCAAATCTCCGAGAAGTTTCGCGATGATCTTCGACCGAGATTCGGATTAGTACGCGCTCGACAATTCCGCATGAAAGACGGCTACAGCTTCGATCTGAATGAAGGTGGCATGCATGTGGCTTACCAGGAGACAAGGGAGGCTTACAACAAGATCTTCGAAAGATGCGGAATATCCTTCGTCGTCTTCAGCGATTTAAGGGGCTCGATCGGCAGCACGTTCGCCGAAAAGTACATGGCGCGAACTACGGAAGGAGAGGAATCCTTCATCCACTGTACACATTGCAATTTCACGGCAAACTACGAGGGTTCCCCTTATTGCCCGCAATGTCACGCTGCAACAGAACCTCTAACTGCTCTGGAACTCGGACACATCTTTGAATTGGGGCCGCACTACCCGGAAAAAATGGGAGCATTGGTTGCCGACAATAACGGCCGTCTATCCCCCATTTGGATGGGCGATTTCGGAATCGGTGTTTCAAGAATACCGGTTGCGATCATCGAACAGTATATGGATGACTGCGGCATGAATTGGCCCTTTCACTTGGCGCCGATTCAAATTGCCGTCGTCCCCGTTATGCCGACCAATGAAAATCAAGTGTCCGCCGCTTCCGCCATTGCCCGCACCATTAAAACCACCTTCGGATTTGAAACGTATGTCGACAATCGAGCTCAATCATTCGGCAGCCGCTTGAAAGATCTCGACTTTGTCGGCTCCCAGTTACAGATAGTGGTTGGCGATCGACTCGACAACGGCGAAGTGGACGTGCAACAGCGCAACGGGCTCAACAAAACAACGGTCCCGATTGCAAACATCGTGACCACAATTGAAAACTTAACCAAAGGAGTACACCAATGAGACTATCGCAGAGCTTCTTTGTGACTCAGCGGAACTACTCCGATGAGCTCACAACCGTCAGCCATCGTCTGATGGTCCAGGCGGGAATGTTATTTCAGGTCACGGGCGGTATCTACATAATCGGCCATTTCCTTACGAAGGTCATCCAAAAGATAACCGACTTGGTTAGGACCGAGATGAATACCATTGATGCTCAAGAGATAAGCATGCCCATTCTGCAGCCAAAATCATTATGGGTGGAAAGCCGCCGATGGGATCAGTACAAAAATCAAGGCCTCATGTTTACCCTGCGAGACCGAAAGGAAGCGGAATACTGCTTGTCGCCGACAAACGAGGAATTGGCGGTAGATTTCATCCGCAATCGGATCATTTCTTACCGACAATTACCTTGCGCAATTTACCAGTTCGGTGAAAAGTTCCGAGATGAAATTCGTCCCCGCTTCGGCTTGATGCGCGGTCGTGAATTCACCATGAAGGATGCTTACAGCTTTCACGAGAGCCCAAAGGACCTCGAAGAGTGGTACGCAAAATTCAGGAATGCCTATGCGAACGTTCTGAACCGTTTGAATCTCCGCTTCGGGATCGTTGAAGCGGATAACGGCGAAATGGGCGGAACCAAAAGCGAGGAGTTCATGGCTATCGCCGACGCCGGAGAAGATGAACTGGTCTTTTGTTCGTCATGCGGCTCCGCGGTCAACGTGGAGAAAGCAGGCAAAAAGGACCAGTGCACCAAATGCGGGTCGATGGAGATCAGGATAAGCAGAGGTATCGAGATCGGACACATTTTCCAGCTTGGCGGATACTATTCCAAAAACATGGGACTTACCTTCACCAGCAAAGATGGCACCGAGGAACCGATCATCATGGGTTGCTATGGAATGGGAATAAGCCGATTGGCAGCCGCTGTTGTCGAGCAGTCGCACGACGAAAACGGCATCATTTGGCCATCCGTCATTGCACCCTTCGATGCGATCGTCATACCGGCTCGGCCCAGCGAGATCGCCGTCAATGCCGCTATCCGCCTCTACGAGGATCTAAAGGACCAAGGCATTGATTGCATTCTTGATGACCGCGATGCATCGGCAGCCGTTAAATTTAAGGATGCCGACCTGACCGGGATACCCTGGAAGATAATCGTCGGGAAAACATTCGAAAGCAACGGGGAGGTCGAATTAAAAGACCGCCGGAGCAAGAACAGCACGCAAATGAAACCGGACAATGTCGCTCGTTTCTTGCTTGAGAACCAAGGAGACTGAAACCTAACCTATAGGGAAGTGTGCCATCACACTTCCCTATTCTTTTTTTCGGGCATATCATAGAAGTATGGATACCAACAGAAAAGAGGCGGTCAAAGGCTATTTTCGAAACAAGGCTCCTTATTACGACCTCGTCGATAACCAGCTGTACTGGTCGTTTTCAGACGATCTTCTTTGGGAGTTGCTCTTGAAAGAATTTTTGGATCCCTTCAAAGGAAAGATAAGCAATCTTTTGGACGCCGGCGGCGGAACGGGCCGTTGGGGCTTGCGGGCGGCCCGATACTTGAACAGCAACGCTCTGATCTTCGATATTTCCCCCGAAATGCTGGCGGAAGCTCAAAAGAAAATCGACAAAGACGGCTTGCAAAAAAGCGCCGAGGTGATGGTCGGCGATTTGGACAAACCGCTGGAGGTAAAAACGGAATTCGATGCCGCAATATCTTTTCACAATGCGCTGAGTTTCGTCGATGACCCCAAAACCTCTGTCGAAAATATAAGGCGAACCATGAAAAAGGGCGCACCCCTTGCAGTGATCGTCGCGAACAAGTACCACTCCCTTTATTTCAGCGTGCTGACGAGAAAGTTCGAAAACCTGGAAACTAATCTGAAAAAATCACTTGTCCAGTTCACCGACGATGTCCCCCCCATGCATACGTTTACGCCCGCTTCGCTGAGAACGCTTCTTTCGGACTCGGGGTTTGCCGATATCCGCGTCTTCGGCTTCCCCATCACGATCTATCCCAATATGGAAGAAACGAGCTTGAGCGACAACAGTAAGGAGGCAATTTCAATATTCAAAGACGAAAAAATATACCAATTGCTCCTCGGCATCGAAAAAGAAGCGTGCCTTAACGAAGAAGCGGCGGCGCGCGGAAATATGCTCTTGGCGATAGCCGTCGCCTGCTAGGGGCGCGTCGAATTATCAACCCGCGGGAAGGCCTTGGTTTCCCAAATGAACGGGATCTTCAGGATCGTCTGCAAGAACCTCTCGATCCCCATACCCCAACCGGAGTGAATCGCGCTCGAAACGGAACGGGACTGGATGTATGACTCATAGTCTTCCATATCCAACCGGAAGTGCTCGGCTTTCCGGCGCGTTTCCTCCTCCGTCCCTACCCGCTGGCCGCTCCCGATGATTTCGCCGTAGCCGGGGAAAAGAAGATCGGCATTTATTGCTTTTGTTGGGTCTTCTGTTCGGTTCTGGTGGTAAAACGCCACTTCTTCTGCCACGTAATCCGTGACGAAGACCGGTGCATTGTCCATCAACTGAGTCAGAAGGACTTCCTCCCAAGCACCGAAATTCCTGATCGTCGGAGCGGCGTATTTTTCATCGCCTGTTGCTTTCTTCAATTCTTTAAAAGCGTCGGTGAACGTGATCCGCTGAAACGGCTTTTCGATCTTTTTTTCAAGAGAAAGAATGTCTTCCTCTGAAACGAACAATCCAACCTCCTCCGACGCATGCTCAAGAACATACCGGATGAGATAACGTAGAAAATCTTCCTGGAAGGCGAGGTTGTGTTCGAAATCGATCCGCCCTTCATATTCAATATGAGTAAATTCCGGCAGATGCCGAAAATCAGCTCGTTCGCGGCGGAAACTTTTTTCCCAACAGTACACTTGTTCAATGCCCGGCGCCCCAATGGCAAATTCCAAATAAAGCTGGGATGACTGCGTCAAGTACATTCGCTGATCGAAAAAGGGCACCTCGAAAGGATGGACATCTGAGGCGATCGTCCCCGTCAGGGCGCCTGGGGAAGAAATCATCCTCGTGAGGACGGGTAGATCAAAAAGGAGCACTTTTCTTTCCCGCATAAAATCGACTATGCCATCGAATGTCCTTCCCCAAATCTTCATCAGGGCTGGCCACTGCGGAAATTGTGCCACCTCTTTGTAGCGAAGAGAGAGATCGGGAGCCTTCACGCCCCTTACTTCATTGATCGACTTGAAAAGCTTATTACCCCGATAAGATAACGATGACCCCTCTGAAAAAAATGGACCTAACATTTGATAATTTTAACTCGTCAAAAAATAAATATCAAAACGAGCTTATTGGCATTCAATTAACGCATTTGTAACAAGAAGGCCCGGAAAACGTAGTATAATTATCATCTATGAAGAAAATCTTACTCACCATTTCCCTCTTTCTCATCTTCGGGATATATGTTCTTTTGTCGCGTCCTTCGCCGGCAAACCAGCAAGTTGCCGCCACAACCCCGGAATCTTCCGCGACCGCTCCCCTTTCGCGGAAGAAAAATCCCGCTTCTTCGGCGACCGCGCCGACACCCGCCCAATCTCCGATGCCGACGTCCCACATGCACATGGGAATGGGAACGTACAAAGACGGCACGTACACCGGGAGCGTTGCAAACGCTTTCTTCGGCAATGTGCAGGTTCAAGCGACCGTAAGCGGCGGAAAGATCACCGACGTTCAATTTCTCCAGTATCCGAGCGACCGGTCGTATTCGCAGTATGTGAACAGCCAAGCGATGCCGTACTTGACCCAAGAAGCGATCCAAGCTCAAAGTTCCAACGTGAACATCGTTTCCGGCGCGACGCAAACAAGCCAAGCGTTCCAGCAATCGCTTGCCTCGGCCCTTTCCCAGGCCATGTAGCCCCCGGCGCGGCATCCTCCGCGCATCTCGTCAACCTATTTCTCCGCTTGATACATCGCTCGAACCTCGGCGGAACTCATTCCCCTCGCATACACTCTCAAGTCGTCCACGACATTCGTCCCGTTCCTCCAGCTCGTGTTCACAAAATAGTTGTACGATCCGCTCGGAACAAGCTGGACGTTGAACGTCGAGGCATTGCACGTCTTTTTCAAAGAACCGTCGACATAATACGAAAGCGTGTTCCCTGTTCTCGAGAATGTCAGATAGTGCCAGCTGTCGAAATACGAAGAATAATCGATGGCACAAAAGACGGAAGTGCCGCTTGGATACGGGAGGTGGTTCAATCCAACGTTGTAAGAATAATCGCTGTTGATGATATCCAGATCGCCGTATTGTCCCGGATGGGGGTAGTTGCCGAAAAAATCAAAACCCCAACCGTCAACCCTCCTCGTCGGTTTGACCCATGCCATGATGGTGAAATCGCCGGTCCCGAAATTGAACCGCGGCGAGTTAGCGGACAATGAATCTGCCGTCGTAAAAGAAATGCAGCTGCCGACTTGGCAGCTCGGCCCGGAAGCCCATGCGGGGCTGCCTGATTGGCTGAAGTTGATGCCATTCCCGCTTTTGTCGAGCAGGGTGCCGTCGAACGGCCACCACGCAACCAATCCCTCGCTTTTGGAGATGAGCGAAAGATCGGAGCCGGTTTCATACCGCCCCGGATCATATCCCTCGTCTTCTGCCGCGGTCGGCAAATATTTTTGCGATTCCATCATGCTCGAGATCGCGTACGACCCTCCGGGCGTATAGGCGTAGTAAAAACCGGAGCTCGTGGTATTCACGGGATCGATGGGGAGCTTGGATAAAGGCGAACCGACCGAAATGAGATTGAAATTCACGGGGACCCAGCCGGTACCATCCACCTTCGTGTACGTCGACGTGGGCGCACAGTGATAGCTCCACCCGGGAGGGGGCGTAAGGCCCGTATTCCCGCAGGTCGAGGACGAGTCCGGGATCGAAAGATACGTGGTGGATGCCGCCCCGATGGATCTTTGCCAATGATCGGCCTGAAAGAGGGCCAAGGTCGAATTCAAGGTCGCAAGGTCCGAGATCCTCAAAGCATCCCTTCCTTGAGCAAGGAGCTCGGCGGGGTTGATGATCAAAATGACGGCGGTCGCGAGGGCGCTCAAAAGAGCGACCACGATCAAGAGCTCGATAAGCGTAAACCCCCTCCGCATTTTTTCATTATACTCTAAAGCGGAGGTTTAGAGATTGAGAAGCCAAACCGAAAGGTTCAAATATGCCGCAAATGTCACCCACAGGAGATACGGCGCGAGGATCCATCCCGCTCCGCGCGAGATCTTCGCAAAAGCTGCGATCGTCGCGATGATCGCAAGCCAGAGCGAAACGATCGCGATGAATCCGGGGAACGGCGAATGCGATCCGAAGAAAATGACGGACCAAAGAACGTTCAAAACGAGCTGGATCGCGAAGATGCCGATCGCCTCTTTTCTTTCCGCCGTCCCTTTCCTCTTTTTCCAGACGAGAAAGAGCGCAATGCCCATCAAAAGGTACAAGATCGTCCACACGGGACCGAAGACCCATGCAGGCGGCGTGAGGGCGGGCTTTGCGAGGAATGCATACCACGTCCCGATGTTCGGCGTCGTGTAGAGCGCCCCCAAGACTCCGGCGAGTTCCGAAAGTGCGACGCAGACTACGAGCGCCGCGATATTTTTTGTTTTCTCCATTCCCTTTATTTTACCATAGCATGGAACTGACGATCTTACGCCTCGTCCCACGGAACGACCGTGAGCTTCGGCCAGATCGCCGCCCACCCGCCTACCTTGTCCCGATATCTCTTTTCGGTCGACTGTATTTTGTTCGGCCGCACGACCATATTGAAAATATCGTCCAGGCCGAACGGCGCATACACCTCGATCGTTCCGCCTGGCTTTTTCGTTATCCCAACCGACGTCGCCGTCGTCGGGAATGTCCCGATGGCATTCTCGATGGAAATATACGGCTCGATCGGGTATCCGAAATGCTCTTCGAACCACAAATGGACCCGCGCTTCGTTCCTGATCTCGACCGGTATCGCAATGTCCTCGAAAAGTTCTTTCCCTTTCTGGATGACGACATCCTCCGCTTCGTACGACAGGTCGCGTGCGTCGTAGTACAAAAGGTCGTAATCCCGGATGCCGTGTTCCGGATCGAAACCGTGCTCTACATTCCACACCGTTTGCGCGATGCTCCCGGAGCCGAGATACCAGTTCGGTATCCGGAGTTTTTCCGTCCGTTCCAAAACGAGCTGGATACTCCGGTTCGTCCTCAAAGCTTCGATCAATTGCTCCGCCTTATCCATTCTTTCCATTTTCTATTTTTTCTATCTCCTTATCCGTCATGCCGAAATGATGCGCGATCTCGTGCCGCACCGTGTCGGCCACGATCCCGGGGACATCTTCACTGCTCCGCGCCATCTCGAGGATCGGCAACCGGAAGATGACGATCCGGTCCGGGAACTCGCGGTAGGCGCTCTTCACGGGCGGTACGCCCTCATAGAGGCCGAGGAGCGTTTCACCCGTTCCCTTTTTGATCCCCACGCTTGCAAGTTCCTCGTCCGACGGTTCGTCTTCGACCATAACCGCAAGGTTGTCAATCTTCTTTCGGAACCGTTCCGGAATTCTGTTCATTCCTTCCGCAACCAGCTTTTCGAATGCCTCCGGCGTCATCGTTCCCATCTATTTCCGATACTGACTGACCTGGAAGACCTTTCTATCTTTCATCCACTTCACGATCGCTTTCTTGAGGGCCAGCGGATACACGCTCGCCTTTGAAAATTCGCTGGTGGTGAAGAACTTGAAATCGATGTGGTTCTCCTTGCTCTCCGCCCGAATCCCGCCGGTTTTCACTTCGAAAACGAAATCGACTTCGTGGTGAAGGCCTTCGTCCTTGAAAACATTGTCCACGACGCCGATGAATCTCGAGTCCTTCGGCCGTATTCCCAATTCCTCCTTCAGCTCCCTGCTAAGCGTCTCTTTCAGCTTCTCGCCGAACTCGACGTGCCCGCCGGGGAAAAAGTAATATCCCTTGGCTTTGTTGCGAGCCACGAGGATTTTCCCCCTGGTCGTAAGAATGCCTCGCACGCACACTTCGAAGTCCTTTTTATTTGCCATCCTTCCATTTTACCACCGCTCGTTGGCTATCCCCAGATTTACCCGCCCCCCGGGGGCCTTCAATTTTTGAAGGAGAGCGGGGGGCCGGAATTTTAATCTTTCGCGATCACGCCGCCGGCGTAGAAAAAGCGGTAGACCTCTTCGCCGTTTTTCAGGATCCGCTCGAGACCCGCGAACTCATCGATCGACATGCCGTCAGCGTCCGGATCGCAGGTATATTCGTATTCCCCCTTTTTCCATTCGGCTTTTTTCCATGTCCGCGCCGTTTCCGATTCAGCGAGAAGCGCTTGCCGCAAGACGCCGTCCACCTCTTCTTCCGTCATCTTCTTGAAATTACCGTAGTACGACACCGAAAGGACGGGCTTCTCGCCGGCATACACCGTCTCGAGTCCCATGAAGATCCCGTTCCCCGTATAGTACACGTCGCGGTAGAGGAGATCGCCTTCGGCGTACTCAAGCTGGTCCGAACCGGCGAATGCCGGTTTTACCTTTCCCCCGCTCCCCGCGTACGTTTTTGTCCGCGCTTTCAACAAAAATTTCGTTAGTTTTTCTTTATCCATTTTTTCCATCGTCTCTCTTATTCTACCACTCACAAAAACCAGCACCGCTCCTAATATTAGGAGCGGTGGAGTTTTTATTCTTTCTTGCTTTGCATTTCTTCTATTTTGACGGGCGTGTCACCCGTTGACTGTGGCGGAAGTTTGGGCTGCATGGAACTCAAAAGCCCGTTCGTCGTTTTTAAAATGCCCTTGATATCTTCGAGTGAACTCACTATTTTATTGATTTTCCAATACCAGCAGAAAAATTCCCTAAGAATAATAAATAAGCAAACAGCCAGTGCGACCCACATGATCACATCCCACGGATTAATTGGGTTGCTGACCGGCTGACCGAAAAGAAACTGATTCATATTCATTTTTTACCCCCTAATTTTCTCGACCTTTTTCGATTTTGGTTTTGGATATAATTTATTTCCACAATTTATTTGTTTTCACACTCTTTATAAACTCCTCCCGCCTCCCGCCTACCTTGATTTCATTCCGATGAAAATACCCTGAACTGATTAGCCAAAAGGTTTTATCAACTGTATAAGCATCCTTCTTGACAGCATCTGCCATTTCAACTATTGATTTATAAACTTCATACTGATCTCTTGATTCGACCAGTCCTAATCTATAAAAAATCTCTATTAAATGGACGTCTGGTTTTGGATAATCTCTATAACCTGACTCTTTCAAAAAATCACAGGATAAGGCGAAACCAAATCCCTTTATTTCCTTACTTAAGAGCATCGGTAGCGCCGCCTTTGTATATTTATTAAAAGTAAATGTCTTTATAAAAGTATCTAGATCCTCCTTATTTTTGAAGGCTACCAGAAAACTACTTCCCGAAAGTACGCCTTCAGAAAATTTACGCCAGAGATTTCTTTTGCCCTGCACGTTTTTAAGATGAAATTCTTTTTTAAACTTCTCTAATAACTCTTCGGAATTCTTATAGATCGCAAGTATTTTAGAAGGTTTGTATTCAAATAGAATTTCTCTCATTTTTTCCTTTCTTTTATCAAAACCTATGACGGCGGACATCATGTTCCTGTTTGATAAAGAGGATATCAATCTGCGATTAACATCTGAAATATCAGCAGGCTCTGGGTCACCCCTTAGGTGCTCCTTCAAAATAGATTCATTCAAGCGAGGATCATTACAAACAATCTCTTCGAGAAATTCTTCTGCTAATCCGAACACACAAATGTATTTATTGCACTTCTCCATATCTTATTTACAGTTTATTTTTACTTTCCCCTAATTTTCTCGACCTTTATAATATTTTTCGAAATCGTCAAATGGAACAGGTTGCCCCGATTGACTTCCAAGAATCTCATGAGCATACGAAACGTGCTTTACATAGTTGTCGGGATCATTATTTATTATTTTTGCTAAAAATTGAAGCTGCACAAGAAACCCTTGAAATATGGCCTCAATGAGATAGTAACCGTCTATATAATTAACTGGGTGGTCCTTATCCTTTAGTTTCTCCGATATTTTTTCATTAAATTCTTTTTGTAGACCAGAACCAATAACGAGATATCCACTGGTTTTCTCAGTGGGAGGAAAAGAGTAAAAGTGTAAGAATGAATTCCTTAGACCCCAAAGGGTTTTTGAGTCATAATCCATCGAATCTCTATGCTTTTCATACTCCATATTTTCTCCCGTTAAAACGAAACGATCGATCCACTCCCTAAATCTTTTTTCGTTCTCCCTATCAAGATCTTCACCTCTTACTCCTTGAAATATCCTATGAATACGAGAAAAAGCATCAGCTAATATAAATGCTAAACATAGCTGGCTTTTTATTGATGAGGCATCTTTCTCCCTCAATAGAAGTATGTCTTTTCTGATTTCATTAAAATAGTTATTCTTCAGATATTCCAGAAACTCCTTTTCCGTTTTATCCCACTCTTCTTGATTTTGTGACTTATCCATACTCCTATTTCTATCAAATCTCTCAATCTTCGTTATTCACTGAATGCACCCCCTAAACTTAAACCAAAGACAAAAGAGATGGCAAGGACAATAATACCCGCAGAAATAGGCAATCCCCACGTTGATATATGTAACATAGCAAAACTAAACCAATTTAATGATGCTATTGGCATATTCGGATCCATCGTCGCAAAGAAAATTATTGGAATAATAAAAAATACAATACCGCCGAGCACTAACGTATTAATAAACCTGAGAAGGTTATCGGGGATTTTCTTGCGTTTAATGGACTGGAAAACCGCATAACAAAAGAGATAAATACCCACGAGCATAAACTCCGGCAAGGTACTTTTACTTACCAAACCGAGTGTCGCTTCTTTCGCTGAACTAAAAAACGTTGACAGGAGAGATGGAAAGAATATCGAAATCACCAACGCAAGTTGGATCCTTTCTTCGATACTTTTTATCAACTCCCCTCTATTCATCTTGGTCACCCTTCAAAATTTCCTGAACTTTATTTAATGCGGATCTCTTCTATTATTTTCTATATCAACATAAACCAGCACGCCCTGATTTCTCAAACATTAAAAATTACTAAGCT
Organism: bacterium; assembly: GCA_021825465.1. GTDB lineage: Bacteria > Patescibacteriota > Minisyncoccia > UBA6257 > GWB1-50-10 > JAKAHT01. The sequence goes on along the minus strand of JAKAGX010000004.1, from coordinate 15,872 downwards.
CCTATTCGAGCGATTTTCTTCAATTTCGCTCCTACGGTAGAGGTGGTAATAAAACTAATATTGCTAAGCGCTTGAGCAATAGCCTTAGTTGGAGCGTCTGGCATAAAAACGAATTTATCTTTTTGAATAAGTCCGAGAAAGTTATCTCTATTGGTGTTAAAGACTTGTTCATTACCAAGACTTTCTTTCGCAATAAGGGAAATAAAGTGGTGAATCGCCCTTGATTTATTTTCTAACTCATGGGATATACTAATTTGATCAATCGCCTTGTCTAAAATAAAGCAGTGATTATAAAAATTATTAATTTGTTCTATCTCATCCTGATCAAGATCTTTTATAAAGAGATAATTATATTTAATCCAATTATTGGTGGGTAATAATTTATAAGAAATGCTATTTGTGACGCCATCTTTTTTAAATTGATTGATTAGCCTCTCAGCTTGCCTTATTTCTGCAATAATGAGGTTTGCGACATCTCTTTTCTGATCTTCCTTCTGCTTAATATAAAGGAAGATTGCAAACAATCCAACCAAAAATGCAGCGATGGCTGTATATAGATTTGAATTTATGACAGCAGGATAAAAAATAAAAAAACAAATTGAAATAAGAACAAAGATTATAATGACGTATAAAATTGGCCTGTATGGTTTAATAGTTGTCATGCTTTTTGCCATCCCTGTTCTACGATCCGGAATCCAACTTGTTCCTGAGGCATCTGAATTGGTCCGCTAGGTGTTTGCTGTGTCATCATTATCTGCTGCCTTCGAAACTCTAAAACGATTTCAAAAAAATTCGAAAGGTTAGCGCTTTCAATAAATGCCATTTTATAAGGTTTTCTGTTTTGACTTACATTCGCCCCCAATTCCAATTCTGGATTCCAGACCGCTTCTCCCAGACCCATTTCCGCTTTGTATGTCTCATAAAGATCAGTCATCTTTCTCGCGAGCGCGTCGCCTGCATATATTACCGACGAGAGCCCTAACTCCTCCTTTGCTTCTCTTCTTCCAATAAAATATTGATGCGAGTAAAGCTTCTAGGTGAAATATTCTACAATCCGATCAATTTCTTCGTGTTTCATTTTATTCTTGTGACTTTTCAGCAAACGTTTTGCGAGAAGGCGGATAAGGTTGTGAATACGATTCACATTCCCAAGCGCCAGTGGATGGATCTGCGGATTCGATTCAACGAACTTATTGAAAACCTTTGTCAGATCCTCATCGCTCTTAATACCAAATTTGTTTTTTGCGAGATCAAAATAAGCGATTACATCTTCAACCGATATTGGGATCTTGTTTTGCGGAACTTGTGGATTCTGTGGATCCGCTGGGTTAAAAACATTAGCTGTTGATGGATCAATAGGTGAGATTTCCGAAAGATCACTCATAACAATTTCATCTGCGCCGAGCGCGATCATCGTCGCCGCGCTGTGCGCTTTATAAGGCACGAGAACTGAAAACTGATCACAATATTCACGAATCATTGAAACCAAACGCCACGGGACCATCGTATCTCCGCCCGCACTGTAGAGGAATAAATCAATTTTATCTTGTTTGCCGATTTTTCGAAGTTGTTCGCTTACGAACGGAATAATGTCCATCGCCACCCGCGCATTTACTGGCCCCGTTCGATCGCTCGTGAGATAGGTAATAACCCTTGACCCCCTCTCCTTTTCTATTTCTTTTATTAATTCTTGTCTTGTCATCTTAGCTAAGTTTTAGCATATCCTCCCCTAAAAATCTACGCCGGGGGGAACCCGGCTGGAAGTTGGTACTTTCGAGTCGGGGCCCCTTTCCCCGCCTGTACATATTCGATTGTTGCTTTAAATTTTAGCCCCTCCCGCGAAAAAATCAACTTATCCCAATCCTAAAAGTCGGGCAATACCATAAACGCCAGCAGAGGCAATGAGAACGAAAATAATATAGAAAAACCATGTTCTCGCATAGGCAATTTCTTTACCTTGTGCTTCTTGCCTCACAATCGCCTGTAAACAAAGTTCAACCAGAATAACGATGTTCAACCCAGCGATAAAAGATAGTAGATAAATCATGTTACCCCTCCAGTTATTAGTTTTATTCTATACTTTCGATATTTCGAATTCAATACTGGCCGATTCCCCCTCCCAAAAAAGTTTTCCACAGATTTAGCCGCCCCCCGGAGGCCTTCAATTTTTGAAGGAGAGCGGGGGGCGGAAGTTGGGGAGGCGGAAGTTTGTGCTCGGGGGCACAGCCGCCGGGGGAATCAGTCCCGGATCGGCCACTTCTTTTTCTGTTTATCTAATTCGTTCGGCATGTAGCTTTCGGTCGTTTTATCCCCCACCTCCGGCCGCACGATGTAGAGCCGCTTGTTGTCGTTCTCAAAAAAGATGCTATCCGAACCATGCGCAGTTTTCGGCCCCGTCATAACAAGCGGCTTGAACCCTAAAACCTTCGAGATCTCATCCGACAACAATTCTATCGACGACAGATAATCGATCCGGTAATCCCCCGACTTAAAATAGTTCCCACCGACGATGACCGCATCGATCGTCCCCTCGTCGCTCCTTTCTTTGAACTCCCGCAATTGCTGCTCGAGATCGTGAACGAATCTGTTCTTGTTTTCCCTCTGATCCAGAAAGTATCCAGGATCTTCGTGGCTTATGAACGATATATTCTTGCCCGTTTCCTTATCGACGCCGGACACCACGAGGCCGGTGCAGTTCTTGAATGACTTGGAAAACTTGTTCGAATCATCAATGGTCGATATGACGTAGCTTTCGTAGCCGGCGTTTTTGAAATTTTGCTTATTGAGATCCTCCGGCCTGCCGTAGTAATCGACTTCCTTCATATTCTGTTTCTCTGTTTCGTCATCCGAAAACATCGCCGTCTCCACATTGGGATTCTTCTCAAGTTGCTCACGTGTCTCGACGCACGCCATGATCGGTCGCACCCCCTTTTTGAGATGCGACTTCGATCCCTCCTGCCATTCAACGCCATCTCTCCGCTTTTCTTCTTCCGATTCCCCCTCCTTCTTAAAATGGAATAATTCCTTGAACATTACTCCATTATATCAATTTCCCCTCTGCATTCTTACCCTTTCGATATTTCGAATTCAATGTCGGTTACTCATCTTATCCCCTCCCCTCAAAAACGTAAATTCATCAGCGAAAGGCAGTCCAGCACTTTACAGTCTTTTCCTTAACAACCCCTCGAATGTACTTATTGCTTTATCAACGGAGGATTCCTTAAGCTCCTTGTAAAAACCCTCTTTGTGTATTGGTTTATCAACTAATCTCTCCCCTTCAAGAAGAGTGATAATAACAAGATTCACATCAAAATAAGACATTATAGTGTGAGTGGTATGACTTCCGTACTTGATATCCTTATCAACTTCTGAATAATCACCGCCTAATTGGCTCTCGAGTTGAAATAGAACAGCGTCTGCTTTCGGGTAAGTTTGTTTTAAAAACGTGAAATCAACCATAATCCTTTTCAACATTGCATTCTCCGTATAAGCTTTGCATTCTACTCCTAAAACAAGGTCGCCATCAATGCAAACATGAACATCAGTCTTAAATGGGTAAAAATACCTATCTATATTTTTGAGTATATATTCTTTTACCTCTGGATTTTTTATATGATCTACATACTCCCTCTTTATGGGAACTCTTATAGATTTTTTCTCTAGAGATAAACGATTCGGGTCTCCCTCCAAATTATTCCAAGCTATGACAATCAAATCCTTAGCGATGTCCTCAACCAGCGTCCCCTTACTGGATCTTATGATGCCTCCATAGGCTCTATGCGAGTCGGTATCCCTAAAGACAGCCTTTTTATCAATGCCCTTAACGAGCTTGCTATACTTTTTGAGAATTTCTTCTTTACTTTGTATATCTCTATTATTATTCATCTAAAGTAGAACTTCCTTTAACCGCTTGATTGCCTTGTCACAATATTTTTTAGATATATCTATACCAAGATACCTACGCTCTAGTCTCTTTGCAACACTCGTTGTCGTTCCAACACCGTTGAATGGGTCTAAAATAATATCATTTTTAAAGCTGAATAATTTCATCACCCTTGACGCCAATTCTTCTGGGAACATTGCTGGATGATCAAACTGTTTCATTCTCCTTTCTGGAGCGATAGACCACTTAGCTACAACCCATTTCTTAAATTCATCAGCACTGATATCAGCGTTTTCTTTAACGCCTTCTTTTTTTAGTGTACCCTTCGCAAAAACCTCAACGAATTCCCATGTATATTTTAAATATGGGCTACTTGGACTTTTCCAACTACCCCACGACGTGTATTTGCAGTTATAATTATTTTTTTCCCACAAGATTTCGCCTTTCCATAACATACCCCTATCCAAGAAAAATTTACTCACAATATGGTGACTAGGTATGTAATCGGAAAAAAGTGGTTGTATATTAACAACAAAACGGCCGCCATATTTTAACACTCGTATGCCCTCATCGAAAATATCGAATAATTGTTTAAAGTAACTATCCCAATTATGATCATCTTTATTTGATGTATATTCCATTCCAAAATTGTATGGCGGCGATGTGAAAATTAGATCAACGCAGTTATCGGGGAGTTTTTTCATTAATTCAAGACTATCTCCACAAATGATTTTATCCTCATACTCTTTTGGCAACTCATTGTTGATGTTGCTATACCTAGAGATTCTTGCCACTCCACGCCGATTATTTTCTTTATCTTTTCTATTCTTTACTTTTCTTTCTTTGTCATAATCGACGTAAATTCTCTTACCACCTTTTATCCCATAACTTTTGATGGATTTAATGGAACTAATAATGTTATTGAGCACCACATGGGCGTTCTTGTTTGTATTTTCCTTAAGTAAACTATCAACATCACTAGAAAATCTATCCAGGTCTAGGGATTTGATATGAGTATTTATTGATTCACCAACGTAGACAAGATGAATATCTTCCTTGTCATATTTCGAAAATAGCGTAGACAATATCTTTTTTGTATCGTTATCCACCATTAACCCAGCATTCATATTGATCACTTTGTAGCCATTTTTATCCATGACAATCTCAATTCTACCTTCTTTTCCTGCAAATTTCTACTAACCTGGGTCTGCGGGGGGTCCCCTTTTTTAGATGATTGTTGCTATATTGCCAATACAAGTGGCTTCGGCCTCGCCCCATAAGGGGCAAAAAGCAAAGAACGTCAGAGTATGGCTTGGACGTTCTTTTTTATTCTCCTAAAAATCTCCTTGTCCAAATAGCCAATTCTATCTAACTATCAAAAATCCTTTTCGTACGGAGTCATGCATCTAAATAAGTTTCTTCTCTTTAAAGCTCAAAAAGCTGGATTTCGAGACGATAACGTGATCCACGATTTCGATATCGAGGATCCTCCCCGCCTCTACAAGACGTTTCGTGAGGATGATGTCCTCCTCCGAGGGATCGGTATTATCGGAGGGGTGGTTGTGGGCTATGAGGATTTGCGCCGCGAGATTTTTGACTGCTGGTTCGAAAACTTCGCGCGGATGAACCAAGCTCGCATTCAGCGTACCAACCGAGATTATCTCCCGCTTAATCTCCTGGTTCCGGGTGTCGAGATAAAATATAACGAAGTGTTCCTTCTTTTCGCCACGGATATCCCGAAGTTCATTCCATACATCTTCAGGCGATAAAAGGAGGGTTGTCTTTTTCCCCTTCAATAGCCGCCGGCTCAATTCCAGAGATGCAACAATCTGCGACGCTTTCGCCGTACCGAGACCGGCGACCTCCTCCAAATCTTTTACGGATGTATTCTGCAACCCGGAGGCACCAAACTGCCGGAGAATTTTCTTCGATAATTCGATAACATTCGTACCCCGCGTTCCCGTCCCGAGGAGAATCGCCAGGAGCTCTGCGTCGGCAAGTCGATCCGCGCCATATTTTTCGAGCTTCTCCCGCGGCCGTTCAACCCGCGGCAGGTCTCTCATTTTCATCACCTTCATTATAAACAGAGAAAATCCGCCGCTCTTCAAGAGTTATCCCCAAAATTTCCGCCCCCCGCTCTCCCTCAAAAATTCAAGGAGACCGGGAGGCCTTTAATTTTTAAAGGCCCGGGGGAAAAGCCAAATCTGGGGATAATCAACTGAGGCCTCCGGGGCGCCTACGGTGCCCCGGAGGCAAAAAGACTAACGCCAGGGGAAATCGCGGCCGAAATGGCCCCATGCCGCCGTATCCGCCCACCGGACATCCTTGAGATCTAAGAACTCGTAGATCCCCCGCGGCGAGAGGTCATATCCCGCGATCGCCATCTCTTTCCCGTCGACATCGGCCACGGCCATCACCGGATCCTTCTTTCCGATCGCATACGCGAGTTTCACGCGAACCTTTTCGGCATTGAACTTTTCGAGATAGTCCACGGCGATCCGCCGCGCCATGTAGGCGCCGCTCCGGTCCACCTTCGTGTAGTCCTTCCCCGAAAACGATCCGCCGCCCACGCCGACTTCCGGACCGTAGTTGTCGATGACGATCTTCCTCCCCGAAAGACCCGAATCGGCATCGAAGCCGCCGACCGGCCATTCCCCCGCCGGATTTATCAGATACTCATCGGCTTGAATAAGTCCGCGAACCAAGTGATCGAGTTCCGGCGTCTTCGTGTTTTGAAAACTCGCGACGACCGTTTTCGCCCTGCCGTCTTCGACCGTGACCTGTGTTTTGCCGTCGAACGGGTATTTCTCATATATCTTCCGGCACAGGTCGCGCGCGAGCTCGTATTCGAGGGACATGTAATTCTTCGTCTCCCGCGTCGCGTACCCCATCATGATCCCCTGGTCCCCTGCACCGCCCGCATCGACGCCTTGGCCGATGTACTGGCTTTGTTTGACGACGAACGTCCGAACCTCGAAGCCTGGACCGACGAGATCTTTCACGACGCCCGCGATATCAACATCCGCACTGCTCGTCACCTCACCGGAGACCGTGATCTGTCCGTGGCCGCCGACCGCCTCCAGGGCGACGCGGCTCGACGGATCCCCCTTCATGTACTCATCGAGAAGCGTGTCGACCAAAACGTCGCACATCTTATCCGGATGCTTCGGCGACACGAACTCGGCTGTTTTGATGTTCATAGATTTCGTTTTTTTTCATGGCAACCGAAAAAGAAAAAACCCTTTCCGCGGGAAAGAGCTCATTGCTCGACCTTTATCTTCCCCCTTGCGGGCTGGATGTGGCACTTGCTCCTTTCGGATGAGTTGCCGGACGGATCTTGGAGCCAGAACTCTCCCCGTCGCTCTCGATAAACTTATTCGGTTGTATCTTTATACTATCATCTTTTCTCTCTTTTCGCGAGCCACCACTTTTTGAAAAACGGCATCGTGAAGATGGAGCCTATTCCCCAAATTCTACCACAAATTTCCGCCCCCCGCTCTCCTTCAAAAAATGAAGGCCCCCCGGAGGCCTTTAATTTTTAAAGGCCTCCGGGGGAAGGCCAAATCTGGGGATAACTTCGGGTTTCTGGAACTGCGCAGCGGGGACCCGCTAAAAAGGGAAAAAGGGCAGCCATAAAGACATGCCCTGTTTGTTTCACCTCCTTCTTATTGTTTGCTACCAGCTGCCGCCGCCTCCCCCGCCGAAACCGCCGCCAGAAAATCCACTGGCGCCGAAACCGCTCGAGGCCGGCTGAGATGCAATATTGAACGTCCGATTGAATGAACTATTAAACAGCATGACGTTCGCCATGAAGAGCGAACTATTGAACGCCGTCATCGTCGGATCCTCGTACCATGCGGGTGCCGGGACCGCGATCCCCTCGAATTTCTTCGCCCATTCTTTTTCGACGCCCAAGACCATCGCGTAGGGCAGGCATTCCTCGAATTGCTCCGGCTTCAAGCTTGGTGCATTCATCATCTTCAAGCGGTCCGTCTCGGTATAGCGGAGGAATTCGCGGAATCCGAGGATTTTCTGGAGTGCCGTCATGCCCTTCGGCGTGAGCTTCGGCACCGGCGGTTTGCCGATCTCTCCGATAAGGAGCGCCACGGCGAACATAACCATGATGATAACGAAGGAGGATCCGCCCCCCAGGGCCATGCCGACAACGAAGAGAATGAGAAGGCCGAGCGCACTGAGGCCGAACAGGACCCTTTCTTTTTTGGTCTTCTCGCGGGATGCGGCGTCGAAATAGCCCTCTTCGTAAATATTTTCATCGGTCTTTTTGCCGATGTTCTTCAGGGTCTCAAAAAGAGCGGCACCCGAAGACTGGAGGTCGCTCAAGGAAACGCTCTCGCGGGCGGTGAAGAGCATATTGAAAACGATCTGATACGCCGGATGCCGGAGATCCGAGCCATCTTTCAGTTTCACGAGCTCGAAATCCTTTTTGTCCGGCCACAGCTTCATCTGCCGAACCGTGTAGCGGATCTTCAGATACCCTTTGATCGCGAGGTCCATGATGACCGACGAGACATCGGCCATATCGACCTTCCGGTCGACGATCGTACCGACCTCGATCGGCAAAAGCCCGTCCGGCGGATCATATTCGGCAACGAGAGCTATCTTCTTCAGTTCCCGCGGAACGATCGGGCGCGATCTCGTCCGCAAACTGATGCCCGAAGAACTGCCGCGACCCCTCAAAACGATGATCCGAAAGGCGGTCACCGCAAGGATCAAGAAGAGGATGAACATGAGCGGGATGACCGACGAGATGCCGCCGGAGGATGAGAGGCCCGCCGGAGCGGAGGCCGTGGGAGCGGCAGCGGTCGCCGGGAGCGTAAGGTACCCGAACGGGATGCCGAGGACGACGGACAATCCCTCGCCGGCACCCAAGGGGCGCGTTGCCGCATACGTCATCGCACTCCCCGACTCAGCATACGAACAATCCTTCGCGGTGCTTCCCGCGGCGCCCGTGTAGCACGTCGCCGTGAGGCCGGCGATCTGTTCCGGAAGAACAACCGACGCCGTTACGTCATTCAATGGAACGTTCCAGCCGTTCCCCGTCACATTCCAGTACACCTCGTCGTGATCGCTGAACTCGCGGACGGCGTTTTTAACGACATAGTCCACGACATAGGTTTTGACGCCGCTGACCAAAGTATTCGGATCGCCGATCTTCACCTCGAGCGAATTACCCGACACGGATGTCGTGTACGGGTATGTTCCCCCCGCGCCATCCCCGACGCCCGTCACCGTGACTTGCAATCCCGGGCCGTTCGGCGACGAAAGCGGGATATCACGGAAAATGCCGTGCCGCTGATCCGATCCGAAGTCATAGACGATCGTTTCCGCAACGGAAAGCGTACCATCATGCGCGACCGCGATCTGCGAATTGAAACTCTGAACCGTTTCGGCAGCAGCCCGGGCTACATGCCCCAAACCGAAGACCGCGACCGCAAAAGCGGCGAAAACGGCGAATCCCCAAACATATTTTTTCAATACCATGATTCCCTCAAATTTTAGCATAAAAGGGAAAAAGGGCAGCCATAAAGACATGCCCTGTTTGTTTCACCTCCTTTTAACCCTCGAATTCGTTAAAGAATTCTTTGTCCTCCCGGCTCGCTGAAACCCGGGCGATCACTCCGAACGTAAAAAACCAGAATGCGATCACGAGACCGAAGATCCTGACGTCGAACGTCAACGACCTTGCCACGACCATCACGAGGACGATCACCGCGCAGATCGCGAAGAGGACGACGGATATCCTTCGCAACCGGTTTGCTTTTTCAATATGCCCCAAAACTTCTTGAAGCCTCTTACCTCTCATATTGCCTCCGAAATGAGTGAAAAAAATAAATTTGCTCTTGCTGCCGCCTATTTTGACATATTTTTCATCATTATGTCAATGGCCGCCGGCAAAAAATACTGGGGGGCTTCGCACCGGGAGGCACACTACCCCAAAATGGCGTTGAAGAGGTAGCCGGTCAGGATGATGCCAAGTCCCACGACGCCGGCAAAGATGAGGATGAGCTTCGGCTTCATCACCCTCTTCAGGATCATGAATTCCGGAAGCGAGAGCGCCGTGACGGACATCATGAAGGCCAAGGTCGTCCCCATTGAGACGCCTTTTTCGGTCAAGGCCGCAACGAGCGGGATCACGCCCGCGGCGTTGGAATAGAGCGGGATGCCGATCAAAACCGCGAGGGGCACTCCGTACCACGCCCCATTGCCGGCATACCGCGCGAGGAAATCCATCGGCACATAGCCGTGGATCCATGCGCCGACGCCGACGCCGACCATGACATAAAGCCACACTTTCTTCAGAATATCCGTGACATAGCCGCGCGCGTAGGCGATCCGCTCCCTTCCGGAGAGGCGCGGCAGATCGGCGTTCACACTGATGCTCCGTTCGTACACGAAGGGTTCCACCAGATTTTCCACCTTGAGCTTGCCGATCGCGGCTCCCGAGACCATGGCTATCACAAGGCCGCTCCCGATGTAGATGAGCGCAATGCTCCAGCCAAAAAGACCGAGAAGCATCACGAGCGCGACTTCGTTCACCATGGGCGAGGCGACGAGGAACGAAAAGGTCACACCCAAGGGCACGCCTGCCTCGATGAATCCCAAGAAGAGCGGGATCGCGCTGCAGGAGCAAAAGGGAGTCACGATGCCGAGGAGCGAAGCAAGAACGTTACCGATGAATGTATGCTTCCTCGAAAGGATCGCCCGCACCCGCTCGGCCGGCAGGAAGGAACGAATGAAAGAAACCGCGAAGATGATGACCGCAAGGAGAATGAAGATCTTCGCGGTGTCGTAGACAAAAAAATCGAGCGCCGAGCCGAGGTGCGTGTTCGGAAAAAACATGGCTTATGCGATGCTTTTGATGATCGCCTCTTTCACCCCCTTGACGTCGGGGACGAAGCCCACGAGGGCCGGCTTGCCGTCGACCGCAAGGACGGGGCTTTGCATGAGGCCCATCGCGACGATCTTTTGGACGTCCGTCACATACTCGACCTCCGTCTCGAGTTTCAGTTCCTCGACCGCCTGCTTCGTGAGCTTGAAGAGCTTTTCGCAGGTCGGACATCCCGATCCCAAAACTTGAATGGTCATGGCTTAGAGCAATTGTTTTGCACTCATGACGAGCTTCCGGCCTTTGTTGGTCAAATGGTATTCGATGAACGTCCCCTTCCGTTCGCCCATGGCGAGCTTCTGCTTCGCGAAAGCTGCCAGATGGTGCGAAATGAGCGTCTGGGAAAGGCCCGTGTGCTTCTCGAGGTCGCAGACGCAGTGGGGAGATTTAAAAAGCGTGAAAAGAACGGCAAGCTTCGAGGGCACGGCAATGACCTTGAGCTTCTTGAAGTACTCCGCATCCGGCGAAAAATCTTTGCGGGAGAGTTCCGGGACCTTGCAGGAGCACCCACTCTCCTTTATATATGAACGCATATTCATATAGTATCCCGCCGGCGCAGAAAGTCAAATGCCGGCTTTTGAGGAATAACCAAAAACAAGCAAGGGAGACATACATGCCTCCCTTGAACTATTTCTCACTGCTGGAGCATCACCGGGTGGTGATGATCGCTGTGATTGCCGCCTTTCATCCGTTCGGTCCTCTGCCGCCGGTATTCCTTCGGATTTTCTTGCAGCCAATCCTCGGGAATGTGGCGAATGTACCATAATCCGGAGCAAGGATCGTCCATCTCGACGATGACGACGAGCATGAGCGTCAAGACAAAGACGACCACGTATACGATCACCGCCCCGGCAAGGACGCTCGGGTACTCGATGATGAGGAACCCGAAGAGCACCGTGAGCGACAGGACAACGATCAGGACATAGACCAAGGGCGAGAGATCCTCGTCGCGCAGGTCCATAAAAAGATCTTTGTCGTGCCTTTTTACCGCCGCCCGGAGCTGCTTGTACTCGCTCCAAACGGTATTCATGGCAACCGTTGCGAGCAAGCTGTACCAGATGCCGAACATCGAGAGCCATGCGGTCGTCACGACGCCTTCCGCCTCCGCGGCAAAGTGTATCTCATTCCGATAGAAGATCGCGTACCAGCCGTACGTTACAGCGATGCCGACAACGACCGGCCAGATGAGCATGAGAAAAATCTTTATTCCCAGCTCCACCCTTTTTCTGAACCGCTCCGCCGGCTTCTCGTGCCTGATCTTCTTCCTGAATATTTTCGCCCTGCCTTCTTTTTCATTCGTGCTTTTCATCCATAACCTCCAATTTTCAAAGATGTGAATAATATAACATCTTTTTATACATCAGTCAATTACCTTCCTGAAACCGACAAAAGCGGGCCGGGCGCCTCGTGGGTGCCCCGCCCGCAAAGCTGGACAAGAAAACGGAAAAAGTGATACAACTATTTCTACAGTACATAAACAAATATAGGAGTACATATGGGCATAGGGTTGTCACCGAGCCATTATCGAAACATGGCTCTCGATATGAAGTACATCCTCCACGGAGAGGGTGAATTGAAACGAAATGTTCTTGCGGAGGCGAAGTGCTTTTTCATTGCAGTTCGCAGGGGGGATAAGAGTGAACGCCAGACAGCGGCATTCATTCTTACCGGTAAGATGCATCTTTCGCGGGAAACACGGGCAAAGATCGAAACATTTATAACCTTCCTAGACGCTCTCAGTAAACGGCGGGAGCTCTACAAAGAAGAACTTGCCATCATTCAAGATCTCCGAACCTTTTTCGACGGTCTTCGAGAGATAGGTTTCGAAATAAAACTAAAAGAAGTCCGGGAGTACGGATATTGGACGAAACGACAAAACCGGAAAGAGTTCTGGAAAGAAAAAACAGGGTCGCGCTCTACGAAAGCGTGACTTAAAAAATACGAGGTCGCGCTTCATGAGAGCGCGACTTATTCGTTTAGGACTTCTTTTTCATTTCTTCGATCTTCGCGATCACTTCTTCGAAAACGATGCCATTCCCGTTCGCAAAGAGCGCAGCAAGCCAGTAGACGTCATTGATGTTGTCCTCGAGATCCTCTTTCAAGATCTCCATATCTTCTTCCAGCTTCACGGCATTCTTGAGCTCGCCGATCTCCCCCACGATGCTCTGGAGGATGTCTTTGGGATTGCGCGGCTGTCCTTCTTTAGGAGATGCGTTCATAAGATCAAAGCTCCGTGTATTTTTTATGACTCCCCTTCGATTTTTTCACCGGGTACTTCTTGTCGTTCTTCCTCATTTTCGCCATGAACGCCTTTGTAACATCGATGCCGAGATCGTAGCTCAAGAGAAGCGTCCAATAGAGAACGTCCATCAGCTCTTCGCCGATGTGCTCCTTGTTCGCCTTTGAATAGTTTTCCATCTCTTCCCCGTTCTTCCACTGAAAGTGCTCCAAAACCTCCGACGCCTCAAGGGACAATGAAATGGCCAGATCCTTCGGGTTGTGGAATTGCTTCCAATTCCTCCGCTCCCTGAATTTCAGGATCTCGTCCGTCAGTTTCTTGATGTCCGACATAATACTTGAATTTTAGCACAAACAACCCGCCTCCGGGGCGCCCTTGGTACCCCGGAGGTGTAAATTCCCTTCTTATGCGAAAAAGCCGGCGTAGCAGAGGAAAAGGCCGATAACGACCATAATAATGCCGCCGATCGTCGAACACTTCGCCTTGAACTCGCGGTAGAGCGAGATGGTGGATTCGGGGAAAACGAGAATGAAGAACCCCTTCAAAAGCGACAGCCAGCCAATGACCGAAATGACGATCCGCCAGTCCGAAAACCAAAAGCCGCCGAGCGACACGATGACCGCACCGAAGACCGCGGCAATGAAGCCGCCGAGCCATGAAAACCCCTTTTGCCGTTCCATTTCATCAAGAAGAACCGTCACGGTCTTCCGATTGAAAAGGGAGATGCCGAGAATGAGGAACAAGATGCCCACAATCCTCGCAAGCACGAGAGAAATATCCATATGTGCAATGAAATACGATTTGCGACCTTTCCTTTATTATACAAATCTCTGAGAAAAAAATGATCCATTTGACAAAATTTTTAAAACGTTATATTATGACAATCCTTAACAGGGCTGAAAGCAGTATTTTTTACAACCACATAAAGGAGAAGCATTCTTGAAAACAAAAATCATATTTTTTTCATTGATCATGGTAGGCCTCCTTGTTCTCTCTCTTCCGGTCAACACCGAAGAGTGCGGGAGCCGCCTTCCCTTACCGACCAAAAGCGTCGAACTTCAAAAGACCGGCAAGATCGGAAGCAGCCAAAACGTCGAGATCGTCGAAAACGTAGCGGTGACCGCCTATACGGATTCGGGACTCACGGCGAGCGGCATTCCTGCCGGCGACGGCATGGTTGCCTGCAACTTTCGAAAACTCGGGACGGTCATTCAAATACCGCATCTCTTCGGGACCAGAAAGTTCGTCATCCTTGACCGCATGAGCAAGGACTACCGCACCTATCCGCGAAACCGGAGAGGCATCGACGTTTGGATGCGCGACCACGATTCAGCGATCGCACTCGGCGTGAGGAGAACGACCATTTTCATTGTCAAATAAAAAGAACAAGGAGCGCACTGCGCTCCTTTTCCCTTTTTCGGGCGCGGTCTATAAGAGACCCAAGGCCCCGGCAAGGATCACGCCCGTGACGCTCCCCCCGAACCCGAACGTCAGATCACCCATCGTGTCGGCATTGGTCGGCTGCAGGAGCATATTTTCCTGCACCAAGTTCTCGTGGAGAACGTCCACCCTCACGTGATCGTATGCAAACTCCCACGCTTCCCATGCAACGCTTATGAAGACGCAAATGGCGACGATGACGAAGGCTTTCTTCCAAAAGCCCTCGGGCAATACGTGAAAGCGCGGATGCGCTTCCATGAACCACAGGAGCGCCGAAGCGAACAAGATGCCGGCGAAGAAATGGACAACGGCATCGTAGCCGAAAAAGCCGGCGTTGCATCCCAAATACTTGAAGCATTGGTAGTTCTTTGAGAGATCGAAGAGATCGCCTCCCACGAATTGCATAAGGGAAAAGACGACGAAGGCAAAAATGAAGAATGTAAGGCGTTTTTTGGGCAGCATTTACAATAATCCCTTTCCGGTATTAGAATCAGGCTAAGCAGAACCTTCCCAATATTATATCAACTAAACCAGAAAGGATAAGAGCACATGGAAGATTATCAGAAAATGATGAACGAGCGCACGCTCGTGCTCATCAAACCCGATGCCATTCAGAGAGGTCTCACCGGTGAAATCATTACCCGTTTCGAACGATGTGGGCTCAAAATCGTCGCCGCGAAGTTCGTAATGGCGACAAGGGAAAAACTGAAAGGTCATTTTCACGCAACCGATGAGTGGCTCCGCGGTATCGGCATCAAAACAACCGAAGGATGCCGGAAGGACGGCGTAGACGTGGAAGACGTCATGGGGACCACTGATCCTCTCGAAATCGGAAAGAAAATCATGAACCAGCTGTACGATTATCTCATGTCGGGACCCGTGATGGTCATGATCTTGCAGGGTATTCATGCCGTGAATGCCGTACGGAAGAAAGTTGGCTATACCATCCCTTCCATCGCCGAGCCGGGCACCATTCGGGGAGATTTTTCGATCTCTTCCGCCGATCTCGCAAATGTCGTCGGGAGTCCGTCGCGGAATCTCGTTCACGCTTCGTCGAGCGTTGCCGACGCAAAACTCGAGATCGTGAATTGGTTCAAGGATAATGAAATCGTTCAGTGGGAGAAGATTGATGAAGGCATCATGTTCGTCCACGGAGAATACACCCAAACCAAGAAAGGAAATCAGTCATGAAAAAGACAAATGCGGAAATTCTTGAAAAGCAGTTCCGGTCGCTGAAACTCTCCAACCGGCACGACGACCGCCGCAATGCAGCGGAGCACGCTTACGCCTTGGCCGTTATCTTCAAAAACCAGGGCAAGATGCAGAAAGCCCGCGAATTCGCAAAAGCGTCGATCGATCTTTTCGACGAAAACCAGGGGAAAAATCCGAATGACTACGCTCCC
>JAKAGX010000034.1 GCA_021825465.1 bacterium | reverse complement strand
GATGACTTCGACGGACGGCCGCTGCGTCGAAACGATGAGGTGGATGCCGGTCGCGCGCGCCATCTGTGCCAGGCGGATGATCGATCCCTCCACTTCCCTGCCGTACGAGGTCATAAGGTCGGCCAACTCATCGATCACGATTACGATGTACGGCATCGATTTGCCGGAGCTGTTGTAGCTCTTGATGTCGCGGGAGCCCGCTTCGAGGAGGACCTGGTACCGCCGATCCATTTCCTGGATCGCCCACCGAAGGACGCCGATCGATTTCTTGTTTTCGGTGATGACCGGGGACAAGAGGTGCGGAATGCCGTCATAGATGGAAAGCTCGACGCGCTTCGGGTCGATCATAAGAAGGCGGAGCGTCTCGGGCGAATTTTTGAAAAGGAGCGACAAGATGAGCGAGTGGATCATGATGGATTTTCCGCTCCCCGTCGCACCGGCGATCAAAAGGTGGGGCATCTTCGCGACGTCCTTGAAGATCGGCTCGCCGGAAACGTTCCTGCCGAGTGCGAAGGCCAAAGGCCCCGCCTTTCCGAAATCCTCGTAGAGAAGCAAGCTTCCGAGGCGCACGACGGCCGCCGATTTGTTCGGCACTTCGATGCCGACAAGGGATTTGCCGGGGATCGGCGCTTCGATCCGGATCGGGTGCGCCGCGAGCGAAAGCGCGAGATCTTGGTTCAGTGACGTAATGCGGGAAAGCTTGATGCCTTCCGCCGGCTTCAAGGTGTACCGCGTAACGGTCGGCCCCACGTTGATCTCCCCCATTTCAACGGGGATGCCGAAACTTTCGAGCGTCCGCTTGATGACGTTCGCATTCGCGCGGAGATCGCCGATCGTCGGTTTGTCGACCTGCGCCGCGAGGAGGTTCAAGGGCGGTGCAACATAATTTTTGAATTGTTTAACGGACGAAGTTTTGAGTTCGGGGATCTTGTCTTCGTGCGTCTTGATCTCCAATTCCTTTTCTTTCTGCTTCTTCGGTTTTTCTTCGTCGATCCTTTGAGGTTCCGGAACGGACGGCGCAGTCACGATCGTCTCTTCCAGTTCCTCCTCCTCTTCGGCCTCCTCCCGTTTCGGGAGGCGCAAGGGCTTATTCAGGATCATGAGGAATGAGATCACCATGACGGCGATCGTGATCACGATGCCACCGGGAACGCTGAAGGGCGTTTTGATCGCTCCCGCGATGCTCCCGATAGCTCCGCCGCTCCCGGGGCTTACGATGTCGATGAATCCCAGCGCCGAAAGAATGAAAAGCCCCGCTCCGATGAGCGAGAATCCGAGAACTTCCTGTTTGTCTTTGGAAAGGAGCGTGAGGGCGATGATGAGCGCTAAGGCCGGCAAGAGATAATACCCGACGCCGAAGAGCATCGTGAAGAAGTTAAAAATACCGTCGCCCCACGGACCCGCAAGATGGAGAGCTGAAAGAAGAAAGATGACGGTGAGCGCAATGAAGGCGATGGACCAGATGCTTTGTTTCGTTTCTGGGTGGAGCGGCGATTGCTTCATATATGATCCTCCGCGCCCCTCATTGTCGTCTCGATTATTTCGCTGATCTCGCTTTTTTTTCTTGGTTTCCTTCTGGGGTTTTTTCGCCATGACACCCATATTTTACTCCCTTTTGCCGTCCTCTTCAATGAAAAAGCCGCCGAAATTCGAGCTCGGCGGCTATGGTAAAGATCGGCGGATCGTTATCCGACCTCAAGGAACAATTCCGCAGTGGAAGGACACTCCCCCTTCGGGAAAAGCCGATACAGGAGGAACTCCCCCCTGAGCGGAATTCGGGGGCTTAAAAACATCTCGGTCGCCTTTTGGTCGCACTGCCAAAATTTATGGACGGCGCCGTTTTCGTCGGAGATCCTTTTCCATGTCCGGCGCACCCCCTCGATGCAATTCTTGTTGAGTGCCGCCGCCGCGATCTTGTTCCCATTGCCCGGACGTACAAGCCATATACATTCCGACAACGAAAGTTCCTGAGTTTCTTCCATGTGATGCCTCTCTTGGTTACGTTAAGGTTCTGTGATTTTGGTAGTGTGGATTGTATCAACCCACCGCAGGTAAGGTCAAACGGGAAGGATTGACAGATAACGATAAATATGATATTGTAATAACCTAAAATTGTAGAACACAAACAACAAAAGAAAGAGAGGCATCACATGGCGGAATTGGTTGGAGTCCTTGTTTGTATCGTAAGTTTGATGCTTGCGATATATGCATACTATGACGTGGATCTCGAAGAAGAAAAAGGCAGAGCTGGAAAGATCCAAAAGCGGTTCATCGTTATGAGGATCTCCTTCGCTCTTTATTCAATGGGTTTCCTCCTGACGATGGGATCCCTGAGCTTCAAGAACGTTCCCTTCCCCTTCCACGCATTTGTGATCATGCTCACTCTTGGTCTTGTCGTCACCTACGGTCAGTACTCGGCAAGAGTACGGCTTCTGGAGTGGAGATCGGAAGGCCGATCGTAGCCGAGCATCTAGGGAATTTGGGCACGGATTTGCTGAAAAGCGAATTCGTGCCTTTTTGTTTGTCCAATCTTATCCCCAGAATCTAAGGCCCCCCGCTCTCCTTCAAAATTTGAAGGAGAGCGGGGGGCCAAGGGGTGGGTCAGGGGTAATGCGGTTGGAAAGGAAGAAAAAGTCAGAAAACACAGAAAAGCCGAAAAACCTGGTAAATTGAAAAACCAGCCTGTAAAACATCGAAAATGTTTAACAGGCTGATAATGCGATGAAACCTACACTTTCGATTTTTTCATACAAAAAATGTTTAGCGTGAAACATTTTGAAACACTTATTTTGCGCAAAAAATCCCCAAAATTCACATTTTGGGGATTTTTATCCCATTTTTTATCAGGAAGACCTCTATTTTTTTCTGATTAGCTAAAGAACCAAATAGGAGATTCTTACTATATATGAATGTACTCTGGGCCATTCCGACCAAATTGCCGTCCCCATCAAATATACCGGTACCAGAAGCTCCATCGAAAACAGGCTTATCAAGGAATACATTTCCTGAATTAAAGCCTGATATCCTGCCGGACACTAAAAAGAAAAGATTGCCATCTGAATAGAATGCCGGCTGGACCCAATATACTCTCTCGAGAACCGGATCGTGGACGAACCTTACGTTTATCTTATCGATCAGCTTAGATGATCTGAGGAGTACCAGGTCGTTAATAGTATCGGCGGCAACTATCGTTGCCGAAGAATCTATTTTGGGTCCGGTTTTGAATTCTTCCTTCAGGCATATTTTTTTGTCGAATTTGCCGGCATCGTTCCTGATGACATGGCTGCAGGATAAAAAATATCCTTCCCCAAGGTTTATTGAGGAACCATAGCCGTCCTTGGTCGTGACGGTGGCATAGAACTTTTCCGGAAGAGGTTCGTGATTTTTGCCCGAAAAGAATGAGGAAGCGCACCCCGATAAAAACAATGCGGCTGCCAAGAAGATGATTTTCATTTCGCACCTACCTTTCGTTCGTGAGATGATTTTGATTTTTATAAACTTTCGTCACTTTATTACGGCAGCTTTTTGATGTCAACGCTTTCGATGTATAGTTTATCTATGACGAGTGGGGGATCCGAATTGGGGAGATTGGGAGAAAATTTTGCGGCGGAGTATTTAAGGAAGAGGGGGTATCGGATCATCGAAAGAAATAACAGAAAAAAATGGGGGGAGCTCGATATCGTTGCCATCGCGCCGGACAAGACGCTGGTCTTCGTCGAAGTGAAAACGGTCGGGGGTCTCGGCGTCGAAGCGGAAGAACAAATGACGAAGGCGAAGATCGAGAAATTCACGAGAGCGGCATGCGTCTATGCGGGAGCCCATGAAGAATTGATCAGCGACAAAAAGGGATGGCGGCTCGACGTTCTCGCGCTCACGAAGGATAATGGAGATGGATTTGATGTGAGGCATTATGAAAATATTTAGCGCATGAACGAAAAAGGAAAAATATTCGCCGCGTGGAAACCGAAGGGACCGACATCGGCCGAGTTTCTTAATCGATTGAAAAAGAAAATAGGGGCGAGAAAGGTCGGACATGCGGGGACGCTCGATCCGTTGGCGTCGGGTATCCTCGTCGTCGGCGTCGGACGCGCGGCGACGAAGCAGCTCAATATGGCGGTGGGGGAAGAAAAGGAATATCTCGTGAAGATAAAGCTCGGCATGCGGAGTACGACGGGCGATGAAGAAGGGAAAAAAGAAGTCGTCGAGCGGGAGCATTTCCCGGGTATCGAGCACATCGAAAAAGTTTTGCGATCATTCATCGGAATGGTCGATCAAGTGCCGCCGGCATACAGTGCTTTGAAAATAAAAGGAACGCCGGCATATAAGCTCGCGCGCCGCGGAAAAACGCCCGAGATGAATCCACGCCGAGTAAAAATTTTTTCGATCGGGATCATTTCATACGATCCGCCGTACCTGGAACTCAAAGTTGTAACGGGTCCCGGCGTCTATATTCGATCGCTTGCCCGAGACATAGGGGACGCTTTAGGTGTCGGCGGGTATGTCGCGGATCTTACCCGGACAAGGGTGGGGAAGTACACGAGAGAAGATGGGACGGATATTGTGGGTATATGGTAGATATAAATTTGAGATATTGACATACAGTGTAAAATAAGATATAATATAAAAGTAAAGAGTCTGCTGTCTTAAAAATTTTTTTCACTGAACACAAAAAAGAAGGAGGTGTACCATGGCAAAAGGCCATGCAACCGCAGTAATGATCATTACACCCGAGGGGATTCCGCTGGTGCGGGACCCCAAGAAACAGCCGCCGCTATTTTGGAAAGTTCCCGGCGGCAGGGGAGATGCCACCGAGACGGCAAGACAGTGCGCTTGCCGGGAAATCCGAGAGGAACTCGGCGTTACTCTCCTGGAGAGTGATCTCGGGATCGCTTACGAGGAAGACAAAGGAAGTCATATCCTGACACTCTTCGTAGCGAAACTCCCCGTCCTTCCAAAGTTAAAAGAGATCGGCGACGAAGGAGAGGAAATAAAAGTTTTTTCTCCTCAGCAACTTCTTCGTATGGCGGATTTCTTTCCGAATCACCGGCGGGTTTTTGAGAAGTATCTCAGAAATCTTTAGCCGAGTGGCCCGAGCATGCCTTTGAAAACTGCTCTTTTTTGTTCCTTGTCTTTTTTGCGGGGTTGTGGTAGAGTATTGACATTAAGGCCGCTCATTCGAGTGGCTGTCGTTTTTAAAGGTCATTCCGGTTTTGAAATTTGGTCATTGAAAATTGATTAAAAATTAAAAATTGGAAATTAAAAATTATTGAATGCTATGGACTTAAAACAATTAGCAAGCGCGGTCGAACAAATCGCCGCGGAAAAGGGGATAGCGCCGGAGAAGGTCATCGGCGCGATCGAAGCGGCGATCGCTGCCGCCTACAAAAAGGAGTATCGGAAGAAGTCGGAGATCGTCCGGGCCAAGTTCAATTTGAAGACCGGAGACCTTGAATTTTTCCAAGTGAAGACCGTCGTCGATCCGTCCGAGGTCATGATCGTCGAAGGAGGAACTGAAGAGGTCGAAAGATCCGAACATCAAGAAGGAGAAGAAGCCCTTCCGCGGTTCAATGCGGATCGGCAGATCCTCGTCGAAGACGCGAAGAAGATCAAGGCGGATGCGAAGTCCGGCGACGAGTTGGAATTCCCGCTTGAAGGAAAAAGCGATTTCGGCCGCATTGCGGCGCAGACGGCAAAGCAAGTGGTCCTGCAATCCATCCGTGAAGCAGAGCGCTCATCCATCAAGGAAGAGTTTGCAAGCAAGGAGGGGGAGATCATGAGCGGGCAGATCCAGCGGTTCGAGCGGGGAAACGTGTATGTGAACCTCGGCCGGGCCATGGGGATCATGTATCCGAATGAAAGCATCCCCGGCGAGCACTACCGCGTCGGTGACCGGATGCGGTTCTACGTTTTGGCCGTTCAAGACGACGCGCGCCGCCCGGGCATCGTTCTTTCGCGTTCGCATCCGAACTTCGTCATGAAGCTCTTCGAGCTCGAAGTGCCGGAGATCGCGGACGGCACGGTCGTGATTAAAAGCATCGCGCGCGAGGCAGGTTCGCGGACAAAGGTTGCTGTTGCTTCGAATGAAGAAGGCATCGATCCGGTCGGCGCCGCCGTCGGCCAGCGCGGAACGCGGGTCATGGCGGTGACGAACGAACTCGGCAACGAAAAAGTCGATGTCGTCGAATGGTCCGACGATCCGGCGAAATTCATTCCGAGTGCGCTCTCGCCGGCGAAGGTAAAATCGATCGACGTTCTGCCGCGGCGCGAAGCAAAGGTCCTCGTTCCCGAGGACCAGTTATCGCTCGCGATCGGCAAAGGCGGACAAAACGTCCGGCTTGCGGCGAAGCTCACGGGTTGGAAGATCGACGTCCGGTCGCAGTCGAATCCGGAGGAAGTCCAGGAAGGCGGCATTGCGGCGAGCGGCGGCTTGGATGATGACGATGAGGTCGCCGCAAATGTGGTGGAAGAAACGACCGTCGACGACGAAGACGAGGATAATCCGAAGCTCGACGTCGACGTTTTGGAGAATAAAAATAAAGAAGATAAAAAAGAAGTCGAATAATAATATCAATAATCAATCAAAATCATGAATTATTTGATTTTCGGCCCCGTCATTCTTGCAGTTCTCTATACCGGATACCTCGCGCTGTGGCTTAAAAAACAGGGTTCAGGGAACGATAAAATGAAAGAGATTTCGAGAGCGATCCAGGAAGGGTCATCCGCATATCTCGGGCGGCAGTACAAAACGGTCGGGGTCGTTGCGGTCGTTCTTTTCGTCGCAATTTACCTCGCGCTCGGCTGGCTGACGGCCGTGGGATTTTTGGTCGGCTCGATCGCTTCGGCCCTCGCGGGATTT
>JAKAGX010000033.1 GCA_021825465.1 bacterium | reverse complement strand
GAGCTTTCCGATTTCCGGGTCTTTTGCCGAAAGGGTTGCAACCTCTTGAACCTTCTTATTGTCGTTGATCTCCTCTTTTTGCTTTTCCAAGGCCTTGATGATCGCTTCGCTTTTTTTCTTCAATTCTTCGGCGAGCTGAATGACATTGAACCCCTTTTCCATGATGGCCCGCTCGCCTTCTTCGATCATGGCGTGCGCCAGAACAACCGATGTCGTCGTGCCGTCGCCGACGTTATTGTCGGTTTTATCGGCAGCTTGTTTCAAAAATTCGGCCCCCAGATTTTCGTATTTGTCCTGCAATTCGATCTCTTTTGCGACCGTGACGCCGTCGAAGGTCACCTGCGGTGCGCCGTACCCCTTTTCGATGACGGCGGCGCGTCCCCGGGGGCCCAATGTCATCCTGACTGCCTGCGCCAGCTTGTCGATCCCCCGCTTCATCGAAGAACGGGCTTTTTCGTCGAATAATATTTGTTTTGCCATACGTTTATTGGATTATCGCCAAAATATCGTCTTCGTCGACCAGGAAATACGTCTTTTCGCCTTCTTCGATCTTCTTGTCGTCGCCCCACGGTTTCGAGAAGAGCACTTTATCGCCCGGCTTTACGTCCGGCGCGACCCGCGTTCCGTTCTGGAATTTCCCGGGACCGACGGCGACCACGATACCTTTCGTTTGCTCCTTCTTATCGACCGTGTCGGGAAGAACGATCCCCGACTTGGTCGTTTTTTGCTCGTCCACGATAAGTTCGACGAGCACGCGATTCGACAATGGTTTGATATTCATCACTTGTTTAGCACTTGAGACCTTTTGGTGCTAATTCTATTTTTTGACACCCGGTTTGTCAATAACTTTCCTAAATCCGATAAAAGCAATATAATTTTAACGATATGTCAACTGCTTGGCTTGAAAAGACGCATTCCCCGCTCCTCGACAAGGCATACGAAGTTGCCTTGAAAGCCCACGAAGGAGAACGGCGCATGAACGGCGACCCGTACATCGTTCATCCGCTTGCCGTCGCCGAAGCCGTGCAATCATGGGGCCTCGACGAAGATTCCGTCGCCGCGGCGCTTCTCCACGATGTCGTTGAGGATTCTTCCATCACCATCGAGGACATCCGAAAGGAATTCGGGGACGAAATCGCCTTCCTCGTGCAAGGGCTCACGAAACTGCAGAACATCGCCATCCCCAAAAACCAAGACGCGGAAAACTTGCGGAAATTCATCAT
The DNA here is from genome assembly GCA_021825465.1 of bacterium. GTDB lineage: Bacteria > Patescibacteriota > Minisyncoccia > UBA6257 > GWB1-50-10 > JAKAHT01. The sequence goes on along the minus strand of JAKAGX010000033.1, from coordinate 5,649 downwards.
TGCATTCAGCGAGGATTTGCGCGTCCTCATCATCAAGCTTGCCGACCGCCTCCATAACATGCGGACGCTCCAGTTCTTGCCCGAAGAACGGCAAAAACCGTTCGCGCTCGAAACCGCGGAAATTTACGCTCCGCTCGCTTACCGGCTCGGCATGCAGAAACTTTCCGGCGAACTCGAAGACCTCGCCTTTCCCTACATTCATCCGGAAGAATACCAGTGGCTGGTCCACGAAGTAAAAGACACCTACGAAGAACGGCAAGAGTATGTTCGAAAGGTCCTTCCCCTCATCGAAAAGACGCTCGCAAGCCACCATATCAAACCGATCGCCATCGATGCCCGCGCCAAGCGGTATTTCAGCTTGTACAAAAAACTTTTGCGGCACAACATGAATTTGAACGAGATCCACGACCTTGTGGCGCTTCGCATCATCGTTAAAACCGTCGAAGAATGCTACGCGGTCTTGGGCGTGATCCACGCCATGTGGCCGCCGATGCCCGGCCGCTTCAAGGACTATATCGCGCGTCCGAAGCCGAACGGCTACCGGAGTTTGCACACGACCGTCTTCTGCATCGACAACAAGATCCTCGAGGTTCAGATCAAGACGAAAGAAATGCACGACGAAAACGAACTCGGTATCGCCGCTCACTGGGCATATGAACAAGTCAAAAGCTCGAATAAGACCCGCTCGGGCTGGAAAGGCGTGAAAAACAAAAAGGAGCTTATGTGGGTGCAGCAGTTACAGAACTGGCAAAAGAAGTTCGCGAGCCAAGAAGAGTTCTTGAATGCCGTGAAAGTCGATTTCTTCAAAGACCGGATCTTCGTCTTTACGCCGCATAACGATGTGATCGATCTGCCGGCCGGTTCGACACCGGTCGATTTCGCTTACCGCATCCATTCCCAGATCGGCGACAGCTGCGTGGGCGCCCGCGTAAACGGAAAGATCACGCCTTTGGACTATGAGCTGAAGTCGGGGGATGTCGTCGAGATCGTGACACAAAAGGGCAAGAAACCGACCGAGGGCTGGCTCCGCTTCGTGAAAACGAGCGAAGCGCGGAAGAAGGTCAAAAGCGCGATCAACGAGAATGAACGCAAACTCGTCGGCAAAGCAGCCCCGAAGGCCGTCGAATTCAAGGTTGTGAACGCCGACCGCCCCGGATTCCTGAAGGACATCACCGAGATCTTCGCCAACTCGAAGATCAATATCACGTTCCTTACCAGCGAAACGGATCATCGGTCGGCATTTTCGACCGTCATGCTCCGCTGTCCGACGCTTCCGCAGGGAAAGCTGGAAACGCTCGTCGTGAAGCTTAAGAAAATATCCGGCAGCAAGGAAGTGAGCTACAAGTTCTTGCGGTAAAATCTTCCGTTTCCCCTCGCTCATGAGGTCGTAAGACGTCAAAATCCTCCTCGCTCCTCGTCGGAATAAAGCCGCACAATATCGAACTCGACCTAAAGGGACTCGAACAGCGATATTGTGCTCATTCCTTCCTCAGAGCTCGTGGATTTAAAAACGTCTTCCGACAATATTCGCTCGAGGAATTCGGAAGATTTCTGGAGGGTTAATTATTAATGGTAATGCCGACGGGGCAATGATCGGAACCGGACACCTTATTCAAGATGAATGCGTCTTTGAGCTTCTTTGCGAGCGGGTTCGAAACGAACACATAATCGATCCGCCAACCGAGATTCCTTTCTCGGGCATTCGCAAAATACGGCCACCACGTATAGCTGCCGCCCTTTTCATTAAACTTTCTGAACGTATCGGTAAAACCTTCGTCCATCAACGCGTCCAATTGTTTCCGCTCTTCCGGCGTGAACATGATGTTGTTCCGATTCCCGTTTGGCCGCGCAAGATCGATGTCCTTATGGGCGATATTGAAGTCTCCGGCAAGAATGACGTTCTTGCTTTTTAATTTCCGGAGATGGACGAAAAGATGCCTGTAAACCTCTAACTTGTACGGCAGATTTTCCTTGAACCGGCCGCCGTGCGGCAGGTAGAGCGCGATGAAGATGAATTTTTCGTATTCCAGTTCGACCATTCTCCCCTCTTTGTCGAAACGTTCCAATCCGAGCTTATAATTTTCTTTGAGCGGCTTTTCTTTGGTGAAGACGGCAACGCCGCTGTACCCCTTCTTTTCGGCCTGATTGATGTATAAGGAGTATTCCTTGAGCGAAAGCAGGTCCTCGGGGATCTGTTCTTTGTGCGCCTTCATTTCCTCGATACAGACGATATCGGCGCCGCTTTTCTTAAGCCATGCGGAAAACCCGTTCCGTTCGACCGACCGCAATCCATTCACGTTCCAAGCAATGATCTTCATTTGCACAGTATTTCGTCGATCCAGCCCAAGTGCAGCCACCTTTTTATCTCTTCGTGCGATGCAACCTTCTTCGATGGCATCCGAGCGAGAATGATTTTAATCTTCTGTTTGTTCGAGATCTTTCGGATCACCGCAAACGCCAGTTCGGCGAATGTCTCCGGACCGATGTAGCCCATGATGCCATTCTTCTTTCCGTTCGCAACAAAGAAGATATCGGCCTTCAGGATATCGGCGTAGAATTTTTTGTGGACGCCGGGATACGTCTTATTGAAAGTTTTTTTAGGGATACTGCGCGGAAAATCGACAACGACACAACCCTTCTCCTCCCAGTAGTCGATCCATTCTTTTATCTCTCCTTGGAGTTTGGCACTTCCCGCTATGATGATCTTCTTTTTTGTCATTTTCTATTTTTCCATACGCCAGTCGCTTTGAGGACCCTGCTAAACCCTGGGAGAAGTTTCAACTTTCTTGCTTCGGCAGGTTTTACCCATTGATATTTTTCGGCTTCCCAATCGAGGCGTATTTTATCGGTTGTGATATCGACAAGAACCGGATGAACGATCCAGGTTTTCTTGTATTTCGGTTCGTCCTGATCGAAAACGCCGCCGGTCTTTATTTTTCTTATTTCCTTCTTCGTAATGCCGAGTTCTTCCTGCAGTTCTTCCGCCACTTTCTCCTCCAAACCCTTGTGATCATCCAAGAATCCCGAGATGCCGTTGTAGTATCCGGGATAGAAATGCATATCGCCGTTCCGCCGAACGAGGAGGATTTTCCCTTTATATCGCACGGCGCAATTTATGACCGGCGCCCACCGGATGTTCCGGTAGTCGACCTGTCCTGGCTTCGGTTTGAATTTTTGGACGTTAGTCCGAGAATGTTTCATGTTTCAGAAAAGCCTCAATGGTCTGCCTGTGGCCAACAAAAATATTTTTCGGCAAATTATCCAGAGAAAACCATTTCCACTCGGAACACTTCTCCGGCTCCATCAGCCGCGGTTCTCCCTGAATATTCCTGGCCAAAAAACTGGCATGGATGTAATGCGGCTCCCGATTCCAGCCGTTGGCCAAATTCACAAACTCGAGATCCGCTCTTAATCCAGTCTCTTCTTCGAGTTCTCTCCTTGCTCCATCCTCCATTCTTTCTCCTTTTTCCAAATGGCCGCCGGGGAGACCCCAATCGCCCTCACCCGATGTATTCTTCCTCTGGCCCAAGAGCAACTTCCCCTCTTTTACCACGAGAACATTGACTCCTATAGGAAATGCCGGTCGTTCATTCATATATTTTCGAGATATGCCCTCAGGGCCTTTCCGTCGGATTCGATCATATCGTATTTGCCGTAATCGGCGGGATCGATCCATTGGTAATCGTCGTGGTCATTGCTCAAGACGACTTGATCACTTTCTGCCACGCATTCAAAAAATATACCGATGATCTGCACTTCCCCCTTCGCCACTTCCGGCCACCATTCATCGACGAAGAACGGTTTCCCGATCGTTATTTTCAGTCCGCATTCCTCGAGCGATTCCCGCTCAAGCGCTTGCTGATACGTTTCCCCCGGCTTTATTTTCCCTCCCGGGAGGTCGTATTTTCCGATGTTCGATCCGCCTTTATATTTCGTCGATTCGCGGATGATGAGCACTTTCCCCTCGTGCACGATGAGCGCCCGCACCGCCGTGAATTGTTTCACTTCCATGAATCAATCATAACTCTCTTGCGGCAATTTTGGGACTCCCGGGGGCTTCGCACCGGGAGTCCAGTCCCAATAAATATAGCAAACAAAAAGCCTGTCATTCTTTCTGAAGACTCAATAAACAACAAAAAAGAGGTTGTCTTATTCTGTGATCGAACCGTCTCGGAGGCCTCGCGGGCACGGTTCGAGCAAAGCGAGAGAGCGAGACCGAGAGCGAGCGCAAATTCCTCGCTGGGGAATTTGATAGCGTGTTTGAGAGCAGAATAAGACGACCTCAAAAACCCTACTCTCCGCCCAGCTTGTCGATGAAATTCCTGATGTCGTCCTTCGAATAAAAGTCGATCGTGATCTTCCCCTTTCCGCCAAGATCGGTGATCCTGACCGGCATGCCGAGATACTCTTCAAGCTTCTTTTTCAAGAAGATCACTTCCGGATCTTCGGGATGGTCCACCACCTGCCGCTTGATCTCCGTCCGGATGCCTCGCACCGAAAGTTTCTGATCCAGGATCTCGCGCAAAGTCCGTTCTTGGTCGGATATATTCGGGATCGAAAGAAGCATTCTCGCCTGGGAACTTGTCACTTTCCCTTCGCCGAGGGCTTTCTGGGCGTCCGGCGGCAAATTGAGAAGCCGCAAGCTGTTCGCCACGACCTCCCGGCTCTTTCCAACCCGAACCGCGATCTCTTTTTGCGTCAGGCCGAATTCGTCCTGCAATCGCGAATAAGCTCTCGCCTCCTCGATCGGATTCAGGTCCCGCCGCTGGATGTTTTCAATAAGAGCAAGCTCGAGTTTTCTCCCCGGATGGTCCACTTCGCGCACGATGGCGGGAACCCGCTCGAGGCCGAGTTTTTTCGCCGCCCGGAATCGGCGCTCGCCGGCGATCAGCTGGTAAAAAACGTTCGTCCCCGTCTCGGTCTCTTCGGTTATTTTTGAAACAATGAGCGGCTGGATGATGCCGAACTGCTTGATGGATTCGGCCAGCTCGTCGATCGCGCCGTCCTCGAATTCGCGCCGCGGCTGAAAGGGGTTCGGGACGATCTTTGAGGTTTCGATTTGAAATACCGCTTCGTGCGGCAAGCGAGTCACCGCTTCCCTGAGCGCCTCCTTTTCCTTCTGTACTACTTCTTCACCACCAACGCTGTGGCGTTCCGGTGGAACAGCCGAAGAAAATGTCTCGGAGACCGAGCGGGCAGGGTTTCCGCTTGGAGCGGAAGAGCGAGGTCGAGAGTCGAACTGCGTTTCTCCGCGCTGGGGAGAAACGACAGTGTCTTCCGAAGATGTCTTCCCGTTTTCACCCCCCTCCTTCGGCGGAATAAGCGATGATAATCCTCTTCCCAGTGGCATATTGCAATTAATAATAAACTAAAACGGAGGCGAATCAAAGCCCCTCAAAACCAACCCTTCGCTGAATTTACTACGAGAGTAAATAAATAAAAAAATAAAGAGCAACTCGCAGTATCAGCTAGAGGTCGGTTCCTTCGGGAACCCGGTTCTACCTCCGAATTAGCAAACGTCTAGACGTGGTTCGCGCCACCCCTCAAATATTAAAGTCGCAACCAAAGCGGCCGCATATGATCACTCCCTCAATATCTTAGGAACGGTACGTTCCGAGGAGAATCATAGCATATCACCGGACGATGTCA
>JAKAGX010000003.1 GCA_021825465.1 bacterium | reverse complement strand
CGTGACAAAGCAGGCGATTCTCAGGAATGTGGTGGATAAAATTGTGGGGTCACACAAAGAACTGCACGTCTTTGGTTTCGTCCCCGTCACGAGCGGTGGTGGTACATCATTGTGTTGCAGTAATAGGAACAACTGGGCCGAGCACGAAACTGGACGTTGCCGGAAACACTTGGGTTGGGCGGTATGGTAATGGAACTACCACCGATGACCTTTGGATCGGGCAAAACAGTGGCTGGGATTACCCAGAAATGAGGGTGATAACCTACGATAACAGTGGTTCCAATAATGTTTATTTCTTTGGAACGCGATACTCTACTGACTTTTATTTTCAGCATGCTTCAGCAAGCGGGACAGTTACAACAATGCATTTAGATGGAAGCGGTAATGTGACCGTGCCGGGTACCGTGACAGCCAACAGTGCTTCATTCGCTCAGCCGATTATCGTTGGCACTCCCACTGCCGCGAACGACGCGGCAACAAAGAGCTATGTCGACTCCGCGATTGCGGGAGGTTCTGGCTCCAGCGTCGGCTATTGGACACTCTCCGGATCGAACCTATATCCCAGCGGTTCATACAATGTCGGTCTCGGTGGACAGACAAGCCCCGTTTACAATCTTGATATTGGTACGACGGCTGGGACGGTAAACATCCGCGGTTCGGGCGGTCAGCTGTATGTAAATAACATTAGTTCTAATACTGGTGGCACTGTTTACATCAATAGCGGTAATAATCTTAATGTTGGCGGTACCCTAACTACCGGTGGGACAGTTACCGTGGGAAACTCCGGGTCAGGGGGACCATTTAATAATGGCTCCTTGCTGTGCTTCGGTTCTGGCACTTGTCCGACGAATGCAGGTGGAACTGACATTCAAGAGAACTGGGGGCTTAATATATCTGGCACAGCATCGCAGCCGGTGAAAATAAACAGTACCTCCCTGTTGGTTGGCTACACAAGTGGTTCGGGGTCAAGTTTCCCCGTTGGTAATCTTTTGGTGAGTGGCAACGTGGGGATCGGAATTGGGGTCACGACTCCCGGCACCACCCTCGACGTGAACGGAAATATCAACGTGGGATCGGTTCTCTACGACCGCGCAAACACGAACTACTACATAAATCCCTCCGGCAATATCATGCCGTACGCGGCAAACTTAGGGGGAGGGATTAATGTAGGAGGTAATATAACGATAGGAAACCCCTACGGTATTATCACGGGAAGCAATACTGGCATTCTTCATCATACCTATACCCAAACACAGACAGGATGGTCAAACTCCGCGAGCACGAATACGTTTTGGATCAAATTAATGACCGTTACCGTAGGTCCGGGGTCTGGCTACTCTGGTCTCAAGATGTATGGCACGGTATTTGGTTCGGATGATGCTCAGAACGGTTTGGAGAAATTGTATCTCGGGTTCAATCAGTCTCCTGGAAATTCAAATATCACCAACGTTTCGAGAATACAGGAATTTAATTCGAATAAAATTTCCGACCTGCGTGTGGTAAGAACCTCCTCAAACACAGATCCGACGTCGGTTGCTGTCACGTACGATGTATATATTCTTTTGGGGTCGCCGTGGTTGAATAACTACAACATTAAGTGGGAATGGGATACGGATGGACTGTATTCCGTGGCGTTTACGAACAACCAGACTGAAGTTACAACTGCGCCTACTGGTTATGCATATCAGGATGAGATGGCAGATAATTTTAATTTTGTGAACGGAACTATTAATGCGGCTGGGTTAAAGACGACCGGTACGATGTATTCGGTTGAGGTGGATAACGGAACGGCTACCGGTGCAACCACGATCAATTGGGCTTCAAGCAATACCCAGACGCTGGTCCTTGGCGCATCGCCGATCGCACTCACATTTACGAACGGCCAGCCGGGCGCTCACTACACGCTTGCCTTGAAGCAGGATGCGACGGGGAGCAGGCTCGTGACATGGCCGGGGAATGTCCGCTGGTCAAGCGGCGTCGCTCCGACGCTTACGACAACCGCCAACAAGACCGACTATGTCGAGTTCGTCTACGACGGGCTTTCCAGCACCTTTGACGGCGTCGGGTTCAACGCCAACTTCTAACAAGGTCGATATGTTATAATAAAAGTATGGAGAAACAAAAGGGTAATGCAGTGGTGAAATGGATTGCCTTGGGGGTTATCGTGATCGTTTTGATCGGCATTTGGATATTCAACAGCAACAAAAAAGCTCAAAATCCGAATTACACATCGAATGCCTCGTCAACCTCGACCGCCGACGTTGTGGCGGCTGCCGTTCCGCAAGATCACTTTTCGGTTGTCAATATTCGCGCCGAGAATGGGAAGTTCATTCCTTCGACTTTCACGGCGCCGGTTGGCAAAGTTTTGATGATCAATTTTACGGCGGTTGATGCAACGTACGACCTCGGCTTTGCGGATCCGAAGATCGGTTTCGACGTCGTTGTTAAGAAAGGTGAAACACAAGCGTTCGGATTCGATACGACCGGAAAGACAGCGGGGGATTATACATTCCATTGCATTCAGTACTGCCCGAAGAGCGGCACGATGCAGGGGACGATGACACTTCAATAAGGCATGCGGGAGATCCTTCGGTTGAGTTTTTCGCTTGCGAAGACGAGTTTTAAATTGCGCAACGAGGGGAGCTATCTCGGTATCATGTGGTACCTGTTGGGCCCCCTCGCGCTTTTTTTTATCATCCTCTTTGTGAAAGGTGCGGCGTTTCCCGGAACGTCGGCCCCGTCGTACCCGATCTACCTTTTGATCGGCATCACCGGTTTCAATTTTTTTCGGCAGAGCATTACAACGTCCATCCAAGCGATCAACATGAACGCGGGGTTTATCAGATCCATCAACAATATTTCCCTCGAAACGTTCGTTCTTGCGACGATCTTGGAGTCGGTCTTCTCTCACATCTTCGAGATCGCGCTCGTTGCGGCATTTATGATCTACTTCGGCGTTCCTGTTCTCGGCATTCTCCTGTATCCGCTTTCATTCCTTGTTTTCTTCCCCTTCATTCTCGGGGCGGGGTTCTTTTGTGCCGCCGTCGGCGTTTACACGACCGACTTGGATAATATTTGGATGATCGCAAGCCAGCTCCTGTTCTTCGTGACGCCGGTCTTTTATACCATCGAACCGGGGACGATGCTCCACACCGTGAACCTTTTCAATCCGGTTTTCTATTTTGTGAGCATTTCACGCACCCTCCTCATCGACCGGACGTTTCCGCCGCTTTGGATGTTCGGCGTCATCCTCGGTATGGGGGCTCTTGCATGCTTTGTCGGCATAAAGATCTTCGAAGCGAAGAAGCGCGAGCTTGCGGAGAAAGTTTAAAACTATGGCTGGACTTGAAGTCAAAAACATATCGAAAACCTTCCACATCCAGGCGCGGCCGACCGAAGGCGTTTTAAGCCACGTTATCTCGGCGATCGAGGGGAGGGGAAATACGTGGGAACTCCGGGTTCTCAACGATATCTCTTTTTCCTGCAAGCCTGGGGAGGTGTTCGGTATTATCGGATCGAATGGATGCGGCAAAAGCACGCTTCTTCGGATCATTGCCGGCATTTACCGGCAGGATAAGGGCATCGTTCATGCGCCGGGGCGGGTGGTGTATTTGAGCGGATTCAATATCGGCCTTCAAAGCAAACTTACCATGCGCGAGAACATCTACCTTGTCGGTTCCATCATGGGTCTTCGGAAAAGGGAAGTGCATCGCTATTTTGACGATATCGTCCGGTTTTCGGGCCTGAAGGATTTTTTGGACACGAAGATCTACCAGTTCTCGTCGGGCATGGTGGCGCGGCTCGGATTTTCCTCCATTATCAGTTTCGTGAATCACAAGAAGCCCGATGTCGTCCTCCTCGACGAAGTCCTTGGAGCGGGCGGCGACGCGGAGTTCAAACGGGAAGCTCTTGCAAAAATGGAAGAGTTCATGAGGTCCGGAGCAGCCGTCATCATGGTAAGCCACGACATGAAACCCATTCAAAAATATTGTTCGCGGGTGATCCTGTTGAGGGATGGAAAGATCGCGGCGGAAGGGAGGCCGGAAGAAGTTATCGAAGAGTACGAAGGTACCGCCGCATAACGGCGCGGCCGACTGCTTCTTCGACGATGCTTCCTTTTCCGAGGTATTTTTCTCCGTATTCCTTTTCCACTTCCCGTTCTGAATCGTGGATGAAAACCGACCCGCCGGGTTTTGCGAGGCGCGACGCTTCGAAAATGCTTTTCATTCTCCCGGGCTTCTGGGGTGCATAACCAGCCGGGCCGTCGACAAGCACCACATCCCACGCTGTTTCACGGATGTCGGCGGGGAGTTTGAGCTCGAGTTCGTCCGGGTGATCGATGAGCGTGCGCCAGTCGCTGACGCGAGTCCCGTAGTCGACGCGGTATAGTTCGAGCGCGGGGCATTGCTTTCGGATGCGATCGAGCCACGCCTCTTCATCTTCGAGGAAAACCGTCCTCCCGTTCCGGTTTTCTTCCCGCCAGAACAAAGAATCGTTCCCGGCGCCGAAGACGAGGAGGTTCATCGGCGGACGGATGGCCCGGAAGACGGCCAGGATCTCGGGCGTTTCCATTTGAATGCCGAGAAGCCTTCTTGCGATCGCGATGCGAAACCGCGCACAGCGGATCGAGATCGATTCCACAACGAGGCCGACTTTCCATGCCGCGTCGGAAACGATGCGGAACGCCGCTTTTTTCGGATCGGTAATGAGCTGCCAGACGGACCACGGGATGAATGCAATGAAATTCCAGAACCGGTGGGAGCGCGCGCTTGCATCTTCTTTATAATGATCCCGGAATGACGGATCGTTCCAGTGCGCTACGAAAGCCCGTTCCATGCCGCGTGCCCGCGCATACTGGGTTTTCAGGAGTTCTCCGAAAGAAGCGTTATGGCGGTGCCGGACAATGACATCGGGGAGGAATCTGATCTTCGCCCCCTTCTTTGCAAGGCGAAGGAAGAGATCCCAGTCCTCGTAAGCAAGGAGTTCCGGGTCGAACATCGTGCCCTTCATAAGGTCGGCGCGGATCGCAAAGTTCTTCGTATCGACGTGGTTTGCATATTTGCCGTCGAACGTGGAGTATGCGAACTCCGCATCCTCCTTTTGCCTCATGCGGGTCCAGTAATTCTCGAGTTCCGGTTCTTCGAATCCCATAACGGCGTTCTCGCCCTCTTCTCGAATGGGGTGCGTGATGCGTTCCAGCCAGTTTTTGGGGGCGATGCAGTCGGCGTCGGTCATGGCGATTATGTCGCCTTGTGTTCTCGCAATGCCGGCATTCCGGGCGCTCGCCCGGCCGGGAATGCCTTCGTGCACCACTTTCAGGAGATCGGGGTAGCGTTTTCTGAAATCGTCGATGACGTTCCGCGTTTCGCGGTCGGAATCGTTCTCGACGACGATCACTTCATGCGGCTTTTCCGTTTGGTCGAGAACGGCGGCCAAACAATCGGCAAGCGTGCCGCTCGCGTTCCGCACGGGAACGACCACGCTAATTTTTGATGCGGACTTTTTCATAGAGCGCGGGCGACAATTTTTTTATCAAAAGCCCGATCCTGCCGATCGCCCAGTCGGCGGCAAAGAGCGCCCATCGGTAGAACGTCAGGGATCTCCGCACGGCGAGGGATCGGAGATACCGTTTCTCTTCTTCCGACGTCCACGTTTTTGCGGCGTTTTGCGGTTTTAGGGGGTCGATCGAATCGGCTCGCTCGAAGTTCGCGAGCCATTCCTCGTGGAACGGCGAGGTTTCAAGCCAAGGCTTTGCCGTTGTTTCGCGGACGAAGTGGAGGATGACGGCTTGGATCTTGTTGTAGGAAAGGTCGTACAGATGATGCGTGCGCCACGGATACGTATTGTAGAGCGGCGAAAGCATATGCCAGTTCCGATAGAACAAGAGATTAATGGTCGCTTCCTCTCCGTATTTGTTGAGTTCCCCAAAGCGCTGGTAGAGTTCCATAAGTTTCTTGAAAGAATCTTCTTGGATGACGTCCGCGGAAAACGACATAATGCCGCTGTTGAATGCTTTCCCTTGGAGCGGGTATTCCTTTTCCAGCCGCCCGAAGAGCTCGCGGTTCTTTTTGGTCTTCTTTATAAATTCTTTTTGGAGAGAAGTGCCGTGGGCGTTCGGCGAAGAAAAAGGTTCCTTGCCGTCCGTGAGCTTTCCGATCGATGCCCGGACGATGATATCGGCATCGAGGAAGACAATGCGTTTCCACTGCTTGAAGAAGGGTGTAAAGAGGTAGAACTTGTCGAGGACGATCGACGGATGCCAAAGGCCGGCAAGCTCTTTCTCCGAAAGTGGCTTGCAGGGGAAAACAATGATCCCTTTCTCCCGGAACCACCGGAGATCCTCCTCCGGAATCTCATGCGCCAAGAGCAGGAAATCCCCCTGCCATCCTCCGTTCCAATATGCCGACGAAAAGAGCTGCTTCGCTTGAGGAATGAAGTTCTTGTCGGCAAGGGTTATGAGGACGGCATCTTTCATGGGCTTAGTTTTTCCCGCCAAGCTTGCGGTACAGGCGGGGGGAGAAGAATTTGATGAACCGGCCGATCCGGTACTTTGACCGATCTACGAGCCGATCTCTTGTTTGTTTCGTTGCATCCGCCGTTTTATGCAGCGTCACGCCCATTTTCCAGAGTATCTTCCATTTCACGAATGCCCGTATTTTAAAGAAGATCGTGGCCCTTTGATAGACGCGGGTTATTTTACGCTGTCGCAGAACGGCGTCGAATTTTCGCATTTCCGCCTCGGTGACGGTCATTGCCGGATCAGGGACGGATCGAAGGTCGATGGCATCGGCTTTTTCGAGATTCGTAAGCCACTCTTCGCGGAACCTGCTCCGCGGGTCCCATGGTTTATATTGGGAGGCACAATGCACGACAGCCGCTCGAATGTCGTCCTGCTTCATGAGTTGGAACGGTCCGAAATTTGCGAGGAAGTTCTCGGCGCGGGGGAGTCGGTTCCATGTACCGAACCAATGGAGATTGAAGATCGCCTGCTCGCCGTATCGTATTTGCGGAGCATAATGTTCGCTCAATTGTTTCAGTTCGCCGAATGTCTCCTCGCGGATGACCGATCGGGTGTCGATGACAAGGACTCCCGAGTTGAAAACGGATGATCCGAGATTGTAATTCTGCCAGAGGGGCAAGTGGGGGCGTTTGAATTCGTGCCACAGCCTCCCGCTGTAATCGTCGGGAGCCGCCGAAAAACCTTCGCATTGCTCGAGATATTCCAAGGATCCCCGGACGATGATGTCCGCGTCGAGGAAGATGATCTTTCTCCATCGCCTGAAAAAAGGCGTGAAGAGATAGAACTTGTCGAGAGCGGCAGCCGGCACCCTTCCGTACCGGGGAAGGTTCGTGAGCGCCTTGCATCGGTAGATCAAGATCCCTTTTTCCTTGAACCACGCGAGTTCTCCCTCGGGGACATCTTCATGCGCCAAGAGCAGGAAATCCCCCTGCCACCCTCCGTTCCAATATGCCGACGAAAAGAGCTGCTTCGCTTGAGGAATGAAGTTCTTGTCGGCAAGGGTTATGAGGACGTTAGTCGTGCTTGATGCGGATTCGTTCATAAAGACGAGGAAAGAGTTTTTTGATGAAAAGCCCGGTTTGGCCGATCATATGTTCGATGCGATCCCATAGTTTGCGCGACGCGCGGGCGGCGGGTGTCGAGATTTTCCGCCGTATGAGATGATGCAAGCGTTTTGCGGGAAGGGCGCGGATATAATCCCGTTCTTCTTTTTGCGTCCAGATTTTCGCGGTTCCCTGGGGGTGCAGAAGATCGATGCCGTCGGCTTTCCGCAAATTTTCTACCCATTCTCCGTGCCAAAGGGAAGTTTCGAGCCACGGTTTCGCGTTCGTTTCTCCGACGAAATGAATGATGGCGCTCTCGAGGCGGCCATGGCCGAGGTTGTAGGTGTCCCTCATGTAGGTTGGGTAAGCATTGTACATAACGGGGAGCATTGTCCACTTTTTATAAAAGAAAAGGTTGAACGTTCCTTCTTCCCCGTAAAAATTGAGCGATCCGAATTTTTCGTACAATGCCGTCATTTTTTCGAAAGTATCGCCGGCAATGTCCGCGGCATCGAAGGCGAACACCCCCGTATTGAAGGCCTTCCCCCGAAGGGGATACGTACGTTCGAGTTCGGCGCGCAGCTTTCGATCCGTCCGGAAGAACTCCTTTGTGAGGCCGACGCACGTGGCATTCGGCGCGCAAAATCCCTTTGTTTCAACAAGGCGGTCGAGCGATGCTTTGACGATGATATCGGCATCGAGGAAGACGATGCGTTTCCACTGCTTGAAGAAGGGTGTAAAGAGGTAGAACTTGTCGAGGACGACGGGAGGGTGACGTACGCCGATGAGCTCCCGCTCCGAAAGCGGCTTGCAGGGGAAAACAATGATCCCTTTCTCCCGGAACCACCGGAGATCCTCCTCCGGGACTTCATGCGCCAAGAGCAGGAAATCCCCCTGCCACCCTCCGTTCCAATATGCCGACGAAAAGAGCTGCTTCGCTTGAGGAATGAAGTTCTTGTCGGCAAGGGTTATGAGGACATGCTCTTTCATTTTATAATGCGGTGTTTATTATATATTACTATGGGGGGGTTGAGGGGGCTATATCTTATTGCCTCGGTTCATCAAGGGGAAGGGGGGCATCTCCACAGCATGAGAGACCTCGTGGAGAACCTCCAGGGAAACGCTCTTGCGCCGGTTGTTGCCGTTCTCGGCGACGGAAAAGCGACGCGCGTTTTTGATTCTCTTGATTGCAGAAAATATTTTTTCCTTATGCGCCGCGCCGGAGAAATGAAAGAGATCCTCGAGAAACTGGAATCAGTGGTGCGTATCGAGCGGCCGGATGTCATTCATTCCTACGGCAGTCCCGCCCTGTTTGCGGCAATGTATCTTTCCCGTATTTACCGCATACCGCTTCTCCATACTCAGCTCGACGGCATGGGGCTGGGGGTGCGTTTTCCCCATCTCCCTTATTGCATGGTGTACAGCAAGGAAGGCGAAGCGTTTTTCAAAAACGATCCGGAATACCGGTCGACGGAAGTCTTTTGTTTTCCCAACAGGGTGGCGCGGGTCATTCCTGACAGAGCGAGGATAGCGCGGCTGAAAAACGAACTCCAGCTTCCCCGGGGTTTTATTTTCCTGCGGATTGCGCGGATCTGCGAGATATACCGGGAGAGTTTTTTGAAAAGCATCGCCTTCGTCGAGAAGCTCAACCGAGATGGCATTCCGGCGAACCTTCTTATCATCGGCGTGGATGAGGATCCGAAAGTTACCGAGGAATTGAAGCGTCGCGAAAGCAAGTCGGTCCGCATTGTAACCGGAGATGAATATACTTCCAATGCCGACGGCTTGATGGATATCGCCGATTGCGTCATTGGCGCGGGCAATAGTTTTATGGCGGCTGCATCGCTCGGGAAGATACTCCTTACGACGCCTTCGTTCGCGCAGTATCCCGTTTTGGTCGACGAAAGCAATTTCAATGAATTCTTCTTTTACAATTTCCGGTGCACGTTCCCGCGCCCGGCCGATTTCGCGATGAGCGAGGATGAACGCTATGCCGCATTGGTAAGACTCCTGCGGTCCGATCGCGATCGAAAGCGCTACCGGAGATTTTCGCGCGAACTCTTTGCCGCACATTTCGACGTGCGGAGTTTTGTAAAGGAATACATTCCGCTTTTGAAACGGCTCACGTTTCGATTGCTGGCGAACACGGGGGAATATTACCGCCGTCTTCGCGCCACCCTTTCCGGAGAAAGCCGTCGTACGGGGGATGGGGCGAACAGGCTGCGGCTGTGGTCGGCGAATATCGCGATCCTCTCGAGAATGTGGATTTTGTACTTATTTCATGCGGTTGGTTTGCCGGTGCGGGGCCGCATGGATGGGATACTCGGCGTGGCTGCCGCGCACGATCTCGAGGTACGGGAGCTTCGATTGAAAAAAAGAACATACGACTTGGTGATACTCGCGCAAGCGCATAACGAGGAGCGGCTTATGCCGCAGTTCCTTGATGGCGCCGCGGCCATTGCAGACGGTATTGTGCTCCTCGATGACGGAAGCACGGATCGTACGAACGAAACGGCCGTTCACGAGAAGCTTATCGTGAAAGTGCGGAAGAGAGTGCACAGCGGTTTCCGCGATCTTGAAAACAGGAATATGCTCCTTTCTCTCGCAGAGCATATTCCCGCGCGATGGTTTTTGTTCCTCGACATCGATGAGGTCGTCGATGAACGGTATCGGGATGCGTTGCGGGAAACGGTGCGGCGGAGCGATGCCGATATCGTGGAAGTTGGGATCGTCAATTTGTGGGGCGATGAACGCCGCGTTCGCATCGATACGCCGCCGCCGTCGGTGAACGGGGTTCTGTGGCGCCCGCGGCTGTTCCGGAAAAAGAGCGCCATGCATATCGTTTCCTCGAAGCAGCTCCATTTTTCGCTCATACCGTATGAGACCGACCGGCACGAGCGCCGGCCGATCATGGTACGGCATTACGGCAACATGACGAAGGAGCGGCGGCGAATGAGGTACGAACGGTACCGAAAGGAGGACAGCGGCCTTGCTTGCCAGCCGAGCTATGAACATATCCTTGCGGAAGACGTTGCTTTGGAGCCGATCGAATCGGCTTACCGGGAGATCGATCGCTCCGGTATGGTATGATGTTCCGTATGGAGCTATCGCTTGCGATGATCGCCGAACCGAGAAAAAGGAACGGCATCGTTGAAAAAGGCGTCATTGTCGCGAATCAGTGCGACCGGCTCTCGAAGATCGTTCCGCATCTCAAAGATTACTTTTATCTCGTCGAGCGGCGGGGATGGCTTTGGATGAATAGCGAAAAGACCGCCGACGTAAAGCTTGTCGACGATCTGACGACGCTCGAGGAAACGAAACGGAAATTTCCGGAGGCCATTGTCCTCGAATTTTCGAATGGCGATTTCGTTGATACCGACCTCTTCCATCCGCTCAACATTCCGAAGATCTATACCGGCATCCAGATCGCCGCATGGCCCGCGTTCAAGCGGCACGAACTTTTCGTACGGGCGGCTGCGCTTGTACCGCAGGAACGGTTCATTAAGTTCGGCCACTTTTGGCAAAAGTCGCGGTGGTTCGACCGGAATTCGGAAGAAGCGAGGCGCCGGAAAATAATCCGGCTTGCGCACCGCCTCCATGCGAGTATAGATTTCCCCGGCGAGGCCGATGCATCAGAGGTCAACCGCCTCGTGAATACCGCGAAGATGGGGATCTTGACGAGCGAGCACGAAGGCTTGAGCCGCTTCAAGATGGAATGTCTCTCGGCTGACATTCCGATGCTGGTTCCCGAAGACGCCGGCCCCGCAACGACGCGGCACATCAATGAAAAGACCGGCGTGCTTTTCAAGCCGACGCCGGAAGATCTTGCGGAAGCGATCCGATATGTCGAAGATCATCTCGGAAGTTTTTCTCCGCGTGCGTATGTTTTGGAGAAAACGGGAATGAGAAACTCGCTTGCGATGCTTCGAGGGGCGCTTCGAATTTTAGCGAAGAAGGACGGATCCGACAGATCGTATGAGGAAATAAAATGGGACGGCAGGAATGAAAGGTTTGTTTGGACGAAGGAAGAGGCCCTGGAAGACATCAAGAAAGCGATGCATTCACTTTCTCGATGAAGATGCTCGTATCGAATTCTTTTGCGCGGGCTCGGCAAGCATCGCGATAGCGGAGGGGATCATTCTGCAGTTCGAGATCGATCGCCTTCACCGCCTCGGCAAGCCGTTCCGTGTTCATTTCGTGGAGGAGGATGCCTGTTTTGCCTTGGACGACGGACTCGCGGTATCCGCCGTCGTCGGGTGCGATGACCGGCTTCCCGGCGGCCATTGCTTCGACGGCCGTCATGCCGAAATCCTCGCGCTCGGCCGTCGTTATGAATCCGATGCATCCGGCATACAAGGTTTTCAATTCTTTATCGGAAACCCAGTGGAGCAGCGTGACGTTTTCGGGTTTCAATTGCTCGAGTTTTTCTTTGTATGATTCGAACTGGCGTGCTCCTTTTTCATAGCTTCCCGCGATAACGAGGCGCTTGTTCGGCATTTTCCGGAACGCTTCGAGCTGGATCTCGATGCGTTTGTGCCCGACCAAGCGGTTTACCGAGAGCCAATAACCTCTTGGGCTTTCGTAGTGATACTCCGAGGTTTGGACGGGGGGGTATGCGACTGCGGCGGAAGCGCCGAAGATTTTCTTGATCCGTTTTTTGACGTTTTCCGAATTGCATGCCCAGCGGTCGACGTGCCGGGCGTAGCGTTTAACGAGGCGCTGGTTCAGTGCGACCCAGACGTCGAAGGCGGTGCGCATCCACCATGCAAGTGTTTCTTCGCGCACGTGGTTTTGAAATTCCCAAAGTTCGTCGAGGGGACCGTGCGCGTACCACAAATTCGGGTGGTTGTTGACAGCGCCGCCGACCGCCCAATCTCCCGATATCACGAAGCGATCGTACTGCCCCGAAAGGTCGAGTCGTCTGAATTTCCAAAGTGCGAGCTGTTGCCGGAAGGGGGCTTTCACGGGAATCCGACCGATCGACCGGAGGCGGGGGAGAACATCCTCGAAGCCGAAAGCTGTTATTTTTTCCCGGCTGATGTTTGTTGTATAGACGTCGGCTTCAAATCCGCGGGCGAGCGTGAGCGTTACGATCTCGGCGCCGCCGATATTATCGAGCGCCTGGTGGAATATGGCTGTTTTCATTTGAATTCATCAAGGAAAGCATAAAAAGGTTTGCAATGAGGAGAATGCCGAGCATCGCCGAAACGAAAAGAATGTCGAAAAATTCCCGCCCGAAGCCGATGGCTCGGAGTGCAAGGGGAACGAGAATGAGGGCCAATCCGATCGCCGTTCCGGTCTTAAATCGGAACGCTTCGTTGAATTTCGCCGCGAGTTTGTTCCTTTCGTGGAATCGTACCCAGAGCGAAGTTTTTGCAAAGATGCCGAGGAACGCGATCTCGAATCCGATGATGGGGAAAAAAAGCCGAGTTGTCGCGGAACCTGTTTTCAACAAAAGCGACAGAATGCCGAACACGAAAAACAAAAGTCCGGCGCCGGCGTACCACAGGAAAGGCATTTTGAGGAATATGTAGCGGAGATGCGCAATGCCGTCGTGATATCGCCGGAGCTTCGAGGTTCCCTTGCGCACCGCGTAGGCGATGGGCACTTCGGCGATCGTGAGATGCAGCTCCTTGGCTTTCACGATCATTTCCGTTGCAAATTCCATGCCGTTGGTTCTGAAATCGAATTGTTCAAACGCGGACTGGGTCATGGCGCGGTACCCCGATTGGCTGTCGGAGATCCGTATGCCGAAGAACACCAAAAGGAGGGCGTTCAAGACGGGGGTTCCGAGAAACCGGTTCGCGGCGGGCATGGAACCCCGCTCCATCGTTCCCTTGAACCGGCTGCCGATGGCAATGTCCGCTTCCTTGAGTTTTTCGACGAGTTTCGGGAATTCCTTGAATGAATATGTTCCGTCCGCGTCGGCATAAACCAGTATTTCTCCCCGCGCTTGTTTCATTCCTTCCCGTACCGCGAAGCCGTACCCTTCGGTATCGTGTTTTACGAGCACCACGCCTTCTTCGCGGGCGATCGCATCCGACCCGTCGTTCGATGAATCTGATACGACGATCTCAACGTCGAGGTTCGAAGCGCGGGCAGTTTCGCGGATTTCCCTGATGCATCCGCGGATCGTGTCCCGTTCGTTCCGGCAGGGGAGGATGACGGAAACTTTTTTACCCATCGGTCTTATCTTATAATCAAAGGAAGCTTATGTCGATTGTACTCGCGCTCGTACTCTTTCTCGTTCCGGGCTATCTTACGACGCTCTTCTTTCGCTTTATTTCCGGGTTTTTCAAGCGGATCGCCTATGCGCTCGTCCTCGGCGTTTCCTTCGAGGTTATCCTCGGGTTTCTCTTGTCGGCTTTTTATTCGCCGCTCATCCATTACTTTCTTCCGCTCGTTGCGCTCGGTACGCTCATCCTCGGATTCTTGGCGAGGAAAAGGATGTTCGTGGCGTGGAATGAATGGAAAGCGCTCCACAAGCGGGAAAAGATCTTTTTCTGCGTCCTCGTCGTTCTCGCTCTTGCCGCCGCCGTCTTCGTGTTTTATCCCCATTTCGGATATCTTTGGCCGATCCATGCCGACGAATGGGGAGACGTTGCCGCCGTGCAAAGCCTTTTGCGGGGGAGGCCTTTGAACACCAATCCGTATGTCGTGATCCATTCCGTCGATTACAAGCCTGGCTTCACGAGCTTGTGGGCCGGTGTTATGAGCGGAGGAACGGATCCGATTGGAGCGTGGGTGTATCTGCCGGCGTTCAATATGTTCTTGATCTCGCTCGTCGGTTCGCTCGTGCTCTACGAAAAGACGAAAAATTTCTGGGCCGGCGGACTTGTGTCGCCGTTTCTTGCAAGCCTTCATTCCAGCACGAGCTTCTTGGGGTTATGGTTCTTCGTACCGTCCGTCTTTGCGCTCTTCTTCGTTTTGTTTTTGATCGTCGAGGCGCGCGGATTGTTTTTAAAGGGCCGACCCGAACTTTTTGTTGCAGGTACGGTTTCCGTTGCTCTTGCACTCGTGTATGTGCCGTTCTTGGGATTTGTCCTCCTTTCGCTCGTTCCGATCGCCGGAACGTTCATGAAAAAACATCCCCTCTTGTTTTTCGTCGTCGTTTGCGTTGGCGTTGCCGCGATCGCCCTTCTTCTCCTTGCAAGCCCCTACAAGGCGTTTTGGTCGTCGGGCACGCTGCCGGACGTGAGCGCATTTTTCGTGTCGAGTACCGCGACGGTCGGTTCGATCGGCTTCTTCAGCTTCTTTGATATCGTTCCGGTCGTCGTATTCATCGCGGCCGTGTTCGGGTTTTGTTTTCTT
This sequence comes from bacterium, assembly GCA_021825465.1. Lineage (GTDB taxonomy): Bacteria > Patescibacteriota > Minisyncoccia > UBA6257 > GWB1-50-10 > JAKAHT01. The sequence continues at coordinate 15,485 of JAKAGX010000003.1, read as the reverse complement.
CGGAAAGAAAAGTGGGCGCGGGTGCTCGCCGCATCCGTCGTCGTCGGGGTTTTGAATGTCACGCTTTTCTATGTCGCCGACGTTTCTTTTCTCGCCTTCCCTCAGCGTTCGTATTATTTTGCTGCCGCTGTCGTTGCCGTTCTCGCAAGCGTCGGCCTCGGGGAAATGCTTGCGAGAATGCGTACGGCGGGTTTTCTGAAGTGGGGTGTCGTTTTTGCGGTACTTGGATTGTCGTTGTGGGGGTATTTTGTCTTGATTGCCGGAACCGCTCCGTATCATTTGGTCGGCTCGCAGGACCTGAAAGCGCTCAATTGGCTCAAGAAACAGCCGAATATCCAGTACCAGTTCATTCTTTCCGAACCCTCCATGGGGACGATCATCACGCCTCTTACGGGGGCGGCTGCGCCGATCAACTGGATCACTCCGCAGGGGAAAGACAATCGGCAGAATCCGCTCCTTTCCTCATTCTTTGATGTGACCGATTGCGGCACGAAAGAGGAGATCCTTTCCGAGCTGAAAACCGGATTCGTTTACAGCCATATTCCCCAAGTCTGTCCCTTCTTGGAGGAGGTTTACCATGCCGACGGGGTTTTCATCTATCGGAGTATGGTATAATAGAGAAAAGTATGAAAAGGGGAAAAGTTCTGGTCGGCATCTTCGTTGCGACGCTGATGGTGGGGGCGGGCGCCCTTGTCTTTTTCCATGTTCCGTTCGCGGAACAGGCCCTCGCGAACGTCGGCTCGTGGTCCGTTTCCAGTTTATCGGTTTATCCTTACAGTTCCTCCCAGGTTTCGTTGCAGTGGAGCTGTTCACCGACGGGAACCGGCATCAACGAAACTGTGTATGAATACTACTGCACGGGAAGCGGTTGTTCGCCGACGAGCGTTTATACTTCATTCAATTCGACGTGTCCTTCCACACCAACGACACTAGCTATTGTCGGCACAGGAAATTGGGCGCCGGGTACCAGTGTGACATTCCAGGTGTGCACCGGCGGCGCGTACGGCACTTGCACGAATACGGCAAGCGCTGTGACCTACCCGCTTGCACCAGCGGCTCCGTCGGTCTCGCCGACCGGCCAGACGACTATGTCTATTTCGTGGGGCGCCGCAAGCGGCGCGACCTATTACTGGATCGCGCGGAGTCCGGATAATTCTACATGGACTAATATCAATACCTACGTGACTGGCACAAGTTTCAACGACAGCGGTCTTGCTGCTAATACAAGGTATTACTATCGAATCGCATCATGCAATGTTTCCACCTGTTCCAATCCCCAGTGGGGATCTTCAAATTCCGCGGTGACATACCCCTATCCACCGAGCACTCCCGGTACACCGTCGGTGACGCCAATCAGCCAAAGCCAGCTCACCATTTCTTGGGGAGCTGTTTCAGGTGCAACATCATACACCGTTCTCAAGAGTCCGAATGGCGGTGCTTCCTATAGCACTTTAGGGAGTACCAGCGGGACGAGTTATACCGATGGCTCGCTGGGGTGTAATGGGGTGGGTATTTATGAAGTTCAGGCGTGTAACAGTGGTGGGTGCAGCGCGGCGAGTTCCCCGAATAATGGAACAACCGATGCTTGTACGCCGGGTACGCCGGCCATTACGGGGGTCAGCCCTGCCTCGCAGAGTTCTTATAACGTTACCTGGAACCGGAACAGTCCCTACGACGAAAGCGGATTTAATTTCTACATTTGGACCGGCGCATACAGTGATGTCGGACCTTACGGATCTGCCGGTGCGGGAGCGACGTCGGGGACGGCAAGCGGCTTCGGGTGCGGAAGTTCGTATAGCGTCTACGTGCGGGCTTACGTGAATACCAATGGTCGTACCTATTATTCGGGCCCATCGTCGTATATAACGGCCACGACCGATGCTTGTACGCCGGGTACGCCGACTATCGGCTCGGCGACGCCTACGGGCCAAACGACGGACAACGTGACGTGGACGCGGAACAGCCCGACGGACGAATCAGGTTTTCAGATCATCGATGTCGTCAACGGGTCGGTGGTGGGAACAGTCGGGAGCGGTTCAACTTCAGGTACAGCCAACGTCGGGACTTTGGGTCTTAGTTCCTGTCCCGGCGGCATCTCCGACGCCTTCTACGTGCGGTCCTACGTGAGTACCAACGGTCGTACTTACTACTCCGGCTACTCAGCCGCCAGCAACACGGCCACGACCGATGCTTGTACGCCGGGTACGCCGTCTGGTGTTACCTTCACGTCATACGCGAGTCAAACCTATATTCCGGTTTCGTGGACACGCAACAGTCCGTACGACGAAAGCGGCTTCGTGGCTACTCTAAACGACAGCGGTTTGGGGATGGTGATGGGGCAAGCCACGGCGGGAGCGGGAGCGACGTCAGTGAACGTTCCGATGTCCTGCAGCACCGGCGGCAATTCCAACTATGTCCAAGCGTACGTGAATACGAACGGCCGGACATATTATTCCGGTTCGGGTACCGGCGCTTCGGCTAAGACTTCTGCCTGCACGCCGAGTGCTCCTTCGGCGAGCAGTGGCGGTGTGACTGCAAGTTCGATCACCATCACATGGCCTGCTGTTTCAGGTGCAACGTATTACCACGTTTCTCAAAACCCGCCGAACCTGGACGTCGGCACGGTCACTACGAATTCGTTCACGGCCAGCGGTTTAAGTTGCGCCACGTCTTATACCTTTATGATCTATGCTTGCGACGGCCCGAACAACACGACCGGGTGCAGTCCGTGGGGAGCGCCCACGACCATTACAACGAGCGCTTGCCCGGATACTACCCCTCCGACCGTTTCGATCTCGGCAAGTCCGTCAGGATGGACGAACGGCAATGTCACTCTTTCCGTTTCGGCTGCCGACAACTCCGGCGGATCGGGATTAAACACTGTTTATTACCGCTGCACCACCTCGGCTGGCTGGAGTTCCACTGCTTCCGGCTCCTTCAACTTCACGTGCTCGAATGCCGGCGGCCAGACGGCTCAAGCTTACGCTACCGACAACGCAGGGAATACCAGCGCCACCCAATCGGCGAATTACTACATCGATACTACGGCGCCGACCTGCGGATCGTGGTCGCCAAGTTCTCCTTCATGGACAAGCAGCTCACAAAGTTTTGCCCTCTCTGGTTCGACTGATACGGGTGGAAGCGGCATCAATACGAGCGGGGGGAATTGCACTGTTACGACGAACGGCGGAACCTGCAATGTTTCTATCTCCGATAATGCCGGCAATGGTACGACCTGCACGAGTCCGGCAGCGAAAATTGATACCACAGCGCCGAGCCCGAATCCGCCGACGCTCTCTTGTTCTGCGACGAGTCAGACGTCGGTGAGTTGTACAGCAAGTACCGAGGCGGATAGTCAATCTGGCTTAAATTCAACTCCTTATGGTTTTTCAACTGCGTCCGGCGGGACGTATAATTGGCAGTCCGGCACTTCGTCTAGCTTCAGTACCTTGAGTTGCGGAACAAACTATACATTCTATGCGAAAGCTCAAGATGCGCTTGGGAATATGACCTCGCCCGGTTCGGGAAGTGTCGCGACGGGAGCATGTGCGCCTTCCGCACCGTCAACGGTGAACGTTTACTCGCCGTCCGGTTTGTGGCAGGTAAATGCCAGCTGGTCCGGTAATTCGGCGAGCGGTGTGGGGGCATTCATTGCGGGAACGGGAATCCCCAGCACGACGACGCTTGCGACACCGGTCTCCGGAACGACTGGATCTGGTCAGAAAAGCGTTACGTGTCCCGGTACCTACACCGTTTACACGGTCACTTACAGCAATTCATCGGTAGGTGACGGCAGTTGCAATACATGGTCGACGATATCAAGTGGGGTGATACCATCGAGCGACGTATGTACTGTCACATCCACGCCCGTGAAGGTAAGCTCCTGCACACAAGGGTTCTTCGGACAATAGGAATGAAGGGGAATATATGAGCAAAGGAAATAAAAAGGTAATGAGTGGGCTTTTGGGGGGACTGATTCTCGTGATCGCTCTCGTCTTGATCTATCTTTTGGTTCCACCGCAATCATCTGCGCCGTCGGCGAACACGACAAGTACCAATACGAACGTTCCGACGTCAACGCCGGCATCGTCTTCCGCGCCGAGCGCGAATGCGACATCGTCCGTTCCTCCCGTTTCCGCAACGACATCATACCAGCTCACAATGCCCGATGGTCTACTGCCGCTTTATGCGAGTAGCACTGCTAAACTCAAGGTTTTCAGTGTTTCGGTGACGAAGAATGGTTTCAGCCGCGATCTCATTGTTGTAAATCAGGGCGATGGTGTTGGTTTAAGCGTGAAGGCAGTTGATGGTCCTTATGATTTATTTTTCCCGCAATTGCATTTCTACAGCGGGCAGATCGCCGAAGGACAGAGTACATTTATGAGCCTTGTCCCGCCAAAGGCGGGGGAGTATGACTTCGAGTGCCAAACATACTGTCCGTATGGCAATCGCATCACGGGCAAGCTCGTCGTGCTGCCTCAATAGCATTTTCTTCCGAAACAAAAAAGAGAGAGTCGATGCATAATGCATGCTCTCTCTTTTTGTAAGGGCGTCACGACTTCATCCTCCCACGAGGTTGAAGGTGACGCGTTCTACTTTTCCGCTTTGATAAAAAAGATCTGCGGAAAATTTGCCACTCTGTGTCGATCCGTCGATGTTCTTCATCCCAATAACCCAATCATTTACGCCGCTTCCGGAATAACCTTGAGCAGTCACGAAGTAGACCCGACGACTTGTAATTGTCGTGGAATCAACCGTAAAGGAAACGGTTTCCGTCGATGAAACCCATTTCATCGTACGAAGTACAATCGTGATATGAGCGTATGCCTTCGTTTGGGGTGGAAGAATATTCTCCTGCGTTGCTTTCCCGTTTCCGAGAAAGACCATATTCGCCACTCCATTTGTTGGCGTTGCCGGTGACCAATAGCTTGTGGAAGCTGTGTCGCCATTCAGAATTTTATTGATGGCACTTGGATTGGGAGCAACGGGAGAAAATCCTTTTTCACATCCGGAGATTATCACAGAGATGACCGCGAGCGCTACGAGGGGAATAAGCTTTTTCATTCCTAACCATCCTTTCGTTATGATCTAAGCGTATTATACCACTCTTCATTATTTTTGTCAAAATCCCCGCCAACCCCCCATTCCGCCCCCCGCTCTCCTTCAAAAAATGAAGGCCCCCCGCTCTCCTCGAATTTTTGAAGGAGACCGGAGGGCCTGCAATTTTGTGGATAACTTAAAGTTGCGGTTGGCTCCGGTATAGTATCATACTTACACTATGAGAAAAACCAAAGAAACCACCATCGACACCTTAGCGAGGATAGTAGACGGAGGTTTTAAAGAAATGCGCGAAGGCTTTAAAGGAATGCGCAAGGAAATGCATGACCGTTTTGACAAAGTGGAAGGTGATATCCACTACATCTATGGCAGTTTGGATGTTATTCAAAGGGAAATCTCGGAGATTAAAAAAGAACTTTCGCGTGTGGTGTACCGCGAGGAACTTGAAGCAGTGAAGGCGCGAATTTCGAAGCTCGAAAAGAAATTAGGAATCTGACATGAGAAGGGGGAGGCTAACCGAAGGTGGGATCTTTCACGTCTATAATCGAGGAGCCGATAAGCGGGAAATCTTTCGTGATAGCGATGATTATTTGCGCTTCATCCATGCGTTATACGAATTCAATGACGAAGATCCGGTCGGCAATATGACCTACGGCTTTGCCAAAAACCCAACCCGGATTTCAATGGTTGACTTCCGGGGTGTTCCATCATTAAAACCGAAACATCCAGAGAAGTTGCTTGTTGATGTCTTAGCATTCACTCTTATGTCGAACCACTTTCATCTTCTTCTAAAACAAAGGAAGGAAGATGGGGTTATGAAATTCATGCAGAAGATAGGGGCTGGATATGCACTTTATTTCAATGAGAAAAATAAAAGGAGTGGTGTTTTATTCCAAGGCAGATTCAAGGCGGTAGAAGTTACTAATAACGAACATCTCCTGCATCTGCCATACTATATCCACACAAATCCTCTAGATTTAAATACGGATGGTGTGGATGAGATTAAATTTCTGGACTCATATCGCTGGAGCAGTCATATGGATTATTGCGGATGGAGGAATTTTCCATCCGTTACCCAGAGAGAATTTCTCTTGGAATTTTTTGACGGTGAAAAAAATTATCGAAAATCGATTGCCAAATGGGTCAAGGAAAGAAGTAAAAATCTCCGGAAGATTAGGGACGTTGCTCTGGAGGAGGTTGCTATTTTCTTTTTTGTGATTACTTTTGGTTCTCAGTTATTACTGAGCGTCGACTGAACGGTCATTTGCGGGGTTGGAGAACTCGTGAAAGAAAAATCATTGTCGCTCCACGAGATTCTCGTGAGACTTACCCCTGCGGGGATTATTTTCCATGACGCCCCGTCGACCTGTTCGCCGAGAGGACTGTAGAGGGAAAGTCCGGAGTTTTGCCTGATGAGGTTGTAAGATTTCGGCCAATAAGCATCGGCGATCGTAGTTGAGCTTGCTTTTGTGATAAGAAAATATTCATGGGGATTTATTACCAAGCCCTCGAGCCTTTTTGAGGAAAGGAAAGTTGTCTCTTCTCCGGAGATTAACAATCTTTTTATTAAGAAGCCAGTTAAATTTGCTGGTATATCAGTTGGGTTATATAGCTCAATAAAGGGTTCAAAGAGATCATTTCCTGGAAATATTTCACTTAGAATGATTTTGGGAACTTCGCCACCCGCCGACACTGTTTGTGGAACGCTCGGCGCCTCATAGAGAAGCTCATCATTACTAATCATCGAGCTTGTTACCTCCCTAAAATAAGCCGGCAAGTTGGTTTGTGAAAATATAAAAAGAACCAAGGCCACCACCCCGAGGACGATGGAAGATTTTAGTGGTGATTTTTTAGGAGTTTTCTCATCTTCGCGAGTGGCCATGCATTTATGATATCCTTTCTTTCAGCAAAACCGCGGCTGGCTTCTGCGATGCCATATCTCAAGATTTGAAAATGTCCCGGTGTATGCGCATCGGAGTCGATGGACATTTTCACGCCCGCCGCAACGCACTTTCTGATGTACTCATCCTTTAGGTCAGCGCGCTCTGGCAAGGCATCTATTTCGAGAATTGTGCCGGTTCTTTTGGCGTGACGTATCAACTCATCCATATCGACGTCATATGCCTCTCTTCTTTGTATTACCCTCCCCGTCGGGTGGAAAATAATATCGACATTCTTGTTGTCCATTGCTCTTTTGATTCTTTCAGTCTGTTCTTCGCGGGAAAGATTGAAATACGAGTGGACCGAAGCTCCTACAACATCCAGTTGAGAGAGTATTGAATCGGGAAGATCAAGTGTTCCATCTTTTAAGATATCGCATTCACTTCCCTTCAGTACTGTCATCCTCTTTCCCTCTGATTTGAGTTTCTTATTCACTTTATCTACCTCCTCCATTTGCTTCTTCATCCGTTTTTCATCGAGTCCGCCGGTCACGGCAAGCCGTTTTGTGTGGTCTGTGATCACGATATATTCAAGGCCCTGTTTCATGGCTTCTCTCGCCATCGTTTCTATGGAATCGGATCCGTCTGTCCAGTTTGTTTGAACTTGCAGATCGCCTTTGAGGTCTCTATAACCGATGAGTTTCGGCAGCTTATTCTCTCGCGCCAATTCTATTTCGCCGGTGTCCTCTCGCATTTCTGGTTCGATATAGTGGAGCCCCAATGCCTTGTACAATTCTTCTTCGGTTCTTCCCGCAACGAAGGTCTCCTTCTTATTTTTTATTTTGAAAAGCCCATACTCGTTCAATTTCATTCCGTGCTTCACGGCGATTTCCCGAAGGGCAATATTGTGCGCCTTTGAGCCGGTGAAATAATTAAGTGCGGCACCGTAAGACTCTCTCGGCACGATACGCAAATCGACGTTAAGTCCAGATTTTAATTTGACGGCGGATTTGGTTTCGCCATGTGCCGTTACCTTGACCACCTCGGGCATCCGAACGAAATAGTCCATAACAGGTTTGGCATTCTTTGCAACGACGAGGATGTCGGCATCGCCGATCGTTTCTTTCATGCGCCGCACTGACCCTGCAACGATCGCCTTCTCGACGCCTTTTTGGCTTTGTATGCGTTTTGCGATTTCTTCTACTTCGGACATGACAAATCCCAAGATGAATCTACCGGATGATTTTTCGAGGAATCCCAAGCTTTTCAGAATCTTCTCCTCGCTCTTTTCTCCGAATCCTTCCAAAGCTCTTATTTTTTGCCCTTCCGCCGCTTTTTTGAGATCTTCGACAGTCCTTATTCCTAGCTTTTCATAGAGTTTCTTGATTGATTGAGGACCAAGTCCCTCTACTTTCCGAAGGGAATCCATATCTACCGGCATTTTTTTCTTCAGTTCCTCATAATATTTTACTTTTCCGGTTTTAATAAACTCTTCTATTTTCTCAGCGATCGAAATACCGATGCCGGGGATGTTTTCCAGCGCCTTAAGACCACCCTTCCTATATATCTCGGAAACATCTTCCTCTAGTCCCTCGATAACCTCGGCTGCCTTTTCGTAGGCACGCGGCTTGAATGGGACATTGTCCATATTGAGGTATTCGGCTATGTCATAGAGGATTTCAGCGATGGATTTATTGGATGCCATTATTTCAATTATACCCCATCCCTGCATTGTACGGATTTGCTCTTTTTATCCACGGAATCTTTGGCCCTCCGTTCTCCTCGAATTTTTGAAGGAGACCGGAGGGCGGAAATTTTGGGGACAAATTCTATTGATAGTTGAATTTTGATCCTTACAATAAGTGATAGGGATAAGCAAAAAGAGCAACTCGCAAGGGCGTGCTCTTTTTTGCTTTAAAGGTCTTCATTTCTAGAAGTTTATGAGAAAAAGTATGAGATTGTGGTTGTTTTTGGGAATATTTCTCGGTCTCCTTGTTGTCGGTATTGGCATCTATTTTTTGCAAAACCGCATTCAAGAAGCCGTTGTTGCTCCGCTGGAGAATGTTTCTTCACCGGAGGAGCAAGCGATTGCCGTTGCGAAAATACAAAAATGGATAGCTGACTATGAGGCCGAGATGAAGGCGGATACCGTTGGCGGGAAGACGCCAGAGGAAACGCTTCGATTATTTATTGATGCCCTCCGGGAGGGAGATGTGGAACTCGCGTCACAATATACGCTGCTCGATATCAACGATCCGGACATGCGGGCGAAGTGGAAAGCCGATATCGAAAAAAAGAAGAGCGAGGGGAGATTGAGCGAAATAGCCGATATCATGTCGCGAGCAGTGTATGATACGTCGTCATCTGGCGGTGATACCGCTTGGTTTTCCGTTTTTAATGAAGATGGCATGGCTGATTACAGCGCACTCCTCAAATTCAACAAATATTCGGGTATTTGGAAAATAGAAAGCATGTGATGAAAAAAATATTCATCCTCATCTCTTTGTTGGGATTTTTCGCTTTGTCGCCGAATGTTTTCGCTTACGATTCTGGGACACACGCATTTTTGACGGCATCCGCGGTCGATTTCTACGATAAATCGGCAGTGGTTCAATTTCCTCAAGAATTAAAGGATTATCTTGCGGATGGCTCCTGCCGGGAAGATGATATCCCACGGTCGTTCAATCATTTCTACGATCCGGTCTATCAACGAGGACTCACCTATAATCCGGTCGTTAACGCAGTGAACATCCCCGGGAAGTGGGAAACGTCGAAAAGTTGGGCAGAAAATCCTGTGAGTCAGAATTCGATTGCCTATAAAATTGGGCCGACAATCGCTTCGATCCTTTCTGTTATTGAAAAAGGGAAAATCAGTAGCGTATCGAGCGATTCTGATTTCACGTGGCAACGGGCGATCGATCTTTATCAAGCTGGCAAAAAAGAAGAAGCAATGTTCGCATTGGGGCATGTAATTCATCTTGTCGAGGATGCGAGTGTGCCGGACCACACGCGGGATGATCCGCACCCCGGCGGAAGTCCCTATGAAAGCTGGGCTGCAAAATTTACATCTCAGGAGCCAGACGCCGATCTTGTGAAAAGGTTAAATGACAAGCCAATTATTATGTTCGCCGATCTCGGTTCATATTTTGATGGAATCGCGGCGTATTCCAATAATAACTTTTATAGTCGGAATACAATCGGCCTCCAGAGTGGATACAACTTGCCGGTTGCGGATATGTCCGATTTGAATATTATCAACGGGGGTTACTATGTCATGGGCCATGATGGGGAGGGCAACGAATATCCACTCCTCAAGAAGAACTCATTATTGGGATTAATGTTTGATTTCAAAAATGTGACTATTACGGTTGATAACGACTTGGTGAAAAATTCTTATTGGTCCCTCCTTTCGACAAAGGCAGTTCAGTATGCAGCCGGGGTTTTGGATTTGTTTTTCAGAACCGTGAAAGCGGCGGAGATGCCAACAATAACAGCGACAAATGTAGAAACTTCGGAGGGCGGCAAAACCACATCGGGAGTTCGGGCGGCAATCATCCCGCAGCCAGTGGTTTTTACCGACCGATCAATTGTTAAAATTGGAGAGAAAATTGTAGAGAGCGGTGAACATTTCACGGCGCACGGACAAGTTGCACTTATTTTCGATTTGCCGAATGGAAAATCGACGTTGATAAATATCCAAGCGGATGATGCCGGTGCTTTTCAGAATGTTTATCAAATGCCGCTTGAGGCGGTTCTTGGAGTTTATGCATATTATGCAAAAGACCTCACGACCGGTGCTCTGAGCGGAAAGGTAATGTACTCTGTGGTTTCAGAGATAGAGAAAGTGGCACCTGCAAGCTCGACTACATCGATTACCTCGGTTTCAGTGGTAACCTCGACAAAAGCTGCCGCGAATATGAAGCAGTGCTCATTTGGTGCGGGTGCCGCATTGACGCGTACGCCGGTTGTTCTCAGTGAAGTGGCATGGGCGGGTGGGAGTGAAACGTACGGATTAAATGCTTCTGATGAATGGTTTGAATTAAGAAATATGACGGGAAACTCTGTCGATCTTTCTGGTTGGCAGATTTTAAGTAAGAAAGGGAGTATCACAATCTCCCTTCCGCCCAATACGAGTATTTCTCCGTGGAGCTACTTTTTATTGGAGAGAACAAATGATGATTCTGTGCCAAACGTAACCGCAGACTTCATTTATACCGGCGGGCTTGCTAATTCCGATGATGGTCTCGAGATTTTTGACGCGAATTGCAAACCGATCGATATGGTAACAGCCGATCCTGAATGGCCAGCGGGGGATTCTTCGCTCCGCCGCTCAATGGAGCGAAAGAGCGACCTTTCGTGGTATACATCGGGAAGTTTCAATGGAAAAATCCTCGGAACGCCGCGATCACCGAACGGAACAGCGTACATTCCTTCTCAAAATCAAATAATCTACGCGGGCGGCGGCAGTCAAGGTGGATCGTCTGACAATACTTCTCCGCCGAATCTTGCGATTACAGAAATTATGTACGATTATCCCGGATCGGATGCCGGCCATGAATGGGTTGAGGTGAAGAATATCGGTACGACGAATGCTGATCTAAGCGAGATAAAATTTTATGAAGGGGGGACAGCGCATAATTTAAATCTCACCAGCGGCGATTATCTTCTTCCTGCGGGTGGCTTTGTGATATTTTCCAACGGCTCCACGACCATCTTTCGGGATTTCCCGAACTTTAGCGGAAATCTGTTCTACGGTTCATTCTCTTTAAACAATACGAGCAGTTCCGTTGCTTTAAAGTACCGAGATACCGTTTTTGGTTCTACTTCCTATATTTCAAATGCTGGTGCTCAAGGGGATGGGAATTCTCTGCAGCTCATCGGCGATACTTGGACTTGGTCGCGTCCCACGCCAGGTAGCGAAAATACTCTTGATCAATCACTTATCGCCGATGAGACGGCGACAACGACGCCAACATCTACATCGCCGGTTGTTGGGAGTAGTACGGATCGTGTTGTGATAAGCGAAGTGCAAATTGGCGGCGTCGACGCAGGCGATGAGTTTATTGAATTTTATAACCCCGATAATCATGACGTAAATCTGTCCGGATGGTCTTTGCAATACCTGAGCGGCAGCGCGGAAGCTGTTTCAAGCTCGACTATTTCAAAAGAAACGTTCAGGGCTGGAGACTCAATTAAATCGAAAGGATTTTTTCTCGTCGCTCGGGGGAAAAGTGATGGTGAAGATGATGGGTATGTCGGCACAACTACGCCTGATTATCTTTACCGGTCGTTCAGCCTATCCGGTGGCTCAAATGGTGGAGCGGTTCTTCTGGTTTCTACGACGACCGATGTGAGTTCGTTGAATGATGGATTGATTGAGAGTGCTCTCTTCTATGGCAATGGGAGTATTTTCGCGGACTTTCATCCAGCAGCGATTCCGGAACCTTCCGGGAGTTTAAGACGCAAGGCATTTCGCGATGGGTACTGTCTTTCGGGGCTTCCGGGCTCGGAGGGGGAATTTCTCGGAAAAAATTGTGAAACGGGAGAAAGCATTGCTGATTTTGAAGCGTGGCTCACTGCAAAACCGCAGAATTCGCAGAGTTTGCCGGAACCCCGTTCATCACCAACTGCTCCTGCGCCAATACTGGGGGAAAATATCATCGCAAAATACGATTTCGGTGGTATGGTTATCGGATTTATGTGGTTGCCGTCCCGCGATTCTACAGCTTCACCCTCAGGGATAGTGTATAAGATTTTTGAAGAAAATAATGGCAGTTCCTCATTGTTTATTGCAACGACGACCGTCTCGGTCGCTTATCCGCTCTCAAGAATCGGGGAAATGTACCATTTTTCGATGTTGGCTTTTGATCGCGACGGCATGCCGTCCGCCATGACCAATATAAGCATCGACACCCCACTTCCGATTCCATCGAGTTCAATTGTCTTTTCTCAAAACTCATCCCCGTCGCTTTCTGCTGGCAGTCACTATTCGGACAATTGGTACAAATTAGGAAGAGGTTTTTCCGGCGTTCTCCACACACTTTTCTTGCGCGGGTTGGTTGATCGGCCGGAATTTTCTTCGTCACACGTCTACCTTCGAGAATTTGAGGACAAAGATTACACGCATGAAGTTGCTTCGTTCACGCTTTCCGATAACGCACCTTTCACAAACGTGGTGCATAATGTGGTCCTCAAAGATCTCGAAGTGGAACTTCATCCTTTTTCCTATTACCGCTTAGATACCTATCAAGATTATCAAAACAGGAGTGTGATCCTCGCGGGCACGACGGCGACCGGTACTGCCATGAGCAACTCTTTCATTCTCGATACCGGTGAAGTTTTCAACTACTATTCTTTTTATCCATTCATGGTTATGGAAGGTGAACCAGGGTCGCAGGTTGATATTTCCGTTCTTCAAAGGCCGACCATTCCTCAAATCCAATCAATCAACTTTAATGAAAGCAGCATGGCGTTGAATATTTCCTGGTCCACCTCGACCGATCTCGATTCCCTAGATTCGAAGATAATCTACGAATATAACATTACAAACCTTTCTGATTTTCATGAATCCGAGTGGGTGCAAGTCGGATCGAATGTATCTTTGTCGTATCCAATTTCTTTTCCGAATGAATATAAGATAGGGGTACGGGCTGTTGATGACACGGGCCTGATGTCGGATGTAGCTTCGACGACATGGGAATTCCCTGGCAGTTTTTCTTCCTCTGAAATTCAGTTTGAAGTCAGTTCCGCCGGGTTTTTACCGTCGACATTCACAGTGAGAAGTGGATCGGCGATAGCAATTTCTCTTTCTGGTGCCGACGATGAAACCCACGTCTTTAAGTTTGATGACCCATCGATCCAACTCAGTCCGAGTGGTGTCGGTCCCATGATGACGAGAGTTATTACATTTAGTGCCCCCTCTGGCGCCGGCGATTATACTTTTCGTTGTGATGTTCCCGGACATGCTGCAAGAGGAGAGGTGGGGATAATGGTGGTACAGTAGAGACCTTTATCAGAGTTATCCACAGATTTAAGGGTCCCCCGGCCTCCCTCAAAAATTCAAGGAGAGCGGGGGGCCTACAATTTTTGAAGGAGAGCGGGGGGCGGAATTGGGGCGGGGTTTGACGGGAGGGGGTGGGTTTGGTAGCGTAAGGGTAGCTCTACTACTTATTGGTTTTGGATTTTACCGGCTGAGGCAGGGTGATGCCTCCCCTCAGGCCGGAAGTGCCCGTTCTCGGTAGGAGAGCGGTGCGCGGCCCATGACGCGGCGTACGCGCGTCTGGGCTTATACCTTCTGTCTATTTTTCGCTGTCCATGGGGACGTGGACGCCCGCCGGGACTCGGATGTTTTTTACCTCACATCCGAGTCCTTCTTTTTTTTGTTATGATAATGAAGTACGTTCCACATTCCATGAAAGAAATCGTTGCCGTCCTTCCGAATATCAGAAGTTTGCACAATGTCGGGTCCGCTTTCCGGACCGCCGATGCGGCCGGCGTTTCGAAATTATATCTCTCGGGCATTACACCGAAGCCCGTCGATCCCTTGGGAAACTACCGGCGTGAAATTGCGAAGGTCGCGCTCGGCGCCGAACGGACGGTTCCGTGGGAATATTCGCGGTCGACGGCCGCGCTTTTGAAAAAATTGAAGAAAGCGGGATACACGATCTTTGCCGTCGAGCAATCGAAAAAATCAATTCCATACTATGCCCTCAACCCAAAACCCTACGCCCTCCGCAAGGTTGCGCTCGTCGTGGGGAACGAAGTGAAAGGGCTGCCGCCGGGCATCCTTCGCATGGCCGACAAGATCTTGGAAATTCCCATGCGGGGGAAGAAAGAGTCGCTGAACGTTTCGGTCGCGTTCGGCATTGTCCTCTTCGGGCTCGTGTATAATAAATAGAACATGTCAGGATTTTTAAAAGCATTCATCATCCTCCTTGGCGTCGCGATCGGCGTTGCCATGGTGACCATTCCGTACGTAGAGGAGGTGAGCAAGGTTCAAAAGAAGGCGGAAGTAAAGATCAACAATCAGTACATAACGGCAGATATCGCGAAAGATGAGACGACGAGGGACAAAGGGCTCGGCGGCAGGTCGAGCTTGGGCATCAATGAAGGGATGCTTTTCCTTTTCCCCCAAGCGGGGCAGTACGGGTTTTGGATGAAG
Organism: bacterium; assembly: GCA_021825465.1. Taxonomy (GTDB): domain Bacteria; phylum Patescibacteriota; class Minisyncoccia; order UBA6257; family GWB1-50-10; genus JAKAHT01. Next base: position 386 of record JAKAGX010000003.1, on the reverse strand, counting down.
GATATGGTAATCCCCATCGATCTCATTTGGATCTACCAAGGGAAGATCGTCGGATTCGAACAAAATATGCAGCCCCCGGCGCCGGGGACGCCGGATAGCGCTCTCCAGCAATATCTTCCGCCGTCGCCGATCGACGAAGTCTTGGAACTTCACGCGGGAAGAGTTTCTTTGTTGCAGGCAAACGTGGGCGACCAGGTTTTCGTGAAGCCGCTCATTCCGACATCGCGAGTATTGCAAAACCCCCAGTAACAGGGGGTAAAAAAACGAATGCGTCCGGGAAATTCATCCTCGGACGCATTGTATGTTGCGCTTAGGGTAGGTCGTAGGCCTCCCGGCAGTCGTGACAGAGCGGACTTGAACACATCGAAATGTGCTCGAGGGCGTCC
>JAKAGX010000032.1 GCA_021825465.1 bacterium | reverse complement strand
TCTAAAGTCGCGGTCTTCTGCGACCAGTGGTTTCATTTCGTTGGCGAAGAATTGAACAACGGTTTTGCTATAGTCAAGAGTGGTGGTGCAGTAATGGAATACGTAGCTCATTCCTTCCTCGTCGCTCGGGAATTTTCGCGCAGCCTCGAACAATATTCACTCGCAAGAATCAGAAAGCCATCAAATCCTACTTACCCATTCTATTATTTGAGACAAATGAGTAACAATCCACAAGAAACAAGCGCCAGCTATACCACTAAGAGCACCCCACAAAAAAGAAGTTATCTTTATATGCTTTTCAAATGCAATTGATAGAAATCCCCACCGATTCAGTAAATCACTACCCCTGTCGGTAATTGTCCAACCCTTCGTTTTTTCAACGGTTTTCTTCTTGAACCGTAAACCATCAAAATTATCCCAATCATCTATCGATACTTCTTCTTTTATAGGTTCTATAAACTTTCTATCCTCGCATGATTTTCGCAACAGATTTAATTTATGCTTCCTGCTAAGTTTTTCTTCATCTGAGAGTTTTTTTAAATCTTTCTGCTTATCAGAATTAAAAATTTTAGCATGAGCACAGTATTTCATCAGTTTATCATCAGAAACCATGCCCTGACTCGCGTCAAAATTCCTTTCCATAAATTTTTCAAAATCCAACCCTTCTAAAGGGCCCTCTGCATCAGGAAAATCCTGGATAGCACGTATCAATCGAGCTTGCTCCCGTAGCTTAGCCATTGTGCTTAATATTATACCGCAAAACCAAGGGAGATCCGCTTTCTTTCGAGCGGGTTTTTGAGGCGAGGTTATAAATTCCCAAGCGAAGACGCAGGAAATAGGAATTTGTCGCTGTTCGAATCCCGACGGTTTCATAGATGAAACCAAGGTTGAGTTCGAAAATTCCGTTCCTTTCCCAGGATGAGCGAGGAGAATTTATCCGAACCGAAACTTACGCCCGCGAGGGAAAAAGCGGATCTACCACTTCACGTCGATCCCGTCGTCCTCGTCGCTGTACCGTACCTCATCTTTCAAACCGTACCCCGACAGATCCTCATGAGAGAGCGTCCCAAAGACGTTCGCCGGTTCTAAAAACCGCGAGATCCGGTTCCCGAGGTAGGCGCTCCGTCCGTCATCCAAGTGGAAGAAGAGATAGAGGCGCTCCTTGGCCCGCGTGACCGCCACGTAGAGCAACCTCCCCTCTTCTTCGACATCCTCGTCGAAATCCATCGATCGTTTCGAAGGCAGCGTCCCCTCGGAAACACCCAAGAGATATACCGTATTCCACTCGAGGCCCTTTGCCGAATGAATGGTCGAGAGCGTCAAAAACTCTTCCTCGTTTTCATCCCGGCCTTCCGGTATGTCGATCGAAAGATCGGCAAGGAACGCATCGAGCTCATGATACTCTTCCGCGAGATCCTTGATCGTCTCAAGGTCCTGGAGGCGCGCCGGCCAATCGTCGAATTTTTCGCGGAAGATCGGCAAATAAAAATCCATGACCCGGCCCAAAAGATCAAAGGGGTCGTTCTTCAAGCGGGATGCATCGGCAACCGCTTCTTTCAATCTCAAAACCTCCCCTGCGTTCCTGCCGGCAAGCCCCGCTTGTTCGAGCACGGGGAGCGCTTCGTCGAGGTTGCCCGCCTTTTCCATCTCCCCCCACAGCGTTTCGGCCGTCTTCTTGCCGACGCCCGGCAGAAGATTCAAGATCCTCCCCCAACTTATTTCGTCCTTGTGGTTCGCGATCACTTTCGCGAAGGCGAGAAAGTCCTTTACGTGCGCCGTCTCGTAAAACCGGAGGCCGCCGAATACCTTGTATGGGATCCTCATTTTTGAAAGCTCCGCTTGGAGCATGATCGAAACGTACGTCGACCGGAAAAGGACGGCTTGTTCCCGGAGCGGTACGCCTTGCGATGCGAGCGCGATGACCTTTTCGGCGATCCACTCCGTTTCATCGGCGACAGTGCCGAAATAAAGAAGCTTCGGCCGTTCTCCCGTCTTCCCTTTCGCGGACACGAGCTCTTTTTTGAACTTGTCCGCCATATTCCGGAGAAGCTCATTCGACAGATCAAGGATCGCTTGCGTCGAGCGGTAATTTTCCTCGAGTTTGATGAGTTTCGTCCCCGGGAAGTATTCCGGGAAATCCATGATGTTCTTGTGCGAAGCGCCGCGGAAACCGTAAATGCTCTGCGCATCGTCCCCGACCGCGAGGACGTTCCCCGTCCGCTTCCCCAAGAGGTGCGTCAGGTCTCCCTGCACGGGGTTCGTGTCCTGAAATTCGTCGACCATGACGTATTCGTACCGCGAAGCGATCTCCCCGCCGGTCTTTTGAAGCACCAAAAGATCCCGCGCATAGAGCAGCAGGTCGTCGAAATCGACATATCCGCTTTCCTTCTTCCGCAGCTGGTACCGCTCAAAAACGGCTTCGATCTCCGGCACGAAATCGGCAAGGTGGGAAAAGTACCGGCCGACGACATCCTCGAGATCTAATCCCTTGTTCGCCGAAAGGCTGAACATGCTTCTCAAGGTGTCTTTTTTGGGAAATGCTTCCTTTTTTTCCTTCACATTGAACGCGTTCAAGATCTTCCCGATGAGCTCCTCCGCATCGCCCTCGTCGAGGACGGAAAGCGTTTTCCGCAATCCAAGTTCGCTGCCATAGATTCGGAGAAGTTTATACGCGAACGAATGGAACGTGCCGCCGTCGACCGCTTCGCATCGCTTGTCGTGGGAAGCGGCCCGCGCAAGCATTTCCCGCGCCGCGCGCTTCGTGAAAGTAAGAAGGAGGATCTTCCGAGGATCGACGCCGGACCTGATGAGGTTCAAAACGCGGTATTCGATGACCCGCGTCTTGCCCGATCCCGGCCCCGCGATCACGAGAACCGGCCCTTCCTTTGCTTCGACCGCTTCGCGCTGGCTTTCGTTCAAACTCTTCAAAATTTCATTTTCCACAACTACCACTATACACGATATTTCGGACACTGGAAAAAGTATTACAATAAAAACTATGGATACCGGAATTATTACAGGGGGTCTGACAGCGGAAGAAGTTCAGAAACGGCTGAAAGAGTACGGTCCGAATGAAATACCGGAAAAGAGAGCGAACTTCCTTATGAAGATACTGAAGTGGCTCGTCTCGCCAATCGCTCTTATGCTCCTTGCGGCGGCGTTTCTCTCGTTCGCCGACGGGAAAGTACTCAATTTCTACCTCATCATTGCTCTTATGGGCTTGAACTTTTCCGTAAGTTTCTGGCAAGAGCGGAAGGCCGACAATGCCGTCAAAAAACTCGAAGAAAGCCTGGCCATCCAATCGAAAGTCTTGCGCGACGGGAAATGGTCCTGGATCAATTCCAAGCTCATCGTCCCCGACGACATCGTGGATCTCATGGTCGGCGACATCGTTCCGGCCGACGGCAAACTTCTTGATTTGAACAACCTCACCGTGAACGAAGCGGTTCTAACCGGAGAATCACTCCCGAAGGAAAAGGCGGCTGAAGATATGGTTTATTCGGGCTCTTTCATAGCTACCGGCTCCGCGACAATGCGGATTACGGCGACGGGAACAAAAACGTATTTCGGAAAAACGATAACCCTCGTGGAAAAGACGAGGGCAAAAAGCTTGCTTGAAAAGGATATTTTGAGGATCTCGCGATTCCTCATGGTGGTAAGCATGTTGGGCGTTATTATCATTACCATCCTTTTCCTCTTTCAGCATGTAAGCCTTGGAAGTATTTTGATCCTCGATTTGAGCTTGGTGATCGCCGGTATTCCCGTAAGTCTGCCGACCGTAATGACCCTCATCATCAGCCTCGGCGCCTTGGAACTCGCAAAAAAACAGGCCATTGTCCGCCGGCTCTCAGCCTTGGAAGATCTCGCAAACGTGAATATGCTTTTGACCGACAAGACGGGAACTTTGACGAACAATCTCATCACTGTTTCAAACGTCATCGGGTACGGCCGCGAGAAAGAGGAGGTCGTTTATTACGCTTCCGCGGCGGCGCCTGAGGACACAAAAAGCTCCATCGACAACGCCGTGAATAAAAAGGCGGGCACGATGGGCCTCGCGCGCGATTTTTCGATCCTTGAACTCACGCCTGCCGATTCCGAGCGGAAACGTTCGACCGCCGTAGCTTCGTTCAAAGATATAAAAACCGTCGTCTCCGTCGGCGCTCCCCAGGTGATCGAGGGGCTTTGCACCATGGACGCCACATTGAAGTCGCAGTACGAGGCCGACGTTCAAAAGGCCGCCGATGACGGTTATCGCGTCTTGGGCGTTGCGATCCGCGAAAACAGCTCCGAAGAAAAGGATATGCAACTTGCGGGCATTCTCATGCTCTCCGATCCCTTGGTCCCCGACGCAAAGGACGTCATCGACTTCCTTCGCCAAAACGGCATCGGCGTCAAAATGCTCACCGGCGACAACCTCGCCATCACAAAACGTACGGCGGAAGAGCTTGCGCTCACGGGACGCGTTCTCCCCCGCGACGACGTTGATTGGGAGACGAAAGACAAAAATTATTTCTCGAGCATCGGCGCTTTTTCGCAGATATTACCCGAGGACAAATTCAAACTCGCAGAACTCGCCGAAGCAGAGGGGTACATCGTTGCAATGACCGGCGACGGCGTGAATGACCTCCCGGCCATCAAGAAAGCCAATGTCGGCATCGGCGTCAAGAACGCCGTCGACGCCTTAAAAAGCGCGGCCGATATCGTTCTCCTCTCACCCGGCATCACCGTCATTAAAGACGCACTTATCGAAGCGAGGAAGATCTTCGCTCGTCTCTACAGCTACTCCACATACCGCATATCGGAAAGTTTCCGCCTCATCATTACCGTTGTCGTCCTCGGATTCATCTACCAGGCCTACCCCCTGACGCCCATCCAACTCTTGATCATCGCCATCTTGAACGATGTACCGATGATCTCGCTTGCATGGAACAAGGTAAAGGATTTCGGAAGCCCTTCCACAATCAAGGTTATGGAACGATTCATTCTAAGTTCGCTCTACGGTCTGACGGGCGTCTTGAATAGCTTAATCCTCTTCTTTCTCATGGCCGACGTATTCCATTTGAACTGGAATGTCATTCAGACGGTTTACTTCCTCAAACTTATGATCTCGGGCCATATGTTGATCTACGTCGCCCACACGAAAGAGCGGTGGTATAAATTCCTTCCAAGCGCCCAAGTCATTTGGGCAACATCTCTCACTCAGCTTCTCGCAAGTGCAATGGCATATTTCGGTATTTTTATGGGCGCCATTCCCCTCCTCTATGTCTTGGGCGTCTGGATCTGGTGCTTCGCCTGGATGCAGATCACTGAGATGGTGAAGATTGTGGACCAAAAGCTCATCGTCCCCCACTTCGAGGGTCGCTCCTAACTTCACTTCGCCGAATACCCTCGCTCAGGCTGTCTCCGGGGCGACGCCCAAGTCTTAGCCTTCGCGGGGGTATTCGGCTCAGTTTTTCCCGGAAGGAGCTTCCAATTTATTCACTGCTTTTCGCTTTTCATCCGAAGACCAGCGGGTCTTCGCGACGGCGCGTTTCAAGATCGCAATGGTTTGGTCGTAGGTATTCAAATCTACCGGGAATGGCGTCCCGTCTTTCCCGCCGTGCGCGAAGCTGTACCGCGCCGGATCTTCGTACGAAGGTTTCGCGCCGTAAATAACTTCTCCCACGAGTGCAAGCGCCCGTACCGTCTTCGGACCGACGCCTTTCAAGGCGACCATCTTTTCATAGTTCTCCGGGTTCACGTAGGCGACTTCCCGAAGGACTTTATCCAGGTACTTGTTCATCACGAAATTTTCGTGGACCATCGGATGCTCCTTGAACTCGCCGCGGTCGAGATCGAGGAGCGTCAGCTGTTCTTTGCCGGATTGGAGCGAAACCATGTTCGAATACCTCGAAAAATGGCGTCGAAGGATGGTTATGTCTTTCATAAGCGAAGTGTAACCGCCGCCTACGAGATCAACGGACATTTCGCGGCTCCCGCCGCTTTCCTTCGCGACCATGTTCAAAACATTTTTCCCGACGAATTTCGACGAAATCCCGGAATGCGGCTCTGAGACGAGGTCATGGACATTCTCCGAAAACCAGTGGTACCGCCGCGCCGTTTGCCGCTCCGTGTTCATTCCTTGCTGGACGACGGTCCACGCGCCGTTCCGTGAGAACATAAAGCTGTGGTGGTAAATCTGGAAGCCGTCCTGCACGAGCGCGCTGTCCACCTTCGCACTCATCTTCGAGTTGTAGACGAGCGCGTTCGTTTTCTTTTCGCTCATGCCGATCTTCTCCCCCCACCGGAGGATCTCGTCCGGCGTTTGGCGCGACGTCTTGCCCTTTCCGCCGCAAATGAACACGCCCAATTCCCATTCTTCATGGCGGATCGCTTCCTTCAGGGCCGCGGTCAGGATCGTCGTGAGGCCGGACGCATTCCAATCGAACGCCAAAACGGTTCCCAAGGACTGGAAGCATACAGGATCTGCCATACGTTTAATGAATTCGTCCGGCCCGTATTCGGCGACGAGGATCCGGACGATGTCCCTCCCCAGCGCGACCATGCGCCGGAAAAGCCACGGGGGGCATTTTCCTTCATCGAGCGTGAATGTGGCGATGCCGCGTTTCATCCCTCCATTATACCCCCTCCTCAAAAACTTTGGCCCCCCGTTCTCCCTCAAAAATTCGAGGAGAGCGGGGGGCCTTCAAATCTGTGGATAATTCAGAAAAGCGAGGTTTGTTCTTCCTTGTCCCCTGAAGCTTCGGCGGATGACTTTTCCCTCTTTTGCCGCACAAGTTCGTCGTACTTCATAACGACCGCTTTTAAAGTTTTAAAACTCTTCTCCAAATCCCCCAAAACGGACGTCGATCGAAGCGCCGCCGCCGGATGATACAGCGGGACGAGGATCTTTTCGCCCCACCAAAAGACCTTCCCTTGATCCCGGGATATCTTTCCATCCGGCAGAAAATAGTTCATGGAAAACCTTCCGAGGGTCGCGATGATCTTGGAATCGACGGCATCGATCTCTCTCGCCAAATACGGACGGTATGCCGAAAGTTCTTCGGGGAACGGGTCGCGGTTTTCCGGCGGCCGTCGTTTCACAATATTCGTTATATAAACGTCCTCG
>JAKAGX010000031.1 GCA_021825465.1 bacterium | reverse complement strand
TTCAAATTCGATCGAACCGATTCCGGCAGATCAGCAAGCTCTTTTTCGATGATATTTTCTGCTTCTCCCGACACTTGCCGTTCCTTTTTGCACTTCGGACAAAGGCGGCCCACGAGGCGCTGTGCAAGCATAAGATTCAGAGATGACGCCAAAAGGAATCCCGGAACACCGAGATCGATGAGCCGCGGAACAACGCCGATGGAATTATTCGTGTGGAGCGTCGAGAGCATGAGGTGGCCGGTCAAGGCTGCATTCACGGCCAAATTTGCCGTTTCGGCATCACGGATTTCGCCGACCATGATGATGTCCGGATCTTGCCGGAGAATTTGCCGAAGGCCCGACGAAAAGTCATAGCCGATTTCAGGCTTCACTTGGGATTGATTCACGCCGTCCATGAAGTATTCCACCGGATCCTCCAGGGTAACGATGTTCACCTCTTCGGAATTCATCTTTTGCAAGATCGCATAAAGCGTCGTCGATTTTCCGGACCCGGTGGGACCGGTGATGAGGATCATGCCGTAGGGAGATCCGATCGCATGCTGTAAAATTTCGAAATTGTAATCGCTGAAGCCGAGTTCTTGGAGGCTCTTCAAACCGGTCGTCGGGTCGAGCACCCGGAGCACCACTTTTTCCCCGGAAGGGGTTGGAAACGTTGCGACCCGGAAATCGATGTCCCGACCCGTTATCACGACCCGGAATCTGCCGTCTTGCGGAATTCTCGTTTCGTCGAGCTTCAGGCGGGAAAGAACCTTAACCCTTGAAATGACCGGCTGTGCGAGCGCCAGGGGCATCGACGAAACTTCGCCGAGATCGCCGTCGATCCTGAAGCGGATCCGGAGACGCAGTCGTTCTGGTTCGATATGAATATCGGAGGCTTTTCGTTCCACCGCCTCCCGCAGGGTCGCTGCAACAATCTTGATGATCGGGGCTTCTTCGCCGGCTCCCCGATCTTCTTCCAGGGAAACCAAGAGCGAGTCAACTTGTTTTACATTCCCCATTTCCTCGACCGCCGAGTCGACTTCGTTTTTGTACGGCGAATACTTTCTCCAAACAGCCGCGATATCCGACGGCGTCACGAGATACACCCCGAGACTTACCCGTTCCTGCTTTGCGATGAATTTCAGCGCTTCTTGTGCCTGCAAATTGTCCGGGCGGAGCATCCCAACGACGAGCATGTCTCCGTTCTTCTCGACGGGGATCACTTGATATGTTTTCGAAGTTTCTTTCGGAATGAGCGCAATAAGCGCATCCGTCACGGCGTCAACGTTCACTTTCTTGTACGGAATGCCGAGCATTTCGCTCTTTACCTTCGCAACGGCGACTTCGTCGGCCAACCGCCCTTGGTAGATCAAGTCTTCCGCCGGCTGTCCCCGGAGTCCCGCATCGCGAAGCACTCTCCTCCCGACATCGTCGGTGATGATCTTTTTCTCTACGAGTTTTTTGACGAGCTCTTGATCGGTCATTATTGATTGAGATAAAACGGATACTTACGGGTACTGCCGGATAAACCTCGTACGCGTCATACCCATGAGCATTCGTTACTATTCGTCATTATCCGTTTTAGAACGGCGCGAACGGATTCGTCCTTCCCGGCGTTGGTATCGTGAGCGACGATCCGTAGTTCGTCGTGAAATACTTCTGGAGCGATTGAACGACCGGCGTCGGGTCTATTTGAACTTGGGACAACGTATTGATGCTCTTTAAATTCCCCGGCAGCACGACGTCGATGAGCTGCGGTTTATTGAAAAAGATGAAGTACGCGACCGCGAACACCAGCACGATGAAAACCACGATTGCGATGATGTTCACCCAATTTGCCGGCTTCTTGTCTTGTTCTACCATGATCGCCATAGATTTAATTCCCTTGATAAAATGTATTGACCGTCATTTGCAAAGAATAAAGTTGATTTGAGCTCGGCGATTGCGTCGTCGCGCCTCCTTGCCCGCTGCTTACCAACGGCTTGAAGTCGAACGACGTGACGTTGATGAGCCGCGTGTTCGATTCCACCGATGTCAAAAATTGCTTCACGGCGTCATACGTTCCCACAATGCCGAGATCGACGGTTATCGTTCCCATCCCCTTCGCAAGCGGTTGATTGGAACTCGTGAGAGTTTTCCCAAGCTTGATATTGAGCGACTGGACGCTTGCTTGAGAGTTTTGGGAAATGGTGTACCACTGATTCAAAGCGTCGGTAACGCTCGGTCCGATGGGCATGGCAAGGGAAAGCGTCTGCTGGAGCTGTGCCGCGTTTTGGAACTGGCTGATAAGCTTCGAAACTTGGGATACGGCCGCTTTTTGGTTCTGGTATGCGTTGGTTTTCGAAGCAACCTCGGACTGCAGCCCGTTCGAGTTCCCTATTTCGGGCTCTATCAAGCTCGAATAAACAACGATCGTTGCGATCAAGAAGAAGACCGAAAAGAGAATGCTGAGGGCTCTTTTAGTTGAGGGTTTCATGATGCCGGTTTCGATAAATAGCTCTGACTGAAGGTAAGGGTGATAACGAAGGTTGTGTTGCCGCTCGGATTGAAATTCATGCTGGACAAAACCGCATTCGAAAGCTCGGGCGCTTTTTCAAACTGCGAAAGCTGCTCCGCAAGCGTTTGGAGCGATGCGGCCTGTCCGCTCAGCTCAAGCGTTCCGGTATATCCCGTGAATTTGGCTTCCGTATAAAAAACCTGGGGGAGGGTGTTTTGCTCGAGGAAAGGAAAAACATTGGCGGTAAAAAGATGGCTCGATAAGACGCTCTTGAGGTTCACGATCTGCGAATAAATGTTGATGAACTGCTGCTGATCCTGCTGACTGATCGAATTTGAGAGTTGTGCCAAATTCTGATCGAGCGCTTGGGAGCGGGACTGAAGATAATTCTCGTAGCCGACCTTCAGTCCGAAATAAACGAGAAGTGAAAATGCGAAGAGGAGGAGGGAAAAAACGAAAAGCCGCCACGGCGTTCCGATCGAAACGGGCGAATTCGCAAAAGCCTCGTTGAGGCTGGTCGTTGGTTGCTGTTGATTTTGTTCCGGGTCCATAAATTATGCGAAGTATCGTTCGGCCAATCCCACCGCCGTCGGAAATTCGTTGGTGAGCCGCCGGAGGGTCGGTTCGAGATTCAGCTGATAGGAAACTTTCCGGAAGATGTTGGGTTGCGCTTCAATGAGGCCGGTTTGCCGCACGAAGTACTTCTCGATTCCGATGAGATTGGCACCTCCGCCTACGAGCATGACCTTCTTGACTTCTCTGCCGTAGCGCCGATGATACACCTCCTTCACGTGATTTACTTCTTGTATTATAACATCCAGAAACGGAATCGTTAATGTTGATAACTCCGATTCCGGGCCTTCCGAAGATAAACCTCTCCGCCGCTTCAACTCTTCCGCCCGGAGGGTCGTAATGCCGAGGCTTCGCGCGACCGATTGCGTCAAGTGAATACCGCTGTAATCCGTGCCGCCGACATACTCCAAGTGACCCTTTGAAGCGATGAATATTTCCGTCTCCTCGGCGCCGATGTCAACAATGATCGTCTCCTCGGCGCCGTCGTCGATAAGGGCTCTCGTTGCGGCCAAAGCGTCGAATTCGAGGGATACAAGCCGAAGGCCGGCTTCCCGGAACATGTCTTTGTATTTTTGAATGAGCTTCTTCGAGATGCCGATGACGAAAATATGCTGGAATTTTTGCCGCGAATCCCCGGTGAATTCGTCGACTTTGAACCAATCGACAAGCGTTTCGGCGACCGGCATCGGAATGTACTGCGGCGCTTGAAAGATAACCGCCTTTGCCGTCTCGTCCCGGGACATGAGCGGCATATCGATGACCGTTCCGAACGACGCGAACGAAGGGATCGAAGCGATCGCAAGATTCGTCTTTGTTTTCATTTCGCCGAGAAGCATCTTCAAAAGATCGGCCGACTCCCCTTCTTCGATGGGAAGCGAGCTCGTTTGGATCGCTTTATTGGGATGATTCAAATAATCTTTCGTTTCCAAAATGCCGTAATTCGTGAGATTCAGCGTTCCGCTTTTTTCGCTTATTTCGGCGATCTTAATGGATGCTGTACCGATATCGACACCGAGGACCGCGCGTCCTTTGAAAAAATTGAGAACGTCCGTAAAGAAACCAGACACTCCGCTTGTTATTCCCATCAGCTTCATTGCGATAGTATAATGGTAACACACCATGGAGGGGCTCCGCGAACTCATCGACGCGATCTTCGATGTCGTTTTCCCGCCGATCTGCCTTTCGTGCGAAACGATCGTCGGTGAGGATGAAAGAACGTTGTCGCTCTGCACATCGTGCCGTTCCCGCCTTCAAACGACAAGCGGATTCTTTTGTCCGGCGTGCGGCAGGAGGCTTCCTGCGCCGCATGTTCCTTGCCATGGAGGAGTTCAATTCGTGCTTGCTGCACCGTTCTTTTTCGAGGATCCAGTGATTCGAAAGGTCATCCATCTCCTGAAATACAGCCACGTCAAGCGAGCGGCCGCTCCGCTTGCCTTTTTCATCGTTTCCTATCTCCAAAGCATCGCAAGCATCAAGGATGCGGGCTATGACGACTTTGTGATGGTCCCGGTCCCCCTTCACTCCTCGCGAGAAAGAAGAAGGGGCTTCAATCAATCGCTCCTCATTGCGCAAGAAATTGGAAAATTTTCAAAGATGCTCGATGGCGGGCATCGGCTGCCGAATTTCCGCATTGAAGCCGGCGTTCTTGCGAGAGTGCGAAAAACAGCGCCGCAGATCAAGCAATCCTCGCGCGCAGCGAGGGCCGAGAACGTCCGCGGATGTTTTGCCATCCGAGACGCCTCGAAGATAGCAGGGAGGAACGTATTCCTCGTCGACGACGTCTTTACTTCAGGCGCCACCATGGGAGAGCTTGCGAGACTCCTCAAAACAAACGGGGCGAAGAAGATCATCGCCCTCGTTGCCGCAAAAGCGTAAATTCCCTTGATTTACTTTTCTTGGAAGAGATTGTTCACCCGGCCGACATTGATGCAGTCGGCATTCGTAAGACACTGCCCTTCGGATTTTTCAACTTGCGGATTCCGGTTCGTATCGGGAGTTGATTGCGACACGCCCGTGATGCTTTGATTGCAAACGCTGTTCGCGGTGCAAATGGGCACCGGCGTGCCCGTTGAACTCACGCCCGAAACGAGCGTTTTGACCGCCGCCCACGATGACCACGCGCTGTCCGGGTTCGCTCTTCCGTCCGTATAGTGCACCTTCACGCGGTACGCATAGACCGTGTCCGGCGAAAGGCTGCCGTCTATGACTGCGGGATTTGTGGTCGTCGTGACGGATACAAAGTACGAATCATACGGCGTCGTTTGCCCTTCCGCGGTCGAAGGAGTTGCAAAGAGAGCGATTACCTTTCCAAAACCCGAAGCTATATCCCCCGCGACGCGGCTTACACCTTGGGCGAAACCTTCCGCAATGCCCTTCACAAAATTCCCTGCCGACGATGCCGCGTTTATAAGTGAAGCTATGAGAGGGTTAGGTGAACTGCCGAGCGAGCGGGTAAAATTCGCCGTTACCTGAGTAGAAGTATTGATCGTGAAATTACAAACGCTGTTCGTTGAATTATTGCAAGCGCCGCCCGTCCATTTCGTAAAGACATATGACGGAACGACCGAACGGGCAGTCAGGGAAACTTGTGTTCCCGATGCAAAGGTGTACGATCCATTTCCTGAGACAAACCCATTCCCCGGCGTAATGGTTACGTTACCGACATTTTGCGGACTGACGCTGACCGAAAGTGTCACTTGCGGCGCGGTTGAGTTGAATGCTGCCGTCACCTGAGCAGTCCCACTCAGGTGATACTGGGGGCCATAACTGCTTCCGCAATTGCCGATGCACGACCACGAACCGAATGCATAGTTACTTGAAGGGCTCGCGTTCAAGGCGACCTGTGTACCATTCGTGAAACTCGCTGAGCAACTGCCGCCGCTTCCACAACTGATACCGGTTGGATTACTCGTCACCGATCCTCCTCCATTGGGATTTATCCCGACGCTCACGATAAAGTTAGTAGTTGCGGACGATGCACTACTCTGGTTTGAGTAAACCGTTACATTTCTTCCCAATACCGTATCGTACCCGGTGTAGGAGGCTCGCACGGTGTAAGAATGTTTCGTATCGGACGACAAGCCGGTATCTTGGTACAACGTCGTTGAAGACGAGACAGCCGTAAGATACGACCCGTCCCGGAAAATCTGGATGGAAGAGGCTCTTTGAGAGTTATTGGTCCAACTCAAGTCGATTTCCGACGTTCCGTTAGCCGATGCGGAAAGATTGGCTGGTGCATAGGGCGGCGTCGTCACCGAGAAAGCGGCGGACGGCCACGTGCATGCGACGGACGGTTCCCCATCGGGTCCAGCATTCAAAACGGCATTTCCGGTGCTTGAAGCATAGAGACCGCCGAGTCCCAATGTCGAACATTCGCGGACGCGATAATAATAGGTCGTCGCCTCGCTTAAGGATCCGTTTGTCACCCCGTCGGTCTTGCTGAAACTCTTCGTGGGATTCATGGAGTCGGGGATCCACGGCGTATCGGTTATTTTCGAAAGCAGAGGTACTTGAGATTCATAGTGAAACTGATTCGTTGTCGCAAAATATGTCGAGGTGCTTCGCTCGATCAAGCCGTAGTAGGTGGTCGAAGTCGTGTTATCCTTCCAATTCACCGTGGTAAAGACGTCGGTCGGTGTATCTTCGGTCGCGCTCGCCGAGGTCGACGTCGGATTGTTCGGCGTTACCTTCATCCGCTGCACGACAAATTGATATGTTCCGGCGGTCGATGTCGAATTGTCTTTCCAATTCAAGTAGACCGTCGAAGGGCTGTTTGCAAACGCTTGCACCAAGGTCGGCGCATCGCTCGTTGTCGGACCCTGCGACCCACCAATCGAGCACGTCGTTTGATTGCTGTAGCTGAAGTTACGAGGACCTTGAACTAACCGAAGAACGTAGGTATAACTTCCCGGTGCCGGCGGATAATCGCTGTACGTGTAACTTCCACCTTGCGATTGTGGAGCGTACCATATGGAACTTGTCGTGACGGAACCCGTGATGTAACCGGAGGGGCTTATGGGAACATAGTTGCCGGAAACTCTTAAGAGGTCGACCTCTTGCACTGAGGAA
>JAKAGX010000030.1 GCA_021825465.1 bacterium | reverse complement strand
GAAAATTTCTCGCAACGCGACTTCTTGGTATTTTTGAGATGGGTTCCCAGCGGGGGCCTGGCTCGGCACGCGGCTCGCTTCGGTTATTTTAGAAGACATGCTCCGGCAATATTCACTCGGGAAGAATTGAAAGTTCCCTTGGGAGTAAGAACTAAAGTGACTCCGGGAATTTCTAATTTTATGAAACAAACCGTCTCGCAGGACGAGCGGGCATGGTTTCCGCGAAGCGGAAGAGCGAGTCCGAGAGCGAGCGGCCAAACCTCGCTGGGGTTTGGCATAGCGTGTTTGTGTATAAAATTAGGAATTCCTGAGGAAAATGATGTAGGCCTTGCCGTCCGTGAAGAAAGGTTCCGCTGCAAAATTTTCCCCCATCATGGGATGGACGAATTGCACCTTCGATTCGCTCACAACGAGGCCCGATTGCAAAAGGTCGCTTGCTATATAATCGCGCTCCGTGTCGATGTCCGGGCTGATCTGATGGTAAACCAAATAGCTGGTAAGTCCGCTGTCGAAACTCGCCGACGCGACCCACACCGGCTGACCGGCATAAAGAAACCTCGTTTGCCAAAACCTCGTGTGATGCCGGACGATGAAGGTGCCGCCGACGTTCTTTTCGAAGGTTATAAGCTGAGGTTCGGCGTTCAAAAACGACGGCGAGGCTGGTGCCGCAGGGTACGGCTTTCCCTCGATCGCCGCAAGGCCGAGCTTTATGAAATTCGCCGTCGTCGGCGGATCGGCAACGACCCATCCTTCGTTGAAGAAGGCTTGCTTCAAGCTCGCCTCGGATCCCACGACAATGAGGCTCATGGGTTCCATGGGGTCGCCGGCGATCGACTCCGAAAACTTCGGAAAACCGCTCTCGGCGACGAGACCTTCGATGCTCGACGTTGCGGAGACCACGACCGGGCTCGCAGGCAAAGGAGGAATTTTGTATTCGAGCGGATTGTTATTGTAAAAATACACGATGAAGACGATTGCAAGCGCCAAAAGCCCCGCCGTTATCCGATAGATGGATCGTTTTTGAAAAACCGGGACCTTATCCATCGGCTTCTTACCCTCCAATTCTTTCATGAGGAAGGCGGAAAGAACTGCGATCGCAAGACCGAGCGTCCAGCCGCCCAAAACGTCTGACGTCCAATGGACGCCCAAATAAATCCGCGAAAGGCCGACGTTCAAGGGAATGAATATCGCAAGGAACCACCAAAACGCTTTTGCGGACTTTTTTTCCACCATTCTCGAAATGAGATAGCAGCCGAATCCGTAAAAGACGACCGAACCGACCGAATGTCCGCTCGGGAACGAGAAGCCGCTGCGGGGCACGAGCGCATACCAAAGGCTCGGGCGCGGGCGCGCGATGATGAGTTTTATGACGGCATACGAGACCTCGCCGAAAAGGAGAGTAAAGGCGGAAAAAAGCGCTTCTCTTTTCTTCCCCAGCATGAGGAAGAGGAGGACGAGAACCACGGCAAGGACAAGGACGCCCTGAACGTCACCGAGGTCGGTGAAGAGCAAAAAATACTTGGCGAACGACAGATTTCTGAAGGTATACAAAAAGTTGGTAATGCTCTGGTCGAGGGCCGCAGATTCGTGGGAAACGACATCGAAGGCTATTTCGAGAAAAATAAAGAAGAGGACCAAGCTTGAGAGCAACCCGCCCGTAAACCGCCGGCCGTAAGGCTTGCTTTTCGAAAAGCGCTTTCCGAGGAACGCCGCGAGCGCGGGATGCTTCTTTTCAAATCTCTTCAAGGTCGGGTTTTCTTCCAACCATTCTTTCGTATCCTCTTTCATGGCGTTCTGATATTATAAAAGAACGCATGGAAACTGAAAACCGGAACCGAAGGACGATCTGGGTTTTTGCGGCAGCATCGTTCTTGAACGACATCGGCCATTACCTCATTACCGTCATTTGGCCGATATTTTTGACGAGCGTTCTCGGCGCTTCGACCACCTTTTTGGGTCTCGTCGACGGCTTGGGTGACGCCTTGGCCTCGATTTCCCAAGCTTTATCGGGGATGGTTTCCGACCGGATCAAAAAACGGAAGGTTTTCATTTGGGCCGGCTATCTCGCCGCATCGCTCGGCCGAGTCATTTACTTCATGTCCCAAGCAACATGGCAGCTCATACCGGGAAAGATTTTGGACCGCGGCGGCAAGATGAGGGATGCGCCGCGCGATGCAGCCGTGGCGGATATCAAAAAACACGACTCCCGCGCCACTGCTTTCGGCATGCTTCGGGCAGCCGACCGGGTCGGTGCGCTTCTCGGCCTCATGGCATCGGCGATCCTCATCGGCTACTTCACCTATCGGCAGCTTTTTCTTTTGGCCGCCGTGCCTTCGCTTATTGGCTCCCTCCTCATTCTCTTTCTCATCAAGGATTCGCACGGCGCGGATGAGCAGCGCCCTTTTTCGCTTTCCCTTCGTTCGGTGAACCGCGATTTAAAGCTCTTGATCCTCGCCTCGCTCATCTTCACGCTCGGCACGTTTTCCGATTCCTTTTACATCCTTGTCACGAAGACGAGCGGCTTTCCCGTCGAAACGGTGACCTTTCTCTATGCTGCATTCCTCGTTACGGCGGCGGCCTCCGCCGTGCCGTTCGGCAAACTCGCCGACCGCAGGAACCGCCGTTCGGTGATCATGATCTCTTATCTCTTCTTCATCATCACCAATCTTCTCTTCGCTGCTTCGCATTCCCTCATCGGATTTCTCGCCGCTTTCTTTTGCTACGGGCTTTTTTACGGAGCGTACCGAGGAAACATCAAGACCCTCGTCGCGGATCTTTCGCCGCAGGGCGTTCGAGCAAGCTCTTTGGGGACCTTCGGCATGCTCGTGGGCCTTGTGGGACTCCCTGCTTCGCTCATGGCCGGGTTTTTATGGCAAGCGGTTGATCCGAGAGTACCGTTCGTCCTTTCAATATTCTTGAGCTTTATCTCCCTCGTTCTCCTTTCTTTCGTTCGGGAAAGAGCGGAAAAAGCGGATGCTTAAAAGGAAAATAATCGTCGTTATCGCAGCCGAGGTCATGCAGTAAAGGCAAATCGAGTCAAGGACGAAAAGTTGGATGGAAACCAAACCGAGGGAAACAAGGAAGCCGGCAGTCGACAAGACGGCGACGACCTTCATCGCTCGTTCGTTTTTTCGATCGAGCGAAAAAACCGAAAGGAGGACCATCGCCAAATAGTACGCCGCCCCGAAAAGGGCGAGCGGAACGCCGAAAACGGTCGAGTAAACGCTTGTCGTCACTTTCTCGCAGCCGTTCACGATGGAACACGGGAGCGGGATTGCAAAGTAATGGCTGACCGTAAGATAGGAAGCGTCGATGAATCCCAACGCCGCACAAATGAGGATCGCGACGACGATCTTATTGGCCGCCGAGGGACTGTTGGATGATTTGTTTGAAAGCGTCATAGCTCGTCGGATTTTGTATGATTTTTCCGTTCAGAATGAACGTCGGCGTATACGTCAACCCCATCTTCAAATCGTTTTCGTAATCCCCTTGGATTTTCGAGGTTGTCGTCGCCGAATTCATATCCGCGCTGAATTGGCCCGTGTTCAACCCCAATTGCGAAGCGTATGTTTCGAACGTCTTCTCCGCATCCGCGGGGCTTTCGCCGGACCACGTATTTTGATCTTGGAAGAGCAGGTCATGCATCTGCCAGAACTTGCCTTGCGCTCCGGCCGCTTCCGCGGCGGCGGCGGACAGCGCCGCATTCGGATGGATCGTTTCAAGCGGGAAATAGCGGTATGCAAAATATATCTTTCCGTTGAAATCTTTCATCAATTGATCAAGGACCGGCGCGTAAACTGCGCACACCGGGCACTCGAAGTCGCCGTACTCGATGAGCGTGGTCGTTGCGTTCGGATCCCCTTCCGTCCAATCCGACGACGCTATCGGCGGAATAAGGCCGGTCCCCGCTTGGGCGCCTCCTTGATTCGTCGGCGAGGTCTTTGCAAGTTCGATAAGCCCGTATACGATGCCGACGACCGCTACGATGACGATCCCCCAGGTCAATACGCTTTTTGATCTCATGTTCATTTATCATACCTTCGTCGAGGGAAAAAGAAAAGCCAAAGACAAATCCCGCCGGTCCATGAACCGGCGGGATTTTCCTTCGCGTGCCGAATTACGCACCCTTCTTCCCGAGGGCGGCCCAAATCGAGAGCACTGCAACAATGATACCGCCTATCAGATAATAGGTTTCGGACATGGAAGACGTGAGGGCCATGATCACGATGACCACGCCGACAATGAAGTTAACCCACTGTTTCCACATATTTTTATTTGAGAGCCTCCTTGCGTAGGCCCCAGAATCGGCCTTTCTTTTATTATACCTCATAGCGATATACAATGGGAGGAACCATGCTCGAAGAACTTATTGCAAGCTCCCGGCTTCCTTACACGGATAAAAGCGTGTGGATAGAATTCATACTCCCCCACTTGACCAGCGAACAAAAACTCGTGTTCTTCGAGGAGTTGAATTTTTCGTCGTACGCCCTTGAAAATTACACCGAAAGCTTCAAGTTGAAGAAACGCCTCGCGAGCGACGACCCGAAAGCGTTTCAAAAACTGGTCAAGGAAGAGCTCGATGAGATATTATTGAAACGATGAATTTTGAAATGACATCTTTCCATGAAAATCGAGGAGAATCGAAGGAAATCGCGTCCGGCGAGCTTGGCGCGTACATCGAAGCGGCAGAAAGCAACGCGACAGAAACGATTAAAAGGGAAAAAGACGGGATTATAAAAAACGGTAAACTTCGGAAGCTCGCCCTTTGGGGGATCCTCACCGCGCTCGCTATTGGAGCTCCGGAAACGAGAGCTCAGGAAAAAGCGGCGGTTTCCGACTCGACAAAAATCGAGCAATCCATTGATCAAAAGGAACAACTCGAAAAATATCTGCGGCACAATGAATATGTTGCGGACTCAACGGTCATGGAAATTTTCTACCAGACCATGGATTTAGCAAACGCAAAAGAGGGAATGGGAGCAGCCGGCGGGTTCCTTAAAAAGAATTTTCTCAATACGCCCGAACGCCTTGAGAACTTCGAGGGCGGCCTGAAAAAGCTTGGCTTCTCAGGAGAAACCGTGGACAGCCTCACAAAAATCTTTTCTTCAAAAGATGTGATTATATTAAATAACACACTTCTCAATAACGAGCGGAAATTCAAGGAGGTTCTCTTCCATGAACGGATTCATGAGGCCATGAACGACCTCGACGAGAAAGATCTTGATAGCTTGAAGGCTGGTTACGAAGATGTACTGAACCACGCACCGATTCCGGTGAACCCCGACTCCAATTTCGGATTGACCGAGGAGTCATTCTTAAAAGATAAATTGGATCCGGCCGATATCGGATCGTACGGCTGGTATACCGTTCTTGCCACCATGAACTGGGATGAATTCTATCCCTATCTCGCAAACGGCAAGTTTGTTCCGCGCGTCGCGGAAGAGATCAAGCGTGCGCACCCCGGCGCTTATCAAATATTCGAGAAAATGGAACAAACGGCAAAAGTCGAACTGCAGAAATAATCCTATGAACACGTTATCCGTCGAAAAATCGAAAACGGCGCTCGTCGTGATCGATCTCCAAAAAGGGATCGTCGGAGGGCAAACGGCTCCTTATGCTGCGGGCGACGTCGTCAAGAATGCAGCCCTCTTGGCCGACGCATTCCGGAAAAACGGCATGCCGGTTTTTCTCGTTCACGTGACGCCGTCTCCCGACGGCAAAGACGCGCTTCACCCGGCAGCCGACGCGCCCATGGCGCCGCCTTCGTCGCGCGGGGCCGACTGGGCCGAGATCGTTCCGGAAATGGGGCCGAAGGCCGGCGACTTCGTCATTACGAAGCATCAGTGGGGAGCCTTTTACGGCACCGAGCTCGACCTTGAACTCCGGCGGCGCGGCGTTTCGACCATCGTTCTCTGCGGCATCTCGACGAATATCGGCGTCGAATCGACGGCGCGGTTCGCCTACGAGTACGGCTACGACCAAATCTTTGCCGAAGATGCTTCGGCCGCCAGATCGCCCGAGGAGCATGCGTCGACCATGGCGAAAATTTTTCCCCGCATCGGTCTCGTCCGGAGGACCGCGGAAATCCTCGACGCGCTCCAATAAGCGCACCCATAAAAACCAAAGCCGTTCAAGTGATATTGAACGGCTTTTTGTTCCCTAATGTTTTCCGACGAATACATTCCCCATTGACGACCGCACCATTTTGAACGTGCGGTCGGTCTTCTTCACGAACCAGCTTTCCGGCGGGACAGCGATCTTCAAAGAAAACATTTTTGCCGTCCCTTCGACGTCCGCTACGACAAGCGAGTCGTTCGTCGCCGGCACCGCGATCATTTGCGCCCGAACGATCTGATACTCCCTTTCGGGCACCAGAAAATCGCTGTTGCTCCGTAAATCGTTCAACCTCCCATTTTCTTGGTTTTCATTCAAAAGCGAGTTCCCAACGGGGAACATCACGAGGATGAAAGCGAAGATAAAGATCGAACCGGCGACGAGCGATGGCAGCGGTCGAGAGGGTATTTCCTCGCCGACTTTTCTGGAATATTCGTCCGCTATCCCCTTTAAGGCCCACCCGAGCGTGACCCCCAAAAGAGAACAAGGAACAATAAGGGAAATGAGAACTTGATTCTCGAACATGACACCTCCACAGTTTTTTTTGAGCTGGGGTTCATGGTACTCGAATCCCCGCTTTTTTAAAAGAGGTGAAGGAGAGGGCTCACGGGACTCACGATGGAAGAAAGAGCGTCCCACGGAATCGTCGTTGTTGCCGGTCCCGAAGCATACGGGCCCACTTGGTACTCTTGAAAATGCAGGATGAGCGCATGCGGCGTTATGTTAAATACTTCGAAATTTGCAGGGTCCGCCGCCAATCCCCCGCTTTGGGCGATATATTCCGACGTTGAAAAGTACGTGCCGTTTTTGATCTGATCCGCGATATCGTTCGCAGCGTAATCAGCAATGACATTCAAATAATCGGCTCCGGGAATAAAAAGATCGCTCAAGGCAACGCTCTTTCCTCGGGAAAGATCGAAGTTGACGGATATCATGGCATCCGACGGGTGCGCCATGCCGACCAGAAAGCTTTCGGTAGAAAAGAGGACGCTGACGAAATCCGTCGAGGTCGCAACGACCGCTC
>JAKAGX010000029.1 GCA_021825465.1 bacterium | reverse complement strand
GACACGGCAAGTGGAATACGGGATGGCAAGAATGCCGGCGTCGCGACGCTGGGTTTCCTCGGTGGGTATGAATCGAAATGGAAGATCAGCCGGGCCCGACCCGATTTCAAAACCGCCAGTTTTCAGGACGTCATGAAGGTGATCGTTCGGCGTCGGATTTAGCGGAGGCGAGTAAACAACAACTCGCCTCTTTTCGTTTTTACGCTGCCCTCTTCCCAAACGATGCTCTTCGTGATCTCTTCCGCGGTACCGGGCAAAAACGGCCCGATCATGGCGGCAACATTGTCCAAAATGGCGATCAGATCGAAAACCGTTTCTTCTTTCCCCCCCCGATCGGAAGCAGCCCACGGCTTTTTATCGTTCACATATCCGTCTCCGAACCCAATGAGGCTCCAAACGGCGCCGAGCGCTTCATGAAATTTGAATCCGTCGAGAGCCGCCGTCATTTTTTTCTTCGTTTCATCGATCTTTTCCGCAACATCTTTTGAAACTTCGCGGCTTTTCATTTCACCGAGCCCTTCGCCGAGCGCGAGAACGCGCGCTGCAAAGTTGCCGAGACCGTTCGCCAAATTCGCGTGATAACTCTTATCGAACTTGTCCCATGTAAAATCGCCGTCTTCAAAGGGAACTAGATCGTGAAGAAGCCAAAAGCGGAGCGCATCCGTGCCGTATTTTTCGACGACATCGAACGGGTCCACGACGTTCCCCAAGCTTTTCGACATTTTTTGGCCGTTCGAATTCACAAACCCATGGATCAGTATTTGCCGCGACGTCGGGAGGCCGGCCGACAGAAGCATTGCCTGCCACATGGCAGACTGCTGGCGGAGATTGTCCTTGCCGGCGACCTGCAAAGCATTCGGGCGCTCATTCGTCCCCCAAAAGCGCCTGAAATTTTCTTGATCCTCCGGCCAGCCGAGCGTTGAAACATAGTTCACCAAAGCGTCGAACCAAACGTACATCACATGTTCGTCGTCTCCCGGGACCGGCACGCCCCACGGCATTTTCGACTTGAGCCGCGAGATGCTGAAATCTTGGAGCCCCGCGGAAACGAAATTCCTTATTTCCGTAAGGCGGTGGGGAGGTAAAACGAAATCGGGGTATTTTTCATAGAGATCAAGGAGCGGCTTTTGGTATTTCGAGAAACGGAAGAAATAATTTTCTTCTTCAATGACCTCGATCTTCAAATTGGGATGAATGGGACACGTGCCGTCCACGAGCTCCGACTCCGTCTTCTCCAATTCGCAGCCGACGCAGTATTTGATCTGATAATTTTTTTTGTAAATATCGCCTCTCGCATCGCACCGCTTCCAAAACTCCTCGACGGCGGCGACGTGGTGCGGATCCGTCGTCCGAATGAAGTTCGTGTAGCTCAAGTCGAGCGCCGAACGGAGCTTGTCGAATTCGGCCGCTTTTTCGTCGACATACGCTGTTACGTCTTTCCCCGCTTCCCCGGCATTCCGATATATCTTTTGCCCGTGCTCATCCGTGCCGGTATTGAAAACGACGTTTTCGCCCAAAAAGCCGCGGTGATAGCGCGCAATGGCGTCCGCTTGGACGATCTCCAGGGCAAAACCGATGTGCGGCGACGCATTCACATACGGCAAGGTGGTCGTGATATAAAAATCTTTCTTTTCCATCCTCTTCGAATCTACTCAAAATCGAGCTCCAGGCGTTTCGATTTCTTCTCCGCCAGGTAGTCGAAAATCTCCTGAACAAGGACCGCCACCGGAACGGAAAGGATGATGCCGGTAAATCCGGAGATCTCGCCTCCCGCAAGGACCGAAACAAGAACGATCACCGGGTGCACCCGCATGCTCTTTCCGACGAAGATCGGTATCAAAACGTGGTTTTCAACCTGCTGAATGACGATGAAGAAAATGACCGCGTAGATCGCGAGGCTCACGGAATACGAGGCCGCAACGACGAAGGCGATGAGCCCCGTGACGATCGGTCCGATGACGGGAACGATCTCGAGGATCCCAGCGATGACGCCGAGAAGGATCGGGTACTTGACGCCGATCAAGAACATCCCGACGAAAACCGCCATGCCGACGAAAAGAGAAAGTGCGAGCTGCGTCGCAAACCACCGGCGCATTTTCCGTTCGTAATTTTTGAAGACGGTCATGACCGACCGTTCGTAGGAATCGGGCAAGATGACCTCGAGCATCCGTTCTGCCCCATGGCGCTCCACCGAAAGATAGAGCGTTACGATGACGGCCGAGAAGACGAGAACGATGTCTGTGATAAGGGACCAAAACGTCGCCGTGATCGAAAAGTTGATGGTGGAAAGGAACGTCGAAATTTGATCCAGGCCCGATTGGGCACTTTGAATGGAAGGAAGTACGAACTTGATGCCCGGCAGCGTCGGAATGATCTCGTTCAGCCGGCCGACGAAACCGGAAAATTCGACTATAAGGACGGGGATGACGAGATATAAGAAAAGTCCGACGACCGCGACCGAAAGGACAAAAACGGTGATCGTCGCAAGGATCCTCCCGAATTTCAATTTCTCGCTCAAAAATCCGACGACCGGTTCAACGCCGAGAGACAAGACGACGCCGACCAAAAGCACCGCGAAAGCGTCCCGCGCAAAATACAAAAGGAGGGCGAATCCGATGAATATGAAGATGCGCCACAGCGCCGTCCACCCTACTTCCAACTTTTGAGATGATTGGCTCACACCTTCAATATATCAAGAAAGCTTCGTTTCTTGAAGGGGCCGATAACGGCCAGGTTCAACCGATCGTTCCGGATGATCTGCCCCATGACGCTCCGGATCTGGTCCGCCGTCACGGCATTGATGCTTTTCGCAACTTCCTGGGGGGTCGAAAGCTTCAAACCGAAGATCTCTTGCGCCGCATAAAAAGATGCCAGCTCATCGGATCCCTCGAGCGCCATGAATAAATTCCCGATGAGGTGCTCTTTGGCGCGCTTCAATTCTTGAACCCCAACCGGCTCTTTCGCTATTCGGTCGAATTCCTTGAGCGCTGCCTTCAATACCATATCGATCTTTTCATGTTCGACGCCGGCCGACATTTCGAGGAGGCCGTGATCGACATATAAGTCCGCGTCGGTACGCACATAGTACGCCGCACCCAGTTCCTCGCGTACTTTTTGAAACAAGCGCGAGCTCATTCCCCCGCCCATGATATCGGCGGCGACTTGAAGGGGGTATCGCCGTTTGTCGAACACGTCGAACGCCCGGAATCCCACGATCAAGTGCGACTGATCGACGTCTTTGAATGAAACGAGCTCTTTCGGCCTCTTTTGTGATTCTTTCGTTTTCGGTTTTGCGCCTTTCTTGCCGGCCGGCAACTCTTTGAAATAACCTTCGGTCTTCTTCAATAAGTCGCGCGTTGCATGCCCGCCGGAGATTGTCACGATCGTCGATTGCGGCAAATAATGCCGTCCGCGGTAATCGACGAAGTCGTCGCGCGTGAGGCGCTTGATGATCTCTTTCTTTCCGCCGATATCCCAACCGGCCGGTTGATCGCCATACACCAGATTCATAAAGAGCTCTGCGACCCGCCGCATCGGCGTGTCTTCATACATATTGAGCTCTTGAATGATGACGCCCCGCTCTTTTTCGATTTCTTGATGCTCGAACGTCGGATCCAAATACATATCCGCAACGACATCCAAGATCTCCGCAGCGTTCTCGTTTTTCGCTTTTGCATAGTAGCTCGTTGATTCCTGCGACGTGAAAGCGTTGTACTGCGCGCCGAGCCCGTCGAGTTCGGCTGCGATATCCATTGCCGTAGGGCGCTTGTGCGTTCCCTTGAAGCACATGTGCTCTAAGAAATGCGAAAGGCCGTTGATGTTCTTCGTTTCGTATTCCGACCCGGCTTCAACGGAAACCATGACGGTCGTCGTCAAATTTTGCGACTCCGGCACCAGGATCACCCGGAGGCCGTTTTTCAGTTTGAATCGTTGCGGTTTTGTCATGTGTTCATTATAACCGCTCAAAAAAGGAAACGACAAGCGCTCTTGTCGTTTCCTCCGCATCGTACAACCGGCTACATCCCGAAATTCGGAACGAACGCTCGAATCACATCGAGGAGCGAAGCACTGAGATTCGGCGTCGGCGATTGTTGATTGCTTTCGACGGTGCAGATTGCACTCACTTCGGTATTAGAATCCAAGCCCCACGAACCGTTCACGTACGCTGCGCATGGTCCGCCGCTGTAGGCCGGGCCGTCCGAACCGCTGACATAACCGTTATCTTTGCAATATTGATTCGATGAACCGGCGCAGACGGGATAGGTATAGGAACCGAATGGCAGATCCTTTGTGGGGCGGCTGATTGTTACGGTTTTTGTGGTTGACGTACTGGATGTGGCGGAAGCTGTTATTTGGAACGCGTTGCTGGTAGCGAAAGCTATCGGGTTACCGTTTGCGTCGGCATAATCGAGCTCCAGATAATACGTACCGGGAGTTATGGAACCACCCCCTATTTGGAGTTGGTCTGAAGGCAATGAAACGGCAAAGGTTGGGTAGGCCAAACTCGGAACCCTGAAATAGAGCGCGCTGTAAGAACTCGGCCCGCTGCCGCCCAGAATCTGCGCAGTTGTTTGTTTCAGATAGACGAAATAGTAGGTACTCGGAGCCGAAAAATTGCCGCTCCTACTCCACGAAAAGGTGGCGTTGTTTGTGCCGGCAACATATGACGAGTAGTTCGAACTGACCGAAATAATCGATGGCTGGGTGGTCGTCGTCGCGTTGCCAACCGTCACATAGAACTGGTTAGTGGTACCATTGCCGTTCACCACATAAACATAACAAGCGTCTTTAAGTTCATTCGGGGCCATAGCATAAATACCATTTATTCCATCTTGAGTGACGGTAGCTTGTGTGCCGCAGACATAAACGGTGTCCGGAGGAGAAAAATTCGATCCCTGAATGAAAAACTTTTCTCCGGCAAATATTTGAGCTGGGTTAGCCGCCATGCCAGAAACACCGGTAATTGTCGGCTGGGTGGTCGTCGTCGCGTTGCCGACATTCACCGACAAGCTCGCACTGGTGATCCGGCCGGTATTATCCACGACCGTGAAGACCGGCGAAAAGGTGCCGGTGGTGTTGTAGGTATGAGTGAAGGTCGCGCTCTGTTGCGGCGAGATGGACGAGACGCAGTATGCTCCCTTCGGGCAGGTGGCCGGCCCGTCGCCCCAGTTCGCGCTGTATTGCAAGACTCCCCCATTTGGACTGTAAGCATTTACCGTCCACGTCCCCTGCTGACTGATGGTAAGCGACTGCGGTCCGGAGACGCCGGTAATGATGGGGGCAGAAGTTGTGGTAATAACGGTTAGAGGGAGTGAGTTGCTCCTGCCGTTGCTATTTGTTACTCCGACTTGGTTCAAACCCGGTGGGGTATCAAAGCCGCCATTTGTCGGAACACCACTTGGACCCGGACATGGAGAGATAAAGCTGCATAGCTCTGGTAAAAGCGTCACGGTGATTGAATCACCCGTCGTCCCCTGCACAACGGGGAGGTAGCCCAGCGTGCCGCTGGGATAAGAACCGTAAGCATAAGAACGAGCGCCTAAATTAAACCAAACACTACTTGATCCAATGAGATTGGATCCATAGATCGTGAAGGTTTGACCAACCGCCACTGTATTGGGAACTACCGACGTAATCATCGGCCCCGTAGAAGTGGCGGGTGGCGTAACCGGCGTTGGCGTACCGCCATTCAACGCGGTTTGGACCCTCGCGACCGTATTAGTATCAGCCCCGAAAGCCTGCAAGAGACTGAGAATAGCTTGAATTTGCGACGAGGTGAGGCCGCTCGCGTACGTCTTCCCGCTTACAAAAACGACTCCGAGAATTATGATGAACGAAAAAACTGCAACGATGAATTTGTTGTGTTTCATATTTTGATTTTTAATGTTTTTACTCTTTTACTATCCTTCCCCCGACCTTTCTTAAGGATCACCTCACGTGCTCTTTGAGGTATGCCTTCAATTCTCCGATCTTCACCCGCTCCTGCCGCATGGTATCGCGGTCGCGGACGGTCACGTCGTCCTGCTCTTGGCTCTCGAAATCGACGGTGATGCAGAAGGGCGTTCCCGCTTCATCCTGCGCGCGGTAGCGCTTGCCGATATTCCCCCGGTCGTCCCACGCGACCATCATATCTTTTTTCAAATCGTCGTAGATCTTCTTCGCGGTTTTCACGAGATCGGGCTTATTCGCGAGGAGCGGAAAGACCGCCGCCTTGTACGGCGCGAGACGCGGATGCAAATGAAGCACCGTCCTTGTTTCGCCCTCTTTCACCTTTTCTTCCTCGTACGCGTTCATAAGGAAAAAGAGCGTCGCCCGATCCACGCCGCCGGATGTTTCGATGATGTATGGCAGGAATTTTTCTTTCGTTTCTTCGTCAAAGTACGACATATCTTCGCCCGAAAACTCCTGGTGCCTTCTCACGTCCCAATCGCCGCGGTGATGGATGCCTTCCATCTCTTTCCACTCGCCCTCCGCGTTGTACTCAATATCGAATGCCGCCTTCGCATAGTGCGCAAGCTCGTCCTTTGCGTGCTCCTTGAACCGCAAATTCTCCTTCTTCATGCCGAGTGAAACATACCAACCCATCCGCTCTTTCTTCCAGTACTCGAACGTCTCCATCGACTGCTTGAGATCGGGGCGGACGTAATATTGAAGTTCCATTTGTTCGAATTCGCGCGAGCGGAACGTGAAGCCGCCGGGCGTGATCTCGTTCCGGAAGGCCTTGCCGATCTGCGCGACGCCGAACGGGATCTTCACGCGCGTCGAGCTCAAAACATTTTTGAAATTCACGTGGACGCCCTGCGTGATCTCGCCCCGCAAGTATGTCTTTTGTTTTTCGCCCTCGATGACGCCGAGGTACGTTTCAACCATCAGGTTGAACTGCTTCGGTTCCGTGAGCTCGCCGCCGCAATCCGGGCATTTTTTCTCCGTCAACTGATCGGCTCTGAACCGGTGATGGCATTTTTTGCACTCGACGAGCGGATCGGAAAAGGACGTCAAATGCCCCGAGGCTTCCCACACCTTCGGGTTCATGATGATCGCGGCATCGAGGCCAACGACATCGCTTCGTTCCTGGACCATCGATCTCCAAAATTCGTTCTTGATATTGCGCTTCAGTTCCGCTCCGAGGGGGCCGTAATCCCACGTGCCCGCGAGGCCGCCGTAGATCTCGCTCCCGGGAAAAATGAACCCGCGGCGCTTGGCCAAACTCGCCACTTTTTCCCAAATGTCCATGTACTCAATTGTAAATGAAAAACTATTCTCTTGCCAAACCGAGGAGAAGAATGAAGAAAGTCCTACTGAGTAACGACGCCGGAACCCGGCGCAACGCTCGAGTCGTCCGGCAAAGCCGTCGTCACCGGCCCCGCGGAGATGTTCACGGTCGCGCCCGTAAAGTTATCTGTTGCCTGAAGATTGCTCGCGCCTAGAAGACCCTCATACGAACCGATAAAATCTGAGCTCGGCGTCGCCGAAACTTGAAACACGGCTTCTGCCGGACCGCCGAGGAACCCGCTTCCGGCAAAGATATTCCCGATGTTCCACACCATGCTTTCGGTCGACGTGTCGTATGAAATCGAAGACGATGCGACCGTCGTCGTCGCAAAACCAGTCCAGGTAACGCCCGTCGGAAGCGGAGCCGACACGACGGCATTGCTTAAGTCGT
>JAKAGX010000028.1 GCA_021825465.1 bacterium | reverse complement strand
CATCGCAAACGTCCTCGGCGATCTGGTCGACTACGCTTTTGCCAGACGATACGGCAGCGGCATCGTTCATAAGGTCAGGCTTGATCGATCCCGCTTCTTCGCCAAGATCGAGCAGGAAATGCAAACCCATGCGCGGTCGACGATCTTTATAACCCGCTTTGCCGGAGAATTGGGGCCGCTCGTCAATTTCCTTTCGGGCGCCGCCGGCATACCGATCAAAAAATTCCTCATCTTCGATTTCGCCGGCAATCTCGCGTACTATGTCGGCATTCTCTTGATCGGTCTTTGGGCCGGGAATTACTGGGAAAATTTCTCGGAACTCATGAGCCTTCTGATCAGCATCTTCGTGGTCCTCGTCATCATAAAGTGGCTCTGGCATATCTATCGGAGATTCAGAAACAACCGCAAGGAACGAAATAAGGCCGCTCTTTAATCGCAGGGGCGATCGTCGGCAAGCTCGAGGACAACGGGATCGTGATCCGAAAGAGGGGGTTTCAAATATTCCGGTTCATAGCGGACGACCTGAAGGCCGACGGCGTCCGTATTTTTGACGAACACATAGTCGTATCGCTTGGGAAATCGAATCCGGTTCAGCCAGTTGTCCACGTAGCGATTGTCCGGACGATAGGTCGGTTCGGAATCGGATTTGCGCCCGCAAACGGAAGGAACGAGGAATCCCGTGAGCTTGAAGAGTTCAGCGAACTCGTGTTCGCGGATCATATAATTTTCGTTGAAATCTCCGGCAATGATCGTGGGCAGCTGATCGTGGTTGGTCCGCCGGAGCATGTTTGCCGTTTGACGCAATCGTATCTTCCGGCTGAAGAAGAGCGTTTCTTGGTGCATATGGGTGTTCACCACCTTGAGATTCCCGCGGGGAGTTTTACAAATCACCTCGAGGAACCCCTTTCGCCCGAGCGCTTCCGTTATCGCCGAATTCAAGAATCGATTATAAGGGACGAAGCGGCTGTAAAGAATGGGGAATTTCGAAAGAATGACGAGCCCTCCCGTAACGTCGAAAAGCTTGAAAAATAAAATGCGGCGATGATCTTTGGTGTTGCCGGCAATATGATATCGGTCCTTCAATGCATCGCAGAGAAACGCGCGATGGTAAATGTCGAACGATTCTTGAAGACAAATAATGTCGGCGTCGGAATTTTTAAGGTACTGCACGATGCCGGCGATCCTTTTCTTTCGGTCCTTGATGAACCAAAACGGCAGATCCCAAACATTGAAGGTAATCGCTTTTATGCGCATGTCATTCTATGGTAGGGGATGGATATGGTTGAGTCAATCCATTTCCGATGATACAATACATTTCGCGATGGAGGGGTCGCATAGTGGTCTAGTGCACCGTCTTGGAAAGGCGGCAAGGAGCAATCCTTCGAGGGTTCGAATCCCTCCCCCTCCGCAAACCAACCCCCCGACCCCCGTCTGGGACACCTTCAGGTTTCCCATCCGCCGCACTTCGTGCGGCTCCTTCCAAGACGGGGGTTTGGTGTTTTGCGAGAGGAGAGCAATTTCCATGAAATTGCGGGGGAGAAGGAATCCCTCCCCCTCCGCAAATGCAAAATAAGTACGCCTTCTATGTTATACTGACGGTATGAATAAGAAAAAGAATATTGTCGCCATCGTCGTCCTTCTCGTCGTTGCTATTGCGGTCTGGTATGCGCTCGAGCATCCAGCAAGCCAACCTCCGACATCGTCCGAGTCGTCTTCGACGACCGAAGCTCAAAACGCCAATCCCATCGCAGCGGTCTCGTATGTTTGTGACGGAGGAAAAACCATCGATGCGAAATTCTACCAAGGTTCCCCGAAGCCGCCTGCAGGACCAGGCGAGCCTCCGACGCCCGGCGGCAGCGTTGAAATAACCCTGAGCGACGGCCGCGTTATGACGCTCCAGCAAACGCTTTCGGCGGATGGCGCCCGGTATTCGGACGGCAATCCCATGGTCCAGGGCAACGAGACTTTCGTCTTTTGGAGCAAGGGGAACGGAGCGTTGATCCTCGAAAATAATCAGGAAAAGAGCTATACAGGGTGCATTCTCGTCGCTCCGGACCCCGGCGGATTGCCGCAAGTATATGAAAGCGGATCGCAAGGGTTTTCCGTGAGATACCCCGCGGGGTACACGGTGAATCCCAGCTTCCAATATCAAGAACTGGGACCGAATAACGAGATCAACGGCGTTTCATTTACGATACCTTCGTCGACGGCAGCGGGCACCAATCTCGGCCAGGATTCGTATATAAGCGTAGAGGAAATTCCCAACACCGAGGATTGCAATGCGGGCCTTTTCCTTCCGCCGAATTCGGCGACCGGCGTACTCGGCATAACGACCACCACCGAGAACGGCGTAACATATTCGGTCGCTTCGTCGACGGGCGCCGGCGCCGGCAATCGGTATGAAGAAACGGCTTATGCGATACCGGGAACCAATCCTTGCGTTGCCGTACACTATTTCATCCATTACGGCGTGATCGAAAACTATCCGGCGGGGGCAGTGAAAGCCTTCGACCGGCAATCGATTCTCGACCAGTTTGACGCGATCCGAAAAACCCTGACGATCCAATAACATCTTTCAAATCGTGGATATCATTACGGTAAAAAACCTCGTCAAGAAATTCGGCGATCTTATCGCCGTGAACGACGTTTCCTTCTCCGTGAAAAGAGGGGAAATTTTCGCGTTCCTGGGACCCAACGGAGCCGGGAAATCGACGACCATCAAAATGCTGACGACGATCCTCTCGCCCACGAGCGGAGAGATCCTTCTCGACGGCCACAACCCGACGCATGACGCGCTTCAAGCCCGCAAATCGTTCGGCATCGTCTTCCAAGACCCGAGCTTGGATGATGAGCTTACTGCATATGAAAACGTCGAATTTCACGGCGTCTTGTACGGCATTCCGCGGGAGACGGGCAAGGAGCGCGCCGAGCAGCTTTTGAAAGTCGTGGAACTTTGGGATCGGCGGAACGAACTTGTTAAAAATTTCTCCGGCGGCATGAAGCGCCGGCTTGAGATTGCCCGCGGGCTTCTCCATCATCCGAAGATCCTCTTTCTCGACGAACCGACGCAAGGACTGGACCCGCAAACGAGGAATCACATTTGGAGCTACATTCAAAACTTGAACAAAAAAGAGGGGATCACCATCTTCTTCACGACACATTACATGGAAGAAGCGGAAAAGATCGCCGAGCGGGTCGACGTGATCGACCACGGGCGCATTGTCGCGGAAGGAACGCCGGAAACGCTGAAACGGCAAACAAATACGACATCGCTCGAAGACGCTTTCTTGTCTTTGACCGGACACGACATCAGGGACGAAGGGGCGTCGGGAGCCGATCATATGCGAACGATGAGTCGGGCATGGGGAAGGCACTGATATGCAAGCAATCTACATCATTTGGCTCCGGCAACTGAAGAGATATCTGCGTTCCAAATCGAGGATCGTAGGATCGCTCGGTCAGCCGCTCTTATTCCTCGTCGCACTCGGCTTCGGCTTGGGACCCGTTTTTCAAAAAGCTGGCGGGGGAAACTATTTGGATTTCCTGGCGCCAGGCATCATCGCCATGGGCATCCTTTTTACGGCGCTCTTCTCGGGCGTGGAGATCATTTGGGACCGGCAATTCGGATTTTTAAAAGAAACGCTCGTCGCTCCGGTGTCGCGTTTGAAGATCATGATCGGCCGGACGCTCGGCGGAGCGACGGTCGCCGTGATGCAGGGCGTTATCGTATTTTTCTTGGCATTCCTCGTCGGTTTCCGACCCGAATACCTCACCTTCGGCCGATTCCTTTTGGCGCTCGTTTTCATGTTCCTTATCGCCGTGCTCTTTACGGCTCTCGGAACGGCCATCGCTTCGCAGCTCGACGATATGCAAGGGTTCCAGCTCATCATGAATTTCATCGTTATGCCGCTTTTTTTCCTCTCGGGAGCGCTCTTTCCGCTTGACGGGCTCCCGGGCGCCATCGCGCTCGTCGTGAAGATCGACCCCTTATCCTACGGGGTCGACGGCCTGCGGCACGCTTTGACAGGCATCGCAAGTTTCGGTTTTGGAACAGATCTTGCAGTCCTTGCCGGCATAACTGCCCTCCTCGTCGTCTTGGGGAGCTACCTTTTCTCGAAGATACAGATATAGAAACGCCAAAAAGGAGGGGTGGGGATAAAAAAGTTGTAAAAAAAGGGATTTTACGTTAAAATATCTCCGGTTTTGCTTTTGACCACTTATGGGCATAGGAGATGAAATTTCACTAAAAGCCGAACACCTTTTCAGCATGGGGGGTTTTCCGGTCACCAACACGTTGCTCTTGAGCTTCGTTGCGGTCATTCTTTTTGTGATCTTCGGACTTTCCTTCAGGGGCAAAATAAAGGTGGTTCCGGGAAAATTTCAAGCATTTTTCGAGTGGATTCTGGACGAGATCTTGAACTTGATGGAAAACGTCCTGGGAAGCAGAGCGGTAGCGGAGAAATACTTATCGCTCGTCGCCTCGATCTTCTTTTTTGTTCTGATCTCAAACTGGTTGGGAATTCTCCCCGGCTTGAGCTCAGTCGGCCTTAAGGAAGGCAACATTATCGTCCCGTTCTTCCGATCGCCGGCGAGCGATCTTAATTTCACGCTCGCCTTGGCGATCGTATCGGTGGTTGCAACGAACATCATTGCCATTCGATCCCTCGGCATAAAAATTCACTTGAAAAAATTCTTCAATTTTCAAAATCCTATCAAGTTCTTCGTGGGCATTTTAGAGCTCGTCTCGGAATTCGCGAAGATCGTCTCTTTTTCATTCCGGTTATTCGGAAATGTCTTTGCCGGGGAAGTCCTCCTCATCACCGTGGGGGCTCTCGTCCCGTATTTTGTTCCCATGCCTTTCCTCGTGATGGAGCTTTTTGTCGGCTTCATCCAAGCCTTCATCTTCGCGATGTTGACAATCGTCTTCATCGCGTCGGCGACCGCCCTCGAGGAAGGACATTAAAGGTCGGAACAAAAAACAAATTCAATCAATACTATGGATTTATCAAGCATTAAGATCATCGCGACTGCATTTACGATCGCAATCGGCGTCATTGCACCGGCCATCGCAATCGGCAAGATCGGTTCGAATGCGGCCGATGCCATCGGCAGAAATCCGGAGGCGGCACCGAAGATCCAGACTGCCATGATCTTGGCCATCGCCTTCGCGGAAGCTGTCGCCATCTATACGCTCGTCGTGGCGCTTATCATCAAGTTCACTTAATCGAATTCAATGCAATCGTTAATCCAAAATTTCGGGATCAATTGGGAGACTCTCGCGAGTCAGGTTTTCAATTTTCTCGTGATTTTCGGCGTCATCGCCTTCCTGGTCTATAAACCGCTCGCGAAGAACATTGCCGAGCGACGGAAAAAGATCCAGGAAGGATTGGACAAAGAAGAAGAAGCTTCCCGCCGCCTGACGGAGATCGGCACTTTGGAAAGCGAGACCTTGAAAAAGGCGGAAGAAAAAGCCGTCGGCCTCATTTCCCGAGCCGAAAAGAAGGCGAAGGAGGAGGGGGCGAAGATTCTGAAAGAAACTGAGGAGCGGGAGCAAGAAATGAAGGAAAAAAATCTCGAGGCGATCCAGGAAGCAAAAGACAAATCGATAAAAGAAGCACAGTCGGAATTGGCAACGCTCGCGAAAGAAATCCTCGTGAAGGCCGTGAAGGTCGATCCCCATGCGGTCGATGAGGCTCTCTTGAAACGAGTGGCCGATGAAGTCGTAAAAGGCGCCAAGTAACCATGAAGATACCCTCGAAGTTGTATGCCAAGGTGTTCTCGGAGGCGACCAAAGGGAAAAGTCCCGAGGAGATCAAAAAAATGGCGGAGCGCCTCGCCGGTTTGATCGACCGGAATGGAGACGCCGGACGGAAGGAGGAGATCCTTAAATTTGCGGAACGATATGCCCGCGAACTCCAGGGAAAGCACCTCTTGAACGTCGAAACTGCCCGGGAGCTTCCCGATCATTTTTACGAGGAGATCGCGGAAAAACTGGGCAAGGGGAAATACGATATCGAGAAACATATCAACGAAGAACTGGTTGCCGGTGCGAAACTCACGGTCGACGACGAGCGGGAACTCGATATGACGCTCCGAACGATACTGAAAAATTTATTCAATACTAAAGAAAAATAACTATGAGTTATGAAATAGTGGAAAAACTGCGGCGAGCACTCGAGGATTCCGATCGGAAAACCGAGTGGGAAGACGTCGGTCGCGTCGTTGAAATCGGCGACGGCGTTGCGAAGATCTCCGGGCTTCGGAACGTGAAGAGCCAGGAGATCGTGACGATCGTGACCGGGGAGGGCTCGGTGCCGGCCTTGGCGTTGAACCTCGAAGAAGAAAGCTTGGGTGCGCTCATTTTGGGCGCCGATTCGGGCATTCGAAGCGGCGACGAAGTGAGACGGACGGGCGAAATTCTTTCGATCGAGGTCGGCGACGAAATGCTGGGACGGGTCGTCGATCCTTTGGGTCGGCCTCTCGATGGCCGCGGCGAAATTTTTAAAACCAAAAAGCCCGTGCGGTATTTCCTGGAACGGAGCGCCCCTTCGGTTTTGGACCGGGAAGGCGTGAAGATACCGCTCCATACGGGGATCAAATCGATCGACGCCATGATCCCGATCGGCCGGGGACAGCGGGAGCTTATCATCGGCGACCGCCAAACGGGAAAGACGGCGATCGTCATCGATGCGATCATCAATCAGCGGCAGGACAGCGGCAGAAAATTGCCGGTTTGCATTTATGTCGCGATTGGTCAAAAGGAATCCAAAGTAGCGGAGCTTGTGAAAACGCTCGAGGAAAACGGCGCGATGAAGTATTCGATCATCGTCGTCGCGGGCGCTTCGTCGCCGGCCGCTTTTTGGTACTTGGCGCCGTACGCCGGATGCGCCATCGGGGAATATTTCATGGACAAAGGCGAAGATGCGCTCGCGATCTACGACGATCTTTCAAAACACGCGTGGGCGTACCGGCAAATATCGCTCCTCCTTCGGCGCCCGCCGGGAAGAGAAGCGTATCCCGGAGACGTGTTCTATCTCCACTCGCGCTTATTGGAACGGGCGGCGAAATTGAGCCCTGAAAAGGGCGGCGGATCTTTGACCGCTCTTCCCATCATCGAAACGCAGCTCGGCGACATCTCCGCCTATATTCCGACGAATGTGATCTCCATTACGGACGGACAAATCTACCTCGAATCCGATCTTTTCAACCAGGGCGTCCGGCCGGCCATCAACGCCGGACTTTCGGTTTCGCGCGTCGGGTCCAGCGCACAGACGAAAGCGATGAAAAAAGTTGCCGGCCGCCTGCGGCTCGAACTCGCGCAATTCCGGGAACTCCAAGCGTTCGTCCAGTTCGCTTCGGAAGTCGACGAGGCAACGAAGAAGCGGATCAAGCGGGGCGAAGTGCTGACCGAAATCTTGAAACAAAGCGATCTCGCGCCGGTCGCCATGGAAAAACAGGTATGTCTTGCCTATGCCGCCGTGAACGGCTATTTCGACGATGCAAAGAAAGAAGAAATAAGAGATAAGGCGGATGAGTTCGCCAAATACCTCGAAGACCTCCATGCCGACATCCTGAAGAAAATAGGGGAAACGGGGGATCTGGAAAAAGAAACCGAAGAATCGCTGAAAAAAGCGTGTGAATCATGGCATCGTTAAACAATCTCAAAAAAAGAATAGGCGGCGTGAAAAGCATCAACCAGATCACTTCTGCCATGGAGCTTGTTGCCGCAACGAAGATGCGGAAAGCACAGGAAGCGGCGCTTGCTTCGCGCTTCTATGCCTTCGATGCCCTCGAGATATTGGGAAATGTCACAGACTACCTCGTAAAATCGGGCGCGGAACTCGAAAAAACATTCTTCGCCCGGACCGTCGAAAAAACCCTCATCCTCATCGTGACTTCGGACAAGGGGCTGGTCGGATCCTTCAATAGCTCGATCATAAAGAAGGTTGAAAAATTCCTCAAGGAAAACGCCGACGATTTCAAGGCGGGAAAATTCAGCTTCGTGACCGTCGGCCAAAAGGGAACCGATTTCGTGCGGCGCCTCGGCATAACGCCAGCCGGTCATTTTTCAAACTACGGAGATATCATCGATGTCGGCGAAATCGAAGAACTCGCAGGAATCCTCGACCGCGGAT
>JAKAGX010000027.1 GCA_021825465.1 bacterium | reverse complement strand
TACGTTCGGTCTTCTTGCCGGACATTTACCCCTTCCTTCGCCTCGATGGCTTGGTGGAGCCCGCCGGAATATCTGCGCCCCAAAAGCATCCGGCCGGTGAATTCGTCGACGATGATGACCTCGCCGTTTTTCACGATGTAATCCTTGTCGCGTTTGAAGAGGGCTTTTGCCTTCAAGCTTTCTTGAAGGAAATGGACGAGCCGGAGGTTTTCCGGAGCGTAGATATTTTGAACGTTGGAAAGCTTTTCAACTTTCTCAATACCGGCTTCGGTGATGGAAACGGTCTTCAGTTTTTCGTCGACCGCATAATCCTCTTCTTGGTTCAAATTTCCGACGATGCGGGCGAATACCTTGTAGTATTCGCTCGATTCTTGATCGGGGCCGGCAATGATGAGCGGTGTCCGAGCCTCGTCGATCAAGATGCTGTCGATCTCGTCGATAATGACGTACGGGAAGCCCCGCTGGACTTTTTCCCCCAGACGGAGGGAAAGATTGTCGCGGAGATAGTCGAAGCCGAATTCATGGTTCGTACCGTAGACGATGTCCGCTGCATATGCTTCTTTCCGCGAGATCGGGCGCAAAAATTTTTCGACGACCCTGAACCCGCCAATCACATCACGTTCTTCGTCGGATTTTTCTTCTCCGACGAACGATGGATCATAGGCGTACGCCGCGTCGTGGACGATACACGCGACTTTGAATCCCAAAGCGTCGTAAATTTGTCCCATCCATACAGCATCGCGTTTTGCGAGATAGTCGTTGACCGTAATGACGTGAACGCCGTCACCTTTCAGTGCGTTCAGCGCAGTGGGAAGGGTCGCGGCGAGCGTTTTTCCTTCTCCCGTCCTCATTTCGGCGATCTTTCCTTCATGGAGCGCCATGCCGCCCATAAGCTGGACGTCGAAGTGGCGTTGGTGGAGGGTGCGTTTTGCCGCTTCTCGCGTGAGGGCGAAAGAGCGCGGGAGTATTTCATCGAGACTTTTGCCGCTCTTTGCTTCCCCGCGGAGCTTTTCAATCTCTCCTTTGATGTTTTCAGAGGTCAGTTTCTGGATCTCGGATTCCAGAGAGTTGATCTCTTTTACGATTTGTTCGTATCGCTTGAGGTTGCCGTCTTTGAATAACGTGGTTAAAAGTGACATGGGATGAAGATAAATAAGTCGGGCCGCTGGTGCGGCTGCGGTGGTGACCTCCAATAGTTTTTATTGTTGTGTGAGTGCGCAACCGTAGCCGCACGAGCGGTCCGACACTCCTTTTAGAATAATGGGTATTCCATAAAAAAACCAGAGTCCCTTGCGGGACTCCGGAACTTTGAAGGTTTTTCCTTGGGTTTCCTCGCGAGTTGCCTCTTGAGGACAAGGAAAGCTTCACTCACACACGAGTATGATAGCACATCTTTCCTTGAAATGCAAGGGCTCGCCAGCCGCCCCGCCTCAGGCTGTCTCCGGGGCGACGCCCAAGTCTTAGCCTTCGTCGGGGCAGCTGGTTCGCTTTTAAACAGAACGATTATCTTTATGTTTCTTGCGGCGGAGGAGCCAATAGAGCAAAGCGGCGGCGATGGCGGCGAGGATAATGTAGTCCATCTGCCTGAAGTAATCCTGGATGAGGGTCCAGTTGTTGCCGAGGAAGAATCCAACGTATGTCAGAAAACACGCCCATAAGAACGATCCGAAGAAGGTCAGATAAGTGAATTTTCCGATGTTCATCTTTCCGATGCCGGCAGGCAGCGATATGAACGTTCGAACCACGGGAATAACCCTCCCGAAGAAGATGGAGTACGATCCGTATTTCTTGAACCATTCGTCGGTCTTCTTGAGATGGCGTTCCGAAAGGATGATGCGGAGTACCTTATATTTCTCCCTGATCCCGAGGATCCACTCGGCGAGGAAATAATTCAAAAAAGAGCCGGCGAGATTTCCGAGCGTACCCATAAGCGCGACAAGCCAAAAATCCAAATTCCCTTGAAGGGCGAGGAATCCCGAGAACGGCATGACGACTTCCGAGGGGATGGGGATATTTACGCTTTCGAGCGTCATGAGGATGAAAATTCCCGGGTAGCCGAGGTATTTTATCGTTTCGATGACCACATTCGATATGAGTGCGAACATTGTTTTATTTTTTCGGGTTTGAATGGAACTCGAGTTCCCGCTCGTTTAAAATGAATCTCCCGCTCCCCTCTTTTCTTGCAAGATATTTGGAGAGCCTCCTCTTTGCGATGGCGCCCGCGACATTTTTTTCGATGAGATCGCCGATCGTACCGCCGAGCGATCGTTCAAGCGACCGTGCCACGGCGTTCTTCTTTCCCTTGCGGAATCGCAGATCTTCCAAATGCGTTTTTGCATTCGGATCGTATCCGGAATTCAAGATCAGGAACTTTTCTATTTTTTGCTCATCTCCCCACAGCGGCACCCAATTCCGGTAAATGACCGCGCTGTATGCGTTGATGGGTTTTATGCTCCACGTTGCTTCCGTCACGAAATGGTTCAAGCAAAGCTTGTCGCTTTTCGTTTCCTCGAGATCATCCGGCCTCCTTTCTCCGAGGAGGGAAAAGATGAGGTTGATGCAGTATCGCGTAGTGAACATTCTCCCCTCTTTGACCGAAACCAGAAGATCGAAATCAGAATTTTCTTTCACGTTTCCCACCGCCATCGATCCGGTCACCACGACGAAATCGAGAAACGGTACGAAGGCGAAATATTTCGCGAGTTTTCTCAGTTTTTTCCACTTGAGATCGAGGAGGAGTTTTTGATCCATCTTATTCGCCGTTTTCCGGAGGCTCTAATTGGTCGGGTTCCGCATTGATCGATTCGCCCGTGATGCGGAGCACGTCCTTGTCGATCTTTCCGAATTCTTTGTATGCATTGTTGTACATATTGACCGTTGTGCCGAGGTTGCTGCCCAGTTTCTTCATGAAGGTTTCATAGTTTCCGAGATGCTTCCCCAGCTCTTCAACTCGCTTTCGTATCTCCTTCGCCGATTCTTCGATCCTCATGGCGCGGAGTCCTTGAAGGACCGTTTGGAGGTATGCCAAAAATGACGTCGGCGAAACGATGACGACCTTGTATTTACCGGCCGCCCGTTGGATCAAGTTTTCCGTATCTTCCGTTACGGCGCCTACTTTGTTGATCAAAAGATCGTAGTAAATGGCTTCGTGGGGAATGAACATGAAAGCAAAGTCGGTCGTTCCTTCTTCCGGCCGGATATATTTCGAGGTCTCGATGATCCGCTGCTTCAGGTCGCTTACGAAGAGTTTTTCGAGCCGCTCTTTTTCGGCGGGGTCCTTGGCTTCCGTAAGCCGGTTGTAGTTTTCGAGGGAAAATTTGGAGTCGATCGGGATGATCTTTTCGTCGGGTTTCTTGCCGACGAAAACGACGGCGTCCACGATCTCGCCGTTCTTGAACGGGTACTGCATTTGATAGATTTCCGGCGGCAAGACATTTTTGAGGAGCGTTTCGAGATAGTATTCGCCGAGAACTCCCCGCTGCTTCGGGTTTTTCAGGATGTCTTGCAGGGATTGGAGCTGGTCGGCGAAATTCACGACCTGCTTGTTCGTTTCGTCGAGCTTGGTCAAGCGTTCCGTCACGTCGCGGATGATCTTTGCGCTTTCGCCGAACTGGGTTTGAAGAACGCGGTTCGATTCGGTAAGTTTCGAGTCGAGCGTCCGCGTGATCTCGTTCATTTGATTTTGAAGGAACGTGAGGCCTTCTCCGTTTTCTTTTGGTTTCTCGAATTTGCGTGCAAGAAGGATGGTCGCCGTCAAAAGGCCGACGGTAAGAACGATGAGGATGATGAGGAGGATGGTTACCATGTTAGTTGTTCCCTACGACGGTTGCCGAAAAAACCAAGAGAAGTATCGAAATGAGGACGTTCGCGGTGAGGAACAGGTACGCCACGAACCGTTCTTTATGGAAGAGCCGGGAGCTCAAAAGCACGTTCAAGGCGACAAGAACGATGCCGGTAAAAAGTACTCCCAGAAAATCCGCTTGATCGCCCAGAAAATTCACGCCGTTCCATTTATCGAAATGAATGATAGAAGGGTATGTGAGCCCTCCGATCCTGGGGATCACGAGCCCGATCGTTATCAGGAGAAACAAAGCGCTCATTCCGATGAGCAAAAGAATGGACTTTTTCTTGAACATGAGTATATTATACATGAGAATAGACGGCCTCGTCGTCTAGCCTGGTCCAGGACACATGGTTCTCATCCATGTAACATGGGTTCGAATCCCGTCGAGGCTACTGATTTGAACGGGAAGGGGCTACTTTAGTCATACATCCCGGGCTTGGCAAGCCAAACGGAAGATTGGCGGACAAGAAGCTTCTCGGCTTCCAACGGGTCCCGCATGATGTCTTTCGTGATCTTTTCCATGCGGACCGATTGCGATCCTTTCACAAGAACGACATCCCCGTGCCGCACGAGATTTTTGAGCTCCCGCGATGCATCGTTCAAATTTTCGAATGCCATGACGTTTCGTTTCGGCATGCCTGCTTTTATTGCTTCTTCCGCGATGAATTTCGCCCTTGTTCCAACTGTCACGAGGATATCGGCCGATCTTGCGGCAAGCTTGCCTATTTTTTGATGCGCTTCCATCGTGTAACGGCCGAGTTCAAGCATGTCTCCCAAAACGGCGACTTTCCGCTTGGCCTCAATGCTCTTTAAGGTCGCGAGCGCTTCTTCGGTCGCCTTCGGCGAAGCGTTATACGAATCGTCGATCACGACGGAATTTTTGATCCCCGGAATGACGTTTTCCCGGCCCGGCGGGTTCTTGAATCCGCCGAGCGCTTCCGCGATCTTCAAGAGATTCATGCCGAAGATAAGGCCCGTTGCGGCTGCTGCGGCTGCTGCATAAGCGGTCGATTTTCCGAGAACTCCTTCGATCTTGACCGGGATCATGCTCCCGCCGTAATTTAGTTTGAACGAAACAAAGCCGTTTTCGTTATCTTCGCGTATCGCGTTTCCAAACGCGGTGATGCGGACGTCGGCGTTGTTCCCGAAGCCGTACGTTATGACATGCCCCCTTGTTTGTTCCTTGAAAAATTCCGCGTGTTTATCGTCTACGTTCAAAATGGCAAATCCCGTCGATGGCAGCTGCGCGATGAGTTTCGATTTTTCTTTTGCGATCCCTTCCGGGCCATCGAAAAATTCAATATGGACCGGTGTTTCGCCGATGGCAGTGATGATGCCGACGTCGGGCCGCGCAATGGCAAGAAGATAGTTCATGTCCCCGGGCCGGTCTACGCCGTATTCAAGGACCAGCATTTCCGGGTACGTGTTATTCCTTCTTATCAATTGCCACATCCCCTTCGCGATGACGGTGATCCAAAAAAAAGTACCGCCGGTGTCTTTAAAATCACCGATGATGGTCACGGGCAACCCCAGTTCATTGTTGAAATTCTTCGAGGCCGTTCTCACCCGTCGTTCTGCCGCAAGGACCCTTGCAATGGCGGTTTTCGTTGATGTTTTGCCGACATTGCCCGTCACGCCGACGATGCTCGGCCGATATTTGGCGATGGTCGCGTGCGCTATCCATTTCAAGAAAAGCGAAAGTATTTTAAGGGTCGTGTGTTTCATGGGTTGGCGTAGAAATAGGAATCGAGTTTGTTGCCGATGTTGTCGGGAGCGACATTTTCATAATTTAAAACGAACGACGCCATTTGCTTGAACGCCGGAACGACCGAAACAGCAGCAAGTTCCGATTTCGGGCGGACCAGTTTGATCAAGATAACGTACTGGGGTTTGGTTGCCGGAACCATGCCGATGAAGGTGTGGATGTATTGGTTGGGATAATATCCGCCGCTTTGAAGATCCGGGATTTGTGCAGTCCCCGTTTTTCCCGCGACGGTGAATTGCGAGATCGTCGCAACGCCCGCCTTGTTCACGGCGTCGATCATCATGCCCCGAACTTTTTCTGCGGTCGAGCTGCTTATGACGCGGCGGATCACTTCCGGGGCATCGCTTGCATTCACGTACGGCCGCATCAAGAGTCCTCCGTTTGCGATGACCGAGAAGGCGTTGATCATTTGAACCGGCGTTACCGATATGCCTTGTCCGAAGGCGGCCGTGCCGTAATCGACGGCGCGGGCATCCCTCTTCTCGAGGTTTGCAAGGCTGCCGGAAGCTTCGTTCGGCAAGTCGATGCCGCTTGGGTCTCCGAAGCCGAATTTTTTGACGCCGGCGTAGAAAAGTTTGTTGCCGATCTGTTCTTCCGCCCAAACCGCCCCGGTGTTCAATGATTCTTCGATCACCTTGGTCATGGTCGTATGAGGACCGTACGCTTTCAAATTCCAGTTTCTGATGACGCTCCCGTTCAAAATAACGACGCCCGTGTCGTCGTAGGTCGAGGTCGGAGTGAAAATGCCGTTATCGATGCCGATCGACATCGTGACCGGCTTAAAGACGGAACCCGGTTCGTAATTGTCCTGCACGTTTTGGTTCGCGTACAAGGCGATCGAGGAACTGGCGTAACTGTTCGGATTGAAGGTCGGATATGATGCCATCGTGAGGATGGCGCCGGTCGTCGGGTCTTCGATGATGACCGACCCGCTCTCGGCGCTTTGGGCAGCCACCAAATTTTGAATGAGTTCTTCGGCTTGCGCTTGGAGAACGCGGTCGATGGTGAGATGGACGTCATCCCCCGCCGCAAGCGTGTTATTGAACTCCTTTTCGGCGCCGTAGAGTCCGGTCGGCTGCGGATTTTGGCCGTTCACGCCGACGAAACCGATGACGTTGGAAGCCAGCGTGTCGAACGGATAGTAGCGGTACTGTTTCGTGTCGGTATAAATGCCATCGAGGTTGAGGCCGTCGACCGCGTTGACTTGATCTTGGGTCGCTTTTTCGGTGAGAGCCCGGAAGAGGCTCTTGGGATTGTCGAGCATTGACGCAAGGGTCGTCGAGCTTATATTCAAAGCCGGCGCAAGAGCGGCGGCTTCTTGCTCCGGATTTTTGATTTGCTGCGGGACTGCGTAAATGATGGGGTAAGCCTTATCGACGGCGACCGGTATGGCGTTGCCATAACGGTCGGTTAAAAACAATTCCCCTCTCGAAAGTTCCAGCTCAGCGGCATTCGCGGTCCTTGCTTGGACTTTATCCAAGTAGTACCCCCCTTTGTCTATTTGAATCCTATATAAGTTGAACCCGAGAAGTCCAAAAATCAATCCGAAAAGTGTTGTTAGAAGGATGAATCTGACACCCATGGGTGTTCGGTAAGATATTGCGGTTTGGTATCCAGGACAAGATTATACTTCGTCGCGAGTGAATCAAGATTTTGCGGTGCCGTCACATTGAAGAGCTGGCTCTTCAGTTCGTTTTGGGCGCTTGCCGCATCTGCTATTTGGCTTTTCAAGTTCG
Organism: bacterium; assembly: GCA_021825465.1. Classification (GTDB taxonomy): domain Bacteria; phylum Patescibacteriota; class Minisyncoccia; order UBA6257; family GWB1-50-10; genus JAKAHT01. Next base: position 955 of record JAKAGX010000027.1, on the reverse strand, counting down.
ATACTTGGTAGCGCGCATTCACGAGCGCGTTGTACATGAAGATGTACGAGATACCTGCAATCAGTATAAAGGAAAGCAGGAAGATTATGAAGCGTGCGTTCTGTGTATAAAGTGAAGGTCTTACGATGGTCATGTTTTTATTTTATTTTTATTCCTCTGAGCTTTGCGGAACGGCTTTTGGGATTTTTTATGATCTCTTCGCGTCCCGGTTTTATTACTTTCTTGTTTAAAAAATCTATTTGTCCCTTTTGATGAAGCAGTTTGAATGCATCTTTGACCAGTTTGTCTTCCAAGGAATGGAAGGTGATGACTCCCAGCCGCCCTCCGGGTTTCAGGATCTCCGGGAGCGATCCAAGGAGTTCCCGGATATTCTCGAATTCCCCATTCACGTAGATCCTGATCGCTTGGAAGGTTTTGGTTGCGGGGCTCAGTTTTCCGCCCTTGAAACGGAATGCCGAATTCACGATCTCGGAAAGCTCGTGAGCCGTCTGGATCTTTTTCTTCCGCCGCTCTTCGACGATCCGCTTCGCGATCCTCCGAGAATTCCGCTCCTCGCCGTATCGGTAGATCACATCGGCAAGTTCGCCTTCGGGGAGCGAATTCACGACTTCGTAAGCAGTTCGGTCGTTCCTTTCCGGGTTATACCGCATGTCGAGCGGTTCGTCCTTCGCAAAGCTGAATCCTCTTTTCGATTCGTCGATGTGCCAGGAAGAGAATCCAAGATCGACGATCATACCGTCGGCTTTCGCGAGATAGTGGTCTTTCAATATGCGCGGGGTATCGGCATAATTTCCGTTTTCCAAAATGACCGTATTCTCCGGCCATCGATTCGGCAAATCGGCATTTCGTTCCAAGATCTCCCGATCCCAATCGATGCCGAGGAGTGTTCCTCCGGGCGTCAGCCGTTCCAAGATTTCTTTTGCGTGGCCTCCTTCTCCGAACGTGCCGTCGATGA
>JAKAGX010000026.1 GCA_021825465.1 bacterium | reverse complement strand
TCCGATCTGGGTACGTTGGGTAAGCGGGGGTGTTTGTGAGATAATAGTACGGATATGATCATCGACTTCGATAGGATCATCAACCGGTTCGAAAACCGGGCTCCCAAGCACCCCATCGTGCGGAAAGTGACCAAGCACTTCTTTAAGGGGCCTTCAAGGCGGCTCTACGTGATAACGCCGTACTGGAACGCGAAGATCTCGGATCTCGCCATGCGGCGGCTGAAGAAGAGGATCCTCGAGGCCGGCCATTCGTGCCTGATCTACCAGTTTCCGTTCGGAATACTTTCGGACAACGTCCACCGAACGGACGAGTATTTCAAAGCGATACAAAAAGAGGCGAGAGACGACATCCGCGACGTCAGGAAGAAATACCGTTTCTCGGAGATCGTCGTCATCGGCATGAGCTTGGGGTGCGTGAACGCCGCGATGATCGCAAATAAGAACAGGAACGTGGACAGGGTCATTTTGGTCGTGCCGGGCGATTCGCTCGCGGAAAGCCTGTGGCGGGGGATCGGCACCGTTCGACTGCGGAAGCAGATCAAGAAACACGGCATCGACCTTGATGCCCTGGAAAAAGATTGGAAAGCCCTGGCCCCTATGAACAATATCGAGGGGCTGAAGGGAAAAGAGATAGAAGTCCACGTTTCCCGGGCGGATGAGATCATTCCGTATCGGAACGGCTACCATCTCGTGAAAGACATGCAAAAGAGAGGATTGAGACCGAGGGTTTTCAGGAACAAGGATCTTGGCCACTACCTCACCGTCTCGAAATTCATCCTCACCGAGAAATTCTAGCCCGCCCATCCGTTTCTCCTTAGAATAAAAAATTCATGGATTTTGGGGCTTTTTGTAGTAAGATGATGATGTATACTTTTGAATCATAGATATGGAACTTCCCTTTGCCCTCAGTTTTCTTAAGAAAGTTGACGCTTTCCAAGTCTTAAAGAAGCTCGATAGAGACTTTGAAAATCGTATCAGGAAATATAATGGCGTGGTCTCAACGTGGGAGGTAGAAAAGAAAATTCTCCTATGGGCAAATAACCAACACTTTCACTTAGGGAGCCCCCTGACTGTGGATGAACTTAGAAGTAGAAAGAGCATTGCACTTAAATGGCTTGAAGGGCAGATGTCAGCGAGGACGGAAGCAATAGCAGAGAGTATTAAACCAGTTGATGCTACGGTCTTCGAGACAGATTTCGAAAAGTTTTTTACTGACATTGATAAACGTCAAACAGAGCAGGTTCGAGAAGTTTCCGACTCAAGGAGAGTTGAGGTCGACATTACGCCGCAGGAGTCCGATAAGGCCGGCGTACGTGAGACATTTGGTAATCTGGTTAGCCGGGGATATGCCGCTTATTATCCCATAATAACAAAAGTTGTAACTGGCTATGATACAGGTGGGGGAAGGTTAGGTGCAAGGCCGATTTATGAAGATGTGGATACGAACCAGTCCAATTGCGAGGGTGTTTATATTACGGGCGATGGTTTGATAATGGGAGAGCTAATCAGTGATGTGTCAAAACAGGAATCAATTGGAGATTGCAATAACAATTCCGAAATTGGGTGTGCTTACAAGGAGATAACAGGCGCAGACAGTTTCTTATATAGAAGCTGGTGGCGATGGTTCATATATCAAGGTCTGATTTGGATTAGTTATGCCGCTCTGATCGTCGTAATCTGGCTTGTCGTGGTAGGGTTAAAGGATATAATTATTAGTATTTTACGGTTCGTGATGAGCGATGGAATTTTCTAAGTAAAAATTTTATGGATTTTTGGGTTTTTTGTAGTAGGATGGTGATAGGCAAGTCACCTAAGTAGCTTTAAGAAACTTGAATTATGGGATCAACATCTACACTAGACACTATCGCAGGAATTCTTAACTCGAATCTAGTCGGCATAGTCGTGGGTGGAATTGTAACTGCATGGTTTGGCTTCTGGTTGTATAAAAAACAGCGCACAAGCGAGACAATTAATAAACACTACTTCCAGGATGGTGTAGTTGGATTTACCGATTATATCAATAGTATCCGCGTTGCTACCGAGGAAAACTATACCAATGCCCTCCTAATCACGAAGTACTTTAGAGATTTAAACGGAGAAAGTTTTGAGGAGTGGTACCAAAATTTCCTGAAAACCTACAAACCACCTCTAGTGTCACCAACTATGCCGCCATCTTTCTTTAGGGTTGGGTTTATATTGGACAGTGACTATTTTCAAACCCTTTGTATAGAGATTTTTATTACAGCGTCCAAAAACAATGAATACTTAGTCTCTGAGGTGCCTCGGCAGATTAGAGGGTACCAAGCGAACCCAACGTCCATGCCGAAGGACATTTTTGTGGACAAGTTAGAGGAGAGAGTTAAAACCCTATTTCAAGAAGTTAGTGGGAGTAAAATCTACAATGTTGTGGATGCGTTGAATGAGATACTGTATCGGCTGAACGAGATAAATGTAACATCCCTAGCACGACTTAAAACAGTTAAAAATGATGTAAAAATTAAGAATGCTTTAAAACAACTAGAGGAAGCTAAAGCGGGAAAAGTATGAATCGACAAGGAGCATGAACCCCAATCTAGACAGCTTAGAGGATTTTAATACGCTAGATGGCGAGGCGTATAAGTCAATATCAATACTATTTCCAATTTGTTTAACGGGTGACACTTCACCATCAACGATACTAGTAGCCGATGGTGGGTTGAAGCTGGTAGATAGCGAATCGGAAAAGAGCGCATTTGCCTTGTTCAATTCGTATTTCGATCATTATGTCTCGCCACTGAAGCAGTACCGACTTGTGGTTTTCAATCAATTTGCTTCGCCACGTAAGGAATCGGGAGGTTTTGAGCTTATTGATCGGGCACGTACACTCGGCGTCGCTATAAGCATCCTAACAGGCAGGGTATGTTTTGAGGCAGCAAATTTTTACTACAATGACGCGGCAAATCCGCCGATATACTACAAACCATTTGTACATGATGAACTCTCGTTTAAAGATGCGATGTACTATCGCACACCGGCAACGGTTTCATTGCCCAGCGACTTCGATGCTCTACGACTAATCTATAGCAACCTCACAAGCTTAAATATATGGAGGGATGACAGCCCATTCTCGAGATTGCGGAATGCGATCCGCTTTTATACGTACTTCAACGATAATGAGTGGGTGTTACAAAAAATAGCTTTTGCGTTTGCCATCTTAGAAGGCATCTTCTCGGATTCGAACACGGACATTACGGAGAAAATTGCTGTCAGAACGGCATATTTCTTGTGCCCCGACGAGGTAAATAAACGTCACGAAATGTACGGGCTGCTAAAAATCGCATATGACTGCAGGAGCAAGTTTGTCCATGGTTCGGAAGTTAAGGTAGCAGATTTGGAAGGGAAATTACGCAAACTCAAACAGAACGATAAATACAGTTTATACTTCGACCTACCAAATGAACTCCGAGATATCACGTCCCAAGCACTGCGGAAAATTCTCACAGATCCGACATCTTACGATCTTTTCTCCAACAACCAGAACCTATCTAATGAGCAGAGAAAGAAGGATGAGACCAACTTTTATAACCAGTTGGTCTTGGGACGTATGTGAGTAACTTACGGGGTTTACTGACCAGTAAAAAGGTAAGATAAGGGAGCATCTGTTCCCGAATGAGCATTGCTGGAGTAAGCGTCAAAATTACCGAACGAAGACGAAGGAGCAGGAATTTATCACTGTTCGAATCCCTTTAGGTTGAGTTTGATAAATTCCGTTGCACATAAGGATGAGTGAGGATAATTTTAGCGAATGGAGGCTTGCGAGAGAGGGAATAGATGCTCCCGCTCCGAAAACTAGCGCTTGACACTCCCCAGTGCTAATATATAATGGTCGATACATGGAAAAAGATCGCACCAAAGAGATCTTGAGAGCGGCCGTCGAGGACTACATCAAGACCGGCCGCCCCATAACCTCCGAAGGCCTCTACGAAGACCATAATTTCGGCATCAAGCCGGCCATGATCCGGTGGGAGCTGAACGACCTCTCGGAGGCCGGCTATTTCTATCAAAATCACCCCTCGGGCGGACGTTTTCCGTCTGACAAGGCCTACCGGTTCTTTGTGGAAGAGCTCGTACGGGACGGCCTGCAGGCGCGGTATGCCGATTCGGAATACCGGAACTCGATCATGAAATTCTTGAAAGGGGAAGTCGATTCCTTCGTGGAAGACGTGTCGGACGAACTCCGCATGCTTTCCGTGGGGTATGAGGCGCGGAAGAACGAAATGTGGACGAGCGGCCTCTACGAGCTTTTGGAGAACCTCGATCTTGTTGACAAAGAAGAGCTGGTTGACGTCGTGAAGGATTTCGAAATGCTCCCGGAAAAGATCAAGTCGGGATCATGGAAAGAGGAAGAAGAATGGCCGAAGGTCTTCATCGGCAAGAATCCATTCGTGCGGAGCAAAGAGGTTGCGGTCGTTGCGAACTGCCTCCGCGTCGGGAATGAGAATTTCTTGTTCCTTGCGATCGGCCCGAAGCGGATGGATTACGCGAAGCCGCTGGAGCTTTTCGAAATATTAAACAAGTCGGTTGAAAACAATTAATCATTTTATGGAAGAAGAAAACAAAAAAGAAGAAACGAAGATCGAAGAAACAGAAGTTGAAAAGCTCACGAGAGAGCGGGACGAGTATCTCGACGGATGGAAACGGGCGAAAGCGGACCTTTCGAACTACAAGAAGGAAGAGTCGCAGCGGATGGAGCAGTTCGTGAAATACAGCACGCAAGCCGTCGTCGCCGATCTCGTAACGGTCCTCGACAGCTTCGACCTGGGGCTCTCCGTCATCAAGGAAGACGATCCGGCGCGAAAAGGCGTCATCCTCATCAAAAGCCAGCTCGAAGACATTTTGAAACGATACGGATTGGAGCGGATCGAGACGAAACAAGGGGATGCGTTCGATCCCGCACTCCACGAAGCGGTGGAATCCGTCGAGTCGGAAGCTCCGCCGGGAACGATCGCGAGCGAGCTTTCCCCGGGGTACCGGCTCCAAGGAAAGGTCATTCGTCCGGCGCGGGTGAACGTCACAAGGTCAAAATAAAAACAAACAACAAACAAAAACATGAGTAAAATATTGGGAATCGATCTGGGAACAACGAACTCGGCGATGGCCGTCGTTGAAGGCGGCGAGCCGAGGGTCCTCGAAAACGTCGAAGGAGTGCGGACGACGCCCTCCATCGTCGCGATATCGAAGTCAAACGAGCGGCTGGTCGGCCTTCTCGCGAAGCGGCAGGCGGTCGTGAATCCGCAGAACACCATCTTTTCGGTGAAGCGTTTGATCGGTCGGAAATTCAGCGATCCGGAAGTGCAGCGCGACAAAGCGTGGCTCCCGTACGAGATCAAGGAAGGGGCGAACGGCGGCGTCGAGATCAAGATGGCCGACCGGTGGTACAAGCCGGAAGAAATTTCCGCCATGGTCCTCCAGAAGCTCAAAGCCGACGCGGAAGCGAAGCTCGGCGAAAAGATCGAGGAAGCCGTGATCACCGTGCCGGCGTATTTCGACGATTCGCAGAGGCAGGCGACGAAGAATGCCGGCGAGATCGCCGGGTTCAAAGTGCGGAGGATCCTGAACGAGCCGACGGCCGCGGCCTTGGCCTACGGCATGAACAAGCAAAAGAACGAAAAGATCGTCGTCTATGATTTCGGCGGCGGCACGTTCGACATCTCGATCCTCGAGGTCGGGGATGACACGGTGGAAGTTAAGGCGACGGGCGGCGACACGCACCTCGGCGGAGACGACTTCGATAAGACGATCATGGAATACTTGGTCGCCGAATATAAAAAGCAGGAAGGTATCGATCTTTCGAAGGATACGCTGGCGCTCCAGCGCTTGAAGGAAGCGGCGGAACGCGCGAAGCACGAACTTTCGACGACCATGGAAACGGAGATCAATTTGCCGTACGTGACGTCCGACGCGAGCGGTCCGAAGCACTTTTTGATGAAACTGACGCGGGCGAAGCTCGAGGACTTGGTGCGAGAGATGATCGATCACTCGATCCAGCTCGTGAAAGATGCGGTCGAGTCGCCGTCGCCGAAAGGGGCCGGCATGAAACTCTCCGATATCAACGAAGTGCTTTTGGTCGGCGGCCAAACGAGAATGCCGGCGATCCAAGAAGCGGTGAAAAAGCTTTTCGGCAAGGAACCCCACAAGGGCATCAATCCGGACGAAGTGGTCGCGGTCGGTGCCGCCGTCCAGGCAGGCATCCTTCAGGGCGACGTGAAGGACATTTTGCTCCTCGACGTCACGCCCCTCACCTTGAGCATCGAGACCCTGGGAGGAGTTGCGACGCCCATGATCCAAAAGAACACGACCGTGCCGACGGCGAAGACACAGGTCTTTTCGACGGCGGCCGACAATCAAACGTCGGTCGAGGTGCACGTGGGGCAGGGTGAGCGGCCGATGATGGCGGACAACAAGACCCTGGCGCGCTTCATCTTGGACGGCATTCCGCCCGCTCCGCGCGGCGTGCCGCAAGTGGAAGTCACCTTCGATATCGACGCGAACGGGATCCTGACGGTTTCGGCGAAAGACAAGGCGACCAACAAGGAACAATCGGTGAAGATCGAAGCCTCGACGAGCTTGAACAAGGACGAGATCGAACGCTTGAAGAAAGAAGCGGCCGAACACGCCGCGGAAGACGAGCGGAAGAAAGAATTGGCGGAACTCCGAAACCAGGCGGAAATGACGGTGTATCAAGCGGAGAAGGCTTTGAAAGATGCGGAAGGGAAAGTGAGCGACGACGTGAAGAATGCGATCAACGAGAAGGTGAGCGCTGTGAAGGCGGTGAAGGACGGAACCGACGCGGAAGCCATCAAGAAAGCGCTCTCTGAATTGTCATCGGAACTCCAAAAGATAGGGGAAGCAATGTATAATAAGAAAGAAGAACCCAAAGAGGGAGAGCAAAACCCCAATGGAACCGAACCTACAAGTGGTCAGTGAATCGCCGGAGGCCGATGAAGATCGGAAGTGGTGGAAAATAATCCTCATGGCCGTTTTGGGCGCCGGCGCAAGCGTCGGAGCGTTCCATTACTTCAATATCTTCCTTATCAACCTCAATACGTCAGACTTTTGGCTGTTTGTCGCTTGTTTCGTCTTGCTGCTCATCTTTTCGCTCCTCGAGGTCCTCTTTGTGAAAGGCATTTGGAAAATATTCTTTCTGGGGCTTTTTCAAACCTGCGTTCCGCTCATCCTCTTCATCAATCGCTTCGCCACTTCGAACCCTAATGACGTGCGGATCTTGATCTTGGGGTTCCTCGTGGGCTTTTACTTCGTCTTTCTCGGCATGCACCGGGGGCGGCGATTGATCCAGAACGCCATGAAGCTGCGCTTCTTCGACGTATCGAGGCGGACGCTGCCGCGGGTAGCTTCCGGCATGCTTATCGTCGTTTCGGTCGTTCTTTATCTCAGTTACTTTTCATGGGGCGTCGCTCCCGCCGACGTCGGCATGAAGATCACCGACGGGATCGTTTCCGACATGAAGCCGTTTTCGGGCATCATCGTGCCGGGTACGACCATCGATCCGCAGCAAAATATGGGCGACTTGATCAAAAGCATCGCGCTCCAAAAACTCGAATCGTCCAAGATAACGGTACAGGATCAAAATCGAAGCGTTCAGGTCACCTACGCAAGCTTGCCGCCGGACTATCAAGCAAAAGTGCTGAACGACGTCATCGGCGGGATCAACGGAGGGCTCCAAAGCCAATTCAGCTTCTTTAATTCGAACCAAACCGTCGGAGCGTTCGTCTTCGGCGTGGCAAATGAATACTTTGCCAAATTCAGTTCGTTCTTGGGCCCGTACGCTTCGATCCTTGTCATTGCGGTTCTCTTCTTTTTGGCAAAGGGAACGCTTGCCGTATTTTACTGGCTGATAGAATTTTTGGCGTTCGTTTTGTTCAAGATATTGGTCGTCTTCGGGTTCGCGTACGTCAATCTCGAAACGAGGACCAGAGAATTCCTCCTCCTGTCTTAGTGAAATTATGAATAAGGATTATTACAAAACATTGGGCGTTCAAAAGGGCGCCTCGGATGAAGATATTAAAAAAGCATACCGAAAACTTGCGCACCAGTACCATCCGGACAAGCCCGGAGGCGATGAAGCGAAGTTCAAAGAGATCAACGAGGCCTATCAAGTTCTCTCGAACAAGGAAAAGCGGGCAGAGTACGACCAGTTCGGCCAGGTTTTCGAGGGCGGTGCAGGACCGCAGGGCGGGTGGAATCCGTTCGAGGGGGCTCAAGGATTCGGCGGATTCGGCGCGAACGGCGGTTTCGATGTCGATTTGGGGGATATTTTCGAGGGGATCTTCGGCGGACCGTTCGGCGGTGCGGCCCGAAGGGTCGATCGCAAAGGATCGGATGTCGAGCTTGCAA
>JAKAGX010000002.1 GCA_021825465.1 bacterium | reverse complement strand
CATAATGCCCGCGATGCTTGCTGTGGTTTCTTTTAGAATATCATCGCGGATTTCAAAGAGCAATTCATCGTGAATGGTAAGGAGCATCCTTATCTTTCCCCGGAGCTTTTCCGATGCGTTGATAAGCTTCGAGGAAGCGATCATGGCTTGCTTTAAAATATCCGCGCCGAGACTTTGAATGGTCATATTGACGGCTGCCCGCTCGTTCTCGGAGGCTATTCTTTTATTTGCCGGTTCGGGGAACCACCGCTTCCGGCCGTTGATGTTCTGGACAAACCCTTCTTTGGCAACCGATCTTTTAATTTCCTCTTGCCATGCGCGGACGGCTGGAAATTTTTCGAAGTATGTTGCGATGAATTTCTCTGCTTCAACGAGACTTGTGTCGGATGTCGCACTGAATGCCCGGGGACCCATGCCGTAGACGACGCCGAAGTTCAGTGTTTTTCCGATTCGACGCTCTTCTTTTGTGACCAATTCCGGGCGGACTCCGAAGACTTCCGCTGCGGTCATGGCGTGAATGTCTTGCCCGCGTGCAAAAGCCTCCTTGAGGTTTGCGTCCTTTGAAACGTGCGCCAAAAGCCGCAACTCAAGCTGAGAATAATCAAAGGAGGCAAAACTCCACCCTTCTTCGGCCACGAATACATTTCGTATTTTTTCAGACCACAGGGATTCTTGGGGGATATTCTGGAGATTCGGTTTTTCCGAAGCAATCCTTCCGGTCGCTGTGCCGGTTTGCAGAAAGGTCGTTCGGAGCCTTCCGTCGGCGTCCGTCATGTGGATGATCGGCTCAAGGTAGGTCGACTTCATTTTGAACGCTTCCCGGTAGCTTAAAATGAGATCGACGATCCTCGTTCCCCGAAGATGAGACATCATTTCGGACGACGTCGAAAAGATCCCCGATTTGGTCCTCTTCCTTTTTGCTGGCGGCAGCCCCAGTTTTTCAAAAACTATTCCGGAAACTTCGCGCGGGGAATTGATGTTAAAGGGAATGCCGGCCTCACGGTAAATTCCTTCGACAAGTTTTTTAAGCTCCCCCTCGAGGTTGCCGAGTACGTCCTGGGCCGAAGCGGTGTCTATTTTTATCCCCGCGAGCTCCATTTTTGCGAGGATTCCGACGGTCGGCATCTCGATTTCATAAAAAATCCTTTCAAGGCCGTTCTTTTTGACCTTTTCCTTAAGGAGGGCGAAGATATTCCGCCAGTCGGAGTCGTCCGTGCGGTCCTTGCCGAGGAGTTCTTTTGCAACCTCCTCTTTTGAGATCTTGCCCGTGTCGGGGTGGAGAAGCCAGTAGGCGATTGAGATGTCGAAAATGTTCGGAGGAGCCCCTCTCTTGGCTTGAAGAAGCTCTTTTATGATCGGCTTCCATTCCCAAGCCACCTCGAAATTTTTTGTTTGGAGCGTCGTCTCGTTCAAATCCGCCGACGAAGACAAAAAAAGCGCGTTCAGCGTTTCTCTGTCCGCCGTTCCGTTTTGATTTTCTTTTTCCCGAAGGGGATTTCCCTCCAAGCGTTTTGAAAGGCTCCCGAAATTCCACGCAAGGAAGTAGTTTCTTAAATCTTCCACTGGCAGAGATTCGAATGTAAGGTCCGATAGTTCCGCCGTAATCGGGACACGGTCGTTTATCGTTGCGAGTTCTTTTGAGAGGAACGCCGTTTTCTTGAAGGGGAGAAGTTTTTGGGCGGCGGGATCGTCTTTTGCTTTGGCCGAAAAGACGTCTTCGAGCCTGCCGTATTTTAAAAGGAGCCTTTCCGCTGTTTTTGGTCCGACATTTTTTACGCCGGGGATGTTGTCCGATTTGTCTCCGACCAGGCCTTTGTAATCGACTAAAAATTCCGGCTTCAGGCCGTACCGTTCCTGGACAGCCCCCTCGTCATAGACAATGGTCTCGCTGACGCCTTTTTTGAGGATCTCGACCACCACTTTTTTCCCTTGCACCAATTGAAGGGTGTCGAGGTCGCCGGTCAATATCCGGACCGAAAGTCCTTCATGTGCTCCGAACCGGCGGGCGAGAGTTCCAATGATGTCATCGGCTTCAAAGCCGGCCTTTTCGAACGTTCTTATTCCGAATGTTTCGAAAAGTTTCCTCGCTTCGATGATTTGGGATATGAGTTCGTCGGGCGCCTTCGGTCTCGTCCCTTTATAATCGTCGAACATTTCTTTCCTGAATGTCGGTTCGGGGCGATCAAATGCCGCCGCAACATAGTCCGGTTTTTGCTCCTTGAGGGTCTTCAGGAGAATACTGGAAAGCCCGTACAGCGCGCCCGATGGCGCACCGCTGTCCGACGTGAGCGGAGGAAGGGCGTGAAATGCCCGGTGGATCAGCGAGTTGGCGTCGATAAGGAGTAATTCTTTCATTTTTTTGTCGAGAATAGGATTGTTCGCTCGTTTTCTTTTTGATGGGCGATCGCGATGCGGATGACTTTCCGCGGGAGGTTTTTTCGGATGCGGTCGGCCCACTCAACGGCAATGATGCTCCGCTTGTCGCGAAGAGCGTCGGCGAGCCCCGTCGTTTCAAGGTCGCGCGCGGAGCTCATCCGATAAGCATCGACGTGATAGAAATTTTTGAAGCCGCCTCGGTGATGGGGGATTTCATACCTTCTTACCATAAGAAAAGTTGGGCTTGTGATGTTTTTTCGGATGCCCAGCCCGCGCGCAAGCCCTTTAATGAACGTGGTTTTTCCGGCACCGAGGTCGCCCTCGAGCGCAATGACGAGCGGCCCCTTCTCGTTTGGGGATATGCTCTCGGCGAACAATTTTGCCAGCGCGAGTGTTTCGTTTTTCGATCGAACTTCGATGATCACAAGAGTTTCTTTTCTTTCTCGAGTCCCAGGTGCTCGTAGGCAAGCTTTGTTGCTACCCTTCCGGAAGGCGTTCGTTGCAGGAAACCGAGTTTCATGAGAAACGGTTCGTATACTTCCTCAATCGTGTCCATTTCGTCGTTCAAGGACGCCGCAAGCGTTTTGAGACCGACCGGCCCGCCGCTGAATTTCGTTATGATCACGTTCAAAAGCTCCCGATCCGCGTTTTCAAGTCCCCGAGGATCGATCTCGAGCATTTCAAGGGTTCGCAGTACCACGTTTTCGTCGATTTCCGGGACCCCCTTCACTTGTGCATAGTCGCGCGCGCGTTTCAAGAGTCGGTTTGCGACCCGGGGCGTGAACCGCGATGCTCCGGCGAGAAGGCGCACGGCGCCGTCGGTTATCGCAACGTTCAATATCTTTGCGGAGCGCTTGATGATCTTTTCAATATCGTCGTCTTGGTAATAATCCAATCTGAATGTTGCGCCGAAGCGGGAACGGAGAGGCGCCGAAAGAAGGTTCACTTTCGTGGTTGCTCCGATGACGGTGAAGGGGGGCAGGTCCAAGGTGAATGTTTTTGCCGCCGGCCCCTTGCCGATCACAAGATGGAGCTTTCGGGATTCCATGGCTGGGTAAAAGATTTCCTCGACCAATTTATTGATGCGGTGGATCTCGTCGATGAAGAGAATTTCGTTCGGCTCCAAGTTTGAAAGGATGGCCGCAATGTCCCCCGGTTTTTCGAGAGCCGGTCCGGATGTCGATCTGACGCCGACGCCCATTTCTTGTCCGATGATGTAAGCGAGCGTCGTCTTTCCAAGTCCCGCTTGCCCGTAAAAAAGCAGATGGTCCGAACTTTCGTGCCGGCCTTTTGCCGCCGACAAGATGAGCCTCAGGTGATCTTTGATCTTCTCCTGGCCGACATATTCCGCGAAGCTCTGCGGGCGGAGGAGCTGTTCAATGCTCTGCGTTTCGTCGGGGACATTGGTCTTTTCTTGATTTTTAGGCATTTTATCTGCTTATTTTCTCTCTTATTATACACCCACTGGGCCGGTTTCTTCGAGGGTTGACATTTAAAACCGTTTATGCTAATATAGGGCCTGTCACTGATGAGAGGCCTGTGGGCAGGAGATTTGCTCCAGATTTCGGACTGCTTGGTTCCGGCTGGGCACCTCCTCGAGCGAATCTTAATAAAGCCTCTCCTTACGGCATTATGCCCACAGACCTTTCATCAGCGAGAAGAAATTCCCCGAGCATGTACGTGCTCGGGGAATTTTATTTCGCCGTTCGGGAGTTTGTCTACCACGCGATCGGTCCGGTCAATCGTTCGACTTCCGAAAAACTTGTCGTGCCGCGCAGCACCTTCAAAACGCCGTCTTCTTGCATGGTGACCATGCCGTTGTCCTTCGCGAGTTTTTTCAATTCCATTTCGGTCGGGTTTTTGTAGATCGCTCCTTCGACCGATTCGTCCACGGAAAAGAGTTCGAAGATCGACGTCCTTCCTTTATAGCCGATGTGCCCGCATTGGTCGCACCCGCGGCTTTCGTAGATCTTGTAGTCCGCGTAGGGGGACCTGTCCACCCTTTTCGGAACGGCGTTTAAAAACGATTGTATTTTGTTTTTCAAGGCTTCATCTGGTTTGACTTCCGTTTTGCATGCATTGCAGAGGACCCGTACAAGCCTCTGCGCGATAATGAGGCTGAGAGACGGCCCCAAGATGTTCGTTGGCACCCCGAGATCGATAAGGCGAGGAATGGCGCCGACGGCATCGTTCGTGTGGAGTGTTGAAAAGACCAAGTGGCCGGTCAAAGAAGCGTTGAGGGCGATGTCGGCCGTTTCTTTGTCCCTGATCTCGCCGACCAGGATGACGTTCGGGTCTTGTCGCAAGATAGATCGGAGGCCGGAAGCGAACGTATACCCGGCAGCCGCATCAACTTGTGTTTGGGAGATGCCCGGCAGATGGTATTCGATCGGATCTTCGACGGTGATGATTTTCATTTCGGGCTTGAAGACCTTCCGGAGGAACGCATAGAGCGTCGTTGTTTTTCCCGATCCGGTCGGGCCGGTATTTAAAATGAGGCCGTTCGGTTTTTTGATTTCATCGTAAACGATCGCGAGATCGTCGGGCCGCCACCCTAATTCCTCGAGGTTGACCTTGAGCGCTCTCGGGTCCAGGAGCCGGAGCACCACCGTTTCCCCGTAGTCGGAGGGGATGATGGAGGTTCTGATTTCGATGTTGCGGTCGGAAAGGCCGATAGTGAACCGTCCATCCTGCGGTTCGTTCGAAACATTGAGCTTCAGGCTTGAAAGCAGCTTGATCCTCGTGACGATCGATCGATACATCATGAGGTTGAACTTGTCGTACGCGGTATGAAGAAGGCCGTCGATGCGGAGCCGGAGAGTCCCGTGTTCTTCCGTCGGTTCGAGGTGGATGTCGGAAGCGCCGAGCGCGATCGCTCCCGAGAGAATGATCTCGAGGACCTGTGAAAGGTAAGGGCTCGAAAATCCGGCAAGTTCCGCGTTCAGGTTTTCCAAGCTCTTTATTTTTTCCCTCAATTCATTCAGCGTCTTTTCATTGATGTCCACCTTGCCGGTGATCTCTTTTTCGGGGACCACGTACCGGTAGTAGCTCCACGCGTGGGCAAGGCTCGTCATCGACGAGACGTTCGCGGAAACCTCATGGGCTTCCTTGAGTTTTTCGAGAAGCTCTTTTGTTTTTGGGAGTTCGGGGTCGAAGACGGCTATGCGAAGCTTCTTTCTCGAAATTTGGAGGGGTGCGAGAAGCGCTTCCCGCGCCTCGTTTTCCGGAACGAGGGACATGGCTTGGATTTCAGTCGGCGCCTTCGCCGATATGAGGTCGAGGTAGGGGAACCCGCGCTCCGCGGCGCGCCGCTTCGCGTCGTTTTCCTCCGCTTCGCGCCGCTGTCTTTGGAGGGCCTCTTCCACGTCTTTTTTCGATTGAAGCATTGGTTGCATTATAGCGTAATTTTGGTGATTCGTAACGGTTATTGACGTTTTTTCAAAAAAGATGTATAATCGCAACATAAAGACAGCACATAAAGTTTTAAATAACACAGAGTTTCTGAAATAAAATACCGATGTAGATCGGTGGAGGTATAAAATGAAAACGAGAATAGGAATGTTTGCCGCCGTCCTGGCATTCGCGGCAGTGTTTGGCGGATGCATGGCTTTTTATCCCCTTCAGTTGACCGTTGTCGACGTGGGGCAGGGGAAGGTGATCCAAAAAGGCGGATTCCCGATCACGTTCGGCGGCGTGAGGTGCATCAACAACACCGGCGTTGCCATCGACTTTCGTCAGGCGGGTCGGTGGGGGGATGAATTTTATGCCAACGATGTCCCCCCGGGCGGATCGTGGTTCTTTTATTGGGATTATACCCAATATCCCACGATGTCCATCACGGCCCAAGTCCGGGGGTCTTACCAGAGCGTTTCCCAGGTCTTTACGGGAAATTCTTATAACCCCCCGACGAGAATCTGGACGGTTCATTTGAGCCAAGGAAGGCTCTGGGCATCCACCCAGTGAGCACAATTTAGAGCGGCGTATCCTGCCCTTGTGGGATACGCCGTTTTTTGTTGTACAATTATGAAAAAGAGATGATCACATATTTATTCGGCCCCGATTCACTGCGGCGAAACGCGAAATTTGCGGAACTCATTGGTCGTCTTGAAGAAGGGGAAATAAGCGAACGGATGGATGCCGACGTGGAAGAAAATCCCGATGCGTGGAGGGGGGTAAAGGATTTTTGCCGGCAACAATCGATCTTCGGCGGATTGAAGATCGCGACCGTGGAAGAAGGCGGGTCGCTTGCGGACAAGGAATGGATAAAATTTTTAAAAGAAGAGGCTGCCGATCCTTCGGTTCATCTTTTTGTTTTGGATCGGGGAAAGCCGCTGAAGGCGTTCGGCTTTCTTCTTGAAAAACCCGTCACGTCCTACGAGTTCGAGGAACTCGCGGGGCGAAGCCTTTCTTCGTTCGTGTCGGATGAGACGGAAAAGAGAGGGTTTTCTTTTTCCCCCGACGCCCTTTCGTTTTTCCTCGATTACTTGGCCGGCAAAAAAGAAGGGAGGAGTTGGATTGCGGCGAGCGAAATAGAAAAAGCCGGATTTCTCGGCAAAAAGACCGTCTCCTTGGAGGATTTGAACAAGATTTCTTCGTTTCCGAACTTCGACGAGGTGTGGACGCTTTCGCGGAGGATCATTGGGGCGGGACGATGGACGGAAAAGATCGTCTTTCTTGAAAAGCTGTTTTTGGAAGGCGCCGACTCCGGCCATATCTTCAATTCGCTGGCGCTCCAGGCAGCCGGAAAAGAAATCGCACGCCTTGCGACGTACGATGTTTCGGTGAAAAGCGGGAAATTGGACCTCCCGGAAGCGTTACTTGACTTTGTTTTGAGCTGAATTGAGTTTTTTGGAAAGCCTCGATTTCAGCCGATTTGCCCTCCCCTTTTTGATGAATTTAACCTTGGACATTTTATCGAGGGCTTGATAGACGGTCGGGAGAGCCTTCTTTGCTTCGTCAAATTTTCCGGCGTCGACGAGCTTTTTGAAAGCGTTGATCTCGGATCTCATTTTTTTCTTTCTTCCGAGGTTCATTTCGCGCCTTCGGGAGCTTTTTCGGAGCGCCTTTTTTGCTGATTTCGTGATAGGCATATAAGTAGATATATAGTACCTTTTGCGGGGGGATATGTCAATAAAATATTCGGTATCCACTATCCAGTATCTGTTTCCGGAAGGTATAATGATTGGTGATGATATACTCGCTTTCCGGAAAGATTGTCGAAAAGAAGGAAAATTTCTTTGTCATTGACGTCGGCGGCGTCGGGTTCAAGGTATCCTCCAATGCTGAAACGTTGTACAAGCTCCCGCCGAGGGGCGAAGAAGTCTTTGTCTACTCGCACCTCCACGTCAAAGAGGACGCGCTGGAGCTTTACGGTTTTCTCAACGAAGGGGAGCTGAAATTTTTCGAGATGCTCATCACGGTCTCCGGCGTCGGCCCCCGGACGGCGCTTCTCATTCTTGATCTGGACTCGTTCCCCAATGTCATGGCGGCGATTGTCGGTAAAAAAGCCGACGTCTTGTCGCGCGCCCCGGGCATTGGAAAGAAGACCGCGGAACGGATCATCTTGGAACTTCAGAATAAGATCAACGTTTCTGAGGTGAAGGGGCTCGATAAGGCGACCGAAGTGAACGTCGAGGTTGAAGATGCCCTCGTAGGATTGGGATATGACCGGCGTACGGTAAAAGGGGTGCTTTCCGCGATGAACGACGTTCCCAATGCGGGCGTTGAAGAAAAGCTCCGGGGGGCCCTGAAGGTGTTGGGTGAAAAAAAATGAGGAAAATTTATCATTTTTTGCTGGCGTTTCTCGGAAATGTCATATACGGCCGGCCGAGCCGGCATCTCACGGTCATCGGCGTTACCGGCACAAAGGGAAAATCGAGCACACTCGAACTTTTGAATGCCATTCTGGAATCGGCTGGAAAAAAAACAGCCCTTCTTTCTTCCGTGAAGCGGCGGATCGTCGGCTCTGAGACAAAAAAGGTCTCGGGCAATACCATGCCGGGTAGGTTTTTTATTCAGCGCTTCTTGAGGGATGCGGTCCGCGCGGGTGCCGAATATGCCTTTGTGGAAGTCACTTCACAGGGCGTCGTTCAGTGGCGCGATCGGTTCATCGATTGGGATGCGGCATTTTTTATGAACCTTTCTCCCGAACATATCGAATCGCACGGTTCGTTCGAGAATTATCGGGCGGCCAAGGTCAGATTTTTTCAAGATGTCCTTCGGTCACGCAAAAGGCCAAAGCAGTTTTTTGTGAACGCCGAAGATGAAAACAAGGATTATTTCATCCGCGCCGTCGAAGGCGCTCCCGATGCCGAAATCTTCCCGTTTGACAGGCAATATTTCGTCCGTGAAGCGGAGTCGTGGGGATGGGATCTTAAGACTGCTTCCGGCCGCCGGGCGATCGCCGATTGGCTTATGCCCGATTTCAACATTTTAAATGCTGCTGCCGCCCTCCGGTTTGCGACCGTTCGCGGCGTGCCGCTTGCGGCGGTCCAAAAGGCCTTTCGGGAATTCACCGGAACGCCGGGGCGGTTTGATCTTGTGGTGAAGGAACCGTTCGCGGCGATCGTCGATTATGCCCACACTCCGGACTCGCTCGAGAAGATTTATTCGGCTGCGCAAAGCTCGTTCGCTGAAGAATCCGGTGGAAAATTGATCTGTGTTCTTGGTTCCGCCGGCGGCGGGCGGGATAAATGGAAGCGGAAGGTTATGGGCGGCATCGCCGCAAAATTTTGCGACGAAGTTATTTTGACCGACGAAGATCCTTACGACGAAGACCCGGAAGCCATCATACATGAGATAGAGGCCGGACTTTTGCAAATCCCAAATTCCAAGTTCCAAATTTCAAAGAACTACTGGAAGGTCCTCGATCGCCGTGAAGCTCTCCGGAAGGCTCTCTATGGGGCTTTGCCGGGGGACGTTGTCGTTGCAACCGGAAAGGGAAGCGAGTCTTCTATTCATATTGCAAAAAAGAGGACGATTCCGTGGAATGAGAGGGAAATTGTAAAAGAGCTTGTCGCCGAACGTTTTGCGAACGAGCAAAGCGGGGTATAATGGCGGGATGAAGCTTACTTTTTGCGGCGGGGCCAAGATCGTCACCGGTTCCAATTATCTTTTGGAATCCGGTGATACAAAGATCCTCGTCGATTGCGGATTGAATCAGGGGGAAAGCTTTTGCGAAGATTTGAATTATGAGCAGTTCCCGTATGATCCGCGCGAGGTGCAGGCGGTTTTTGTGACGCATGCCCACATCGATCACATCGGTCGCCTTCCTAAGCTTGTGAAGGATGGTTTTCGCGGGGCAATTTATTCAACGGAGCCGACCAAGGATTTTGCTTTGCCCATGCTTGAAGATACGGCGCATTTGTTCGGTGAAGAAGCGGCAAAAGGAGGCCATCGGCCGCTCTACGACGATGATGATATCGATCGGACGCTCGGCCTGTGGCAAGGATTTGCATATCATAAGACGGTTGCGGTCGGGCCGTTTTCAGTGGAATTTTTCAATGCGGGCCACATTTTAGGTTCGTCTTCGCTTGTGGTGTCGGTTGAGGGGAAAAAGATCGTCTTTTCCGGCGACCTCGGGAACAATCCGTCACCCCTTATTACGGGGACGGAGTATCCGATGGATGCCGATTATGCGCTTGTGGAGTCCGCATACGGCGACCGGATCCATGAGGATTTAGATAAGCGGAAGGAGATATTGCGGGAGGATGTTCAAGGTGCCGTCCGCCGAGGAGGCGTCCTTATGATCCCTGCCTTCGCTCTCGAGCGGACCCAAGAGATGCTCTTCGAGTTGAATGACATGGTCGAGAAGAAAGAAATCCCCGCCGTGCCGGTTTTCGTCGACAGCCCTCTTGCCATTAAGCTTACGGATGTCTATCGGAAGTATTCCCAAAACCCGTTGTATTTCAACGAAGGCTTCATTGATGTGGTGCGGTCGGGCGGAAATATTTTTGATTTTCCCGGCCTTACGACGACGCTTACGAAAGAAGAGTCGAAAAAGATCAACGATGTCCAGCCGCCCAAGATCGTGATAGCTGGCGCCGGGATGTCGAACGGCGGAAGGATTTTACACCATGAGGTCCGTTATCTTTCCGATCCTCGGAGCACACTCCTTATTGTCGGGTATCAATCGGTGAATTCCTTGGGGCGGAGGCTTTTGGATGGAGAACGCCGCGTCGAGATCCTCGGCCAAGCCGTCGAGGTAAAGGCGACGATCCTTTCGATCAGCGGTTATTCGGCTCACGCCGACCAAAGTCAGCTCCTCGATTGGGTTTTTCGGTTGGGGAAGGGTGTGAAAAAGGTCTTTGTGGTCCAAGGCGACGGGAATGCTTCCGACGTCCTTGCGGAAAGGATCAAGGAAAAATTTTCCCTCGACGTCCTCGCTCCTTCACGGGGGGATTCGGTGCTGTTATAATTCGAGTATGCCTATCAAAAAATCGAAGGAAAAAGAACAAGGGAAAAAGGATGGATTGGGAAGATTCGAAAATCACAACCATACCTATCATTTGAAATATAAAATTTGCGTTTCCGGCGCCGCTGAAACCGGACACTGTTCGAAAGATTCATTTGAGAAGGCCGAGGCCATCGGCCGGGAGATCGCGAAACGCGATTTGATCCTCGTGACGGGTGCAACGACGGGAATGCCGTACTGGGCGGCAAAAGGCGCGAAGGAAGCCGGCGGCATCGTGATTGGACTTTCGCCGGCGGTTTCAAAGCTTGCCCACGTGAAGACGTACCATTTACCGCTCGATTATCACGACCTTATTGTCTATACCGGCTTTGATTACTCGGGGCGGAATTTGCTCTTGACGAGATCGGCCGATGCCATCATCACCATTTGCGGCAGGATGGGGACCCTGAATGAATTTACCATTGGCTTTGAAGATCATAAGCCGATCGGCGTTTTGGAAGGTACCGGCGGAACGGCCGACATGCTCCGGGAAATCCTCGAAAAGGCCCACCGCGGATCGTCGAATGTCGTTTTTTCGAACGACCCCTCGAAACTTTTGGATCAAGTGATGAAGTTGGTTGAGATTGAAGAGAAGAGAGACGGCATTCACGGAAAAATTCTTTAAGTTATCGGGAAAGGTCGGGTAAGAAAGGCGAAAATGCTATGCCAAATTCCCAAGATGCCGGAAAGGCCGTCATGGTCGGTATCGTAACGCATTACTTTGGCCATGTCGGCGTTGCCGCCATGAAGCTCGTAAAGCCGGTCAAGGTCGGCGATACCGTGCGATTCGTCGGCGCGACGACCGATTTCGACGACGTTGTGCAATCCATCCAGATCGAGCATGAATCCGTGCGCGAGGCCGGACCGGGGGATGAAATAGGCATCAAGGTAAAAGACAAGGTCCGAGAAGGTGACCGGGTGTACGTGATGTAAGGCCGATGGATCTGGTATTCTTAAAACGAATGAAAAATTCGCTGAACAAGTTGCTGTTTTATCTCTTGGTTTTTTTGGTTCCAATCGGAACCAAAAAGTTTATCACTTCCTTTCCCGAGCCGTTCAAGATCCCGATTTCCTACGGTTCATTCTTCCTGTACGGCCTTGATATCATTGTTTTGTTTTTTGTCGTCCTGAATTTGAGGAAAATATCGCTCGATCGGCGGGCGTGGTGGCTTCTGTCGTTCCTCGCTGCCGCCCTTGTTTCCGTCTTTTTCTCCTTGAGTCTTGGTTTGGCCGTTTATGCGTTTTTTCATCTCGCTCTTTTCGCTCTTTTCGCTCTTATCATTGCCCGCATGATGAGCGACGGTTTTTTAAACTTGAAAAATACTTTCTTGGTTCTTGGGTGTTCCGCCGTCGCCGAAGCCGTCGTCGGCCTTCTGCAATTCAGGGATCAAGCGAGCGTGGGCCTTCGCATTCTCGGCGAATCCGTTCTCGGCCCCATGACGGAAGGAGTTGCGCGGGCCTCGACCGCCTTCGGCGATTTTTTGCGGATCTACGGCACGATGCCGCATGCGAACATTCTTGCGGGATTCTTGGTTTTTGGATTTGTCGCACTCCTCTTTGTTTTTTCGAGGACTGGCGATGAGAAGCGGGATGCGTTGAAAAGGCTCGGGATCGTCGCCGCTCTTTTTCTCATTCTTTCGGCAATCCTCCTTACTTTTTCCCGGTCGGGGCTTGCCGTTTTTGTTTTCGCCGTTGGGACGACGATCGTCTACGGGCTTTCCGAGGCTTTTTTGAGGCGGCGGTCGCTCTTTTTGATCGGCATCCTCCTCCTTTTCGTCGTCTTTTCCGCGTTCGGTTTCAGGGGGCTTGCCACGGCGCGGGACAGCGTTTCTCTTACCGAACCCTCGGTGACATATCGGGTCGATTACGGACTGATAGCGTTCGATCTCATCCGATCGCATCCGATTTTCGGCGTCGGTGTCGGCAACGAAGTTCTTGCCGGCCTTACGGCGGGATTGTATCAAGGCCAAGGCATGCATTCGAGTTGGCAATGGCAGCCGGCGCACAATCTCTATCTCCTTATTGCATCGGAAACGGGTCTCGTTGGGCTCGCTTTGTTTGTCGGGTTTCTGTGGAGTGTTTTTTGGCCCGCAGCAAAAGAGTTTTGGAAAGAGCGGAAGAGCGAGCAGGGTTTAGATCTTTTCTTTCCGCTCGTTCTCGGCGTTTCGTGGCTTGCTTTTGGGATGGTGGACCACTTTTTTTGGGATTTGGAGTCCGGCCAGTTGATGTTTTGGTTAACCCTCGGTATCATCATGGGTGTGAGCGCCCATAGCTCAACGGATAGAGCGTATCCCTCCGAAGGATAAAATCGAGGTTCAATTCCTCGTGGGCGCACTGAATTGAACGGGAAGGGGGTCGGGGAAACGGGAGTTTCCCCGTGGTGGAAATACTAAAACCGCAAGGTGTTAGGGAGCAAAGCGACGTTCAATTCCTCGTGGGCGCACTGCTATAATAAGTATTAGAACTTACCGGCAATAAAACATCGGAGGCATCATGGAACGCGACAAGTTGACGAGAAGAGAAGAGGAGTATCTCTTTGACGCAGTGATTAAAAGCTTCCTCGAGGATAAGATAGACCTTGAGATCCACCCCCTTGGGTTCAGCGTGAAGGAGAAGAATAATCCGGATGCAAAAGAGGTTTTTTTCCAGTTCGATCGGCTTGAAGGTGGGTCGGTCGGCCATCTGGAAGAATGAAGCCGATCCCAAAAAGCGGGAGGGTGCGCGCTAGCGTAACCCTCCTCGTTGTTTTTCCATGATGTGCTCGATTTCGGCGATGTGAATTTCGGCTTCTCGTTTGGTCCTCGCTTCTGCAATAATGCGCATCACGGGTTCCGTATTCGATTTTCTGACGTGGATCCAGTAGTCCGGAGCATCGACTTTCAATCCATCGTCGGTGTTTATCTTGAACTTTGAAAATCGGTCTTTGAGCATTTCGATCACGGCGTCGGGTTTTCTTTTTCCGATGCCGATTTTCTTTTTTACGATCTCAAGCGATGGAAGCGTTTTTTTGTATTCAGAGAGCGTCCCGCCAAATTCGGCGAGGTTTTCGAGTGCAAGCGCAATGCCGACCAAGGCGTCGCGTCCGTAATGAACCTCGGGGAGGATGACGCCGCCGCTGCCTTCGCCGCCGATCGTCGCATGCACCTTTTTCATCTTTTGTACTACGTTGATTTCACCGACGGCCGATCGAAGAACCCTGCCGTTCCACCGTTTCGCTATTTCATCAACGGCCCGGGTCGTCGAGAGATTCACGACGGCGATCCGTTTTTGTTTCGGTATTTTTTTGAAGACAAGGTCGACGGCTTGAGCGATGGTGTATTCCTCATTGAAGGGTTCCCCTTTTTCCGTTACCAGGACGAGCCGGTCGGCATCCGGGTCGACGACGACGCCGAGGTCCGCCTTTTCTTTCCGCACTCGCTTCATGACGGCGGTGATGTTTTCGGGGAGCGGTTCCGGTTTTCGGGGGAATACGCCGGTTGGCTCGCAATTCATGGCAACGACTTTGCAGCCGAGTCCGCGGAGAAGTTCCGGAACAATGAGGGAGCCCGAAGCGTTGACGGCGTCGACGACAACCTTCAATTTTCTTCTTCTTACCAACGGCACGTCGATCGCTTTCATTGCGAGGATGCACTCAATGTGATCGCGGACGAAGAAGGATCCGTCGTTGAGAGATCCAACCGACCGGTACCCGGGATACGCCGGCCCTTCCGCGGCGCACGCAAGAAGCCTTTTGTTTTCCTCGGCATTCAGGAAAACGCCGGCTTTATTGAGGAACTTCAAGCCGTTCCATTCTTGCGGATTGTGACTTGCGGTCACAATGGCGCCGCCCGCCGCGCGGGAGTGCAGGACGGCAAGTTCCACGGTCGGCGTCGGGCAGACGCCGATGTCAACCACTCGGCAGCCGCCTGCAATGAGTGTTCCCCGGAGGATGTCATAGAGGGAAGCGCCGTGATATCTCCCGTCGCGTCCGATAACGATCGTCCCGCGTTTCGAAAATCTCGCAAAAGCTTCGGCATACCGCACGACGACGTCGGGGGTGAGTGTTTTACCGACTACGCCCCGAACGCCGGAGATGCTCTCGATGAGTTTTTCTTCCATTTGTGAACACCTTCAGTTTAGCATATACTGAAGGGTAATTTGATGACTCGGCCGGAGGCTTTCACTCAATTTAAGATCAAAAAAGACGCAAAACTCGCTCCGCTTTCGACGTTCAAGATCGGCGGAGTTTCTGAGTATCTTGCCATTGCCGAGACGCCCGAGAAATTCGTCGATATTGCAGAATGGGCGAAAAAAAATAAGATACCCCTCACGATATTTGCGGGGGGAAGCAACACTGTCTTTCCCGATGGAAAGTTGAAGGGGCTTGTTTTGCGGTTTTTTGGAGGGAAAATCTCTTTTCAAGGAAAAGAGTGTGTGGCGGACGGCGGCGTCCTTCTCGGCGAAGTTGTGAAAAAATCCATCGGCCGGGGACTTTCGGGGCTCGAGACGCTCTCGGGGATACCGGGAACGGTCGGTGGTGCGGTCGTCGGAAATGCCGGTGCATACGGCCACTCCATCGCCGAGATCGTCAAGTCCGTTGAAATTTGGGACGGTAAAAAAAAGCGGTGGATCTCGAAACGCGAGTGCAACTTCGCTTATCGCCAAAGCGTCTTTAAAGAACGGCAGTGGCTTGTTTTGCGGATTCGGCTTGGATTCAAGGCGGGGAATGCGGCGGCCTTGAGACGGATCTCGAGGCATATCATTGCGATACGCGAGAAAAAGTACAAGCCGGGGATCAAATGTCCCGGAAGTTTCTTTAAGAATGTCCTCGTCGCCGATGTTCCGCGAAAATCCCTTGAAAGGATCGACCGATCGAAAATCATCGATGGAAAAATACCGGCCGGATACCTTTTGGAGTCGGTCGGTTCGAAGGGGATGCGCGTTGGGGGTATCGAGATCGCTTCTTTCCACGGGAACCTCTTCGTCAATAAGGGGCGCGCGAAGGCCGCCGACGTGCGGAAGCTCGCAAATATTTTAAGGAAGAAGGTATATAGGAAATTCGGCATTATGCTAGAAGAGGAGGTGCGGTATATATAACCACGAACTCCGCTTTACCTCTCAAACACGCTATCAAATTTCCCACCGAGAAATTTGCGCTCGCTCTCGGACTCGCTCGCCGTGCGGGATGCATCTTTCAGGAAGCTCTCGGAGTGTCGCTGAGCTTGGCATCTGCGAAGCAGATTCAGCGACACGAGAGCGCAGGGCGGCGCCATCCGCAGGAGATGGCGAACGCCCGGTTCCGAAAAGATGCATCCTGCACGGCACCATGGCCGCTCGTCCTCCGAGACGGTTTGTTCGGCAAAGCGGAGTTCGCTAATTAGAAATTAGCCATTATAATAAATAGTGTATGGTTTTTGCGTATGTGGTGCAGAAGTTCCTGTGGCGGATCGTTGATTTTTTAAGGCATTGGTACGTTCGAAGCGCGAAGTTATACTCCAATTACGTCCTCGATCGGCTGCACGATTTCGACAAGGTCTTGGCATGGAAAATAACCCTCAAAAATCTTTTTACTCCGCTCTATAAGGACTACACGTTCGCCGGTTACGTTCTGGGGTTCTTTCTGAGGGCGGTGCGGATCTTGGTCGCCTCAGTCTTTTATGCGATCGTCTTTTTTGCAGCCGTTGCCTTGTACATTATTTGGCTTTTGATCCCGCCGGTCCTGGTCGCGGTATTTTTGGGCGTATTCCATGTCTGATCTGTATTTTAAAAGCAAACGGATATTTTTGAGCCAAGCGGGTGATTTTCTCGCGCGGCTCCTCGGTTATTCGGCATATGTCGTCGTGGTTGCCGTGACGCTGGTTTTACTCTTGTCGCAGAACGCGAGGCTTATCGCTCTCGGCATTCTTTTTGCTTTGTTTCTTGCCGATCGAGCCATGCACATTGGGGACGGCGAGCGGAACCTTGTGGAGATCGGGCGCGGGAAAGGGAACGTCGGCGACGCTCTGACGCCATCCTCATACCGCATTTTAAGCTCCGCATTCAGAAAATCGAAAGGGGCCAATGTGAGTTTTTATCTCGTTCTTTTAGAACTTCTCGTTGAGCGTGACGATATCTGTGAAATTTTGAAGCGCTTGGATGTGAAACCCGAGATCCTTCTCCAAAAAGCTGCCGTCGCTTTTGATGGCAAGGGAAAGTTTTCGAAAGAAAGTTATCTTTCGGTTTTGGGCGATTTGGTGTCCCGGGCATATGAAAATGCGCGCAGCCATAACGATGTTTTTATTTATCCTCGAAATCTGTTTGCCGGCATCTTCGATGTCGGCGACGCCGACCTTGAAAAGGTTTTCATTGCATCAGGCATTAAAAAGGAGGACGTCGAATCCGCGGTAGTGTTCGGCAAATGGCGGAAGATATTCGGCGCCCCGCGGTTCATGCCGAAGATCATCGGCGGCTTTGCCCACCAGCCGGGATTCTTGAGGCATCGGACCATGAATCGTGCTTGGACGGCCCGGCCGACGCCGACGCTCGACAAATTTTCGACGGACCTTACCGACTTGGCGCGCTCCGAAGCCGTCGGTTTTCTCATTGGCCACGAAAAAGAATATGAGGAGCTCCTTCAGGTCATCGCGCGGCCCGGGAAGCCGAACGCCATTTTGGTCGGCGAAGCAGGGGCGGGAAAGTCGACCATTATCGATCATTTGGCGTTTTCCATTATAAAAGACGAAGTTCCCGAAGAACTCTTTGACAAGCGGCTGGTGTCCCTCGAGATCGGCAATCTCTTGGGGAATGCTACGCCGGAGGTTTTGACCGCTCGCTTGAACGACATCACCGAGGAGATCCTTCTTGCGGGGAATATCGTTCTCTTTGTCCCTAATATGCACGACCTTTTCCGAACGTCGAAAGAAACCGTGAATGCGATCGATATTATTTTGCCGATCGTAAAAAGCGCGGCCATTCCCGTGATCGGTGAAACGTATCCCCGTGAATTCAAAACATACATCGAGCCGCGGTCTGATTTTCTCGAACAATTCGAGGTGGTCCGGGTCGACGAGATCAGTGAAGAAGAAGCCGTCAAATTCTTGATCTACCAAAGCCTTCTCCTCGAGCGGCAGTACCGCGTTTTCGTCCCCTTCAGCGTCATTAAGGAATCCGTCTATCTTGCGAAGCGGTATTTTCACGCAAAGCTTTTGCCGGGAAGCGCCGTCGATCTCCTGAAGCAAACGCTTGCCGAGGCGGTCGAAAACAAAAAGAAATCGATCTCTGTTCAAGACGTGGATATGGTTGCGGAAAACCTTTCGCGAATTCCGATCCAAAGGGTTACGGCGGACGAAGCCTCGAAGCTTTTGGGGCTCGAGGATGTCATTCATAAAAAGCTCATCAATCAGGACGCGGCAGTTTCCGCGGTTGCTCGGGCGCTTCGGGAGTATCGGAGCGGGCTTTCTCGGAAGGGGGGACCGATCGCCGCATTTCTTTTTGTTGGTCCGACCGGCGTTGGAAAGACCGAACTTTCGAAGATCCTTGCGGAAGTGCAGTTCGGTTCAAAAACGGCCATGCAGCGCTTCGATATGTCCGAGTATCAGGACAAGACGAGCATTTTCCGGCTGATCGGCACTCCCGACGGATCGAAGACCGGAACGTTGACCGACGCCGTTTCTGATAATCCTTATACCTTGGTGCTGCTCGACGAGTTTGAAAAGGCCCACCCCGACGTTTTGAACCTTTTCCTTCAAGTATTCGACGACGGGCGGCTGACCGACAGCTTGGGGAAGACTGTCGATTTCCAAAATACCATCATTATCGCGACGTCGAATGCCAACTCCGACTTCATAAAATCGGAGATTGAAAAAGGAAAGCGGGTCGAGGATATTGCAGGCGAATTGAAGCAAAAGCTGTCCGATTTTTTCAGGCCCGAACTCTTGAATCGGTTCTCGGATATCGTCGTTTTCAGGGACTTGAAGGAAGACGAGATCAAGAAGATCGCCGGATTGTCGGTCAATGAATTGAAGGAGGCGTTGGGGGAGGATAAGGGCATCGATATCGTATACGACGATGCGGTATTGGGTGAGCTTGGAAGGCGGGGGTACGATCCGGTTTTCGGCGCGCGCCCCTTGCGGAAGGTCATATCCGATGACATTAAAAGCGTTTTAGCGAACAAGATCCTCGATGGAAGCCTCGGCAACGGCGACACGGTTACCATTACGTTCCAAAACGGGGCATTTGATTTTCAAGTTTCAAAAGGCTAGTCTCTAACTATCGAACCCATGAAATTCCCTCGCTTTAAAATAAGCTTCGGCGAAATGAAGATGAACAAAGTAGTGCGGTTCTTCATCCTCTCCGACTATTTGTTTTGGGGAGGATGGGGGCTCATTTCTCCGATCTTTGCGGTTTTCATATTGCAACGGATCGGCGCGGCGAACGTATTTACCGTCGGAGCTGCTGCTGCGCTGTACTATTTGGTGAAGGCGATCTCCGAAGTGCCCATTTCGTTCTACTTGGACAAGCATGAGGGGGAAAAGGATGACTTTTACGCCCTCCTCATCGGACTTTTACTCGGCGGCCTCGTGTGTTTGATCTTTTTGGCCGTCCGGAGCGTTCCGGCGCTTCTCGCTTCCATGGTGGTACAGGGTCTTGCGTTCGCTCTGTATTCTTCTTCCTGGCCGGCGATCTTTTCGAGGCATTTGGATAAAGATCACTACTCGCTCGAGTGGACGCTCGACCACTTCGGCATCGACATCATTTCTTCCGTCATGGCATTCGTTGGCGGTGGCATTGCGCTCCTCTTGGGGTTTGATTTCATCTTCATTTTGGGATCCCTTGCGGCATTTGCTGGAGCGATCCTTCTCTTTATGGTGCCGGACCTCATTTTACCGAAACAAACGTTAAAACAACCTATTTTACGAGACCATGCCGGACCAATCATCGGTGAGTAATAAAAAAGAGGGCGACCTTTCGATCTCCGCAGGCGTGATCATCTTCAGGCGGGCGGAGGAAGGGATAAAGTTTCTGCTCTTGTACCACGGGGGCAGTTATTGGAATTTCCCGAAGGGGAAGCTGGCCGAAGGAGAAAAGAGCTTTAAGGCAGCCTTGCGGGAAGTCGAGGAAGAAACGGGCATCAAAGCGCCGAACTTGCGGTTCATCAACTGGTTCAAGGTTTCCGATCGATTTGTCTTTTATACGAAGGAAAAAAAGCGGATCCCGCGCCTCGTGATCTACTATTTGGCGGAAACGAAAACGCAGTCGGTTACCATCGTGCCGCGGGAACATCAAGGGTACGGCTGGTTCCTCTACAAAGATGCCTTGCGGATGCTGAAGGCCCCGAATTTGAAATCGAATCTCAAAAAAGCGTACACCTCCATTACAAGGAAGGTGCAGCAGCCGAAGAAGCAGACGACTACCCCTTAAGGGAGTCGATTATTGCTTTAAAAGTGTCCGGTTCGTTGCCGGCAAGTTCGGCAAGGATCTTTCTGTCGAGTTTGATATCTGCCTTTTTCAACGCACCGATGAGCTTGCTGTAGGTCGTGCCTTGGAGTCTCGCTCCCGCATTGATTTCGGTTTCCCAAAGCGTGCGGTAAGCCCTCTTCTTTTCCTTTCTGCCCTTTAGCTTTCTCGCAAGACCATGAAGAAGCGCTTCGCGTGCGGCGCGCTCCTTTGATTTTCGGCTCCACTTATACCCTTTGCTCTTTTTGAGGAGCTTTTCTCTTTTTTTATGGGCAATTGTGCCTCGTTTTACTCTTGGCATTAGTTATTGATAAGTTTTTGTACATCGACGTTTCCCAAGGTGCGGGCATTTTTTTTGCGCTTGATCTGCACCGTTCTTTTATTCGCCCGCGAATGGCCCAGGGCCATTGCCCGGCGAAGAACCTTGCCCGATTTCGTTATTCTGATCCTTTTTGATACGCTTTTCTTCATATTATTTCTTGGTTATTTGCATGAGGTATCCTCTTCCTCCTTGCCGCGGTTCCATGGTCACTTGGTACGGTATGGTTATTTTCCCCGTGAATTCTTTTATGCGTCCCAGTGCCCATTCTTTGTTCGCCTTTTCTCTTCCCCGGAGCCGGAGGTGAATTTCAACCTTGTGGCCTTCCGCAAGGAATTTCTCGGCCTGTTTCGCTTTCATCGCCATGTCGTTCTCGGCGATCCGGGCTGAGATCTGCACCTGCTTCAGTTCTTTTTGTTTTTGTGCCTGCTTCGATCGCTTTTCTTCTTTTTCCCTTTGATACCGCCATTTATCGAAGCTCATGATCCTCGCGACGGGGGGCACGGCTTGCGGAGCGATCTCGATAAGGTCGAGTCCCGCGAGCATGGCCTTCGCAAGAGCTTCTTCTTTCTTCATGACGCCGAGATTTTCTCCCGATTCATCGATGACACGAAGCTCAATGGCCGTTATTTCCCCGTTTATTCTCTGCCGCGGGGTGGGCGCTGGTCTGTATGGTCTTTGATAAGCGATACGAGAATACTAATAAAAAATGCGCCAAAATGCAAACGGGGAGGGAATGGACCGTCGCGAGTCGCTCTGCAGCAACCAATCAAAAAGGCCGGCATGAATGCCGGCCTTTTTGATTGTGGAGGCGGAGGGATTGGACCCTCGTCCAAGAAATTATTTGAGAGTATTCTACAAGCTTAGTTCTCGAAAAGAGAGCAAAATCGTTCCCGATGGTTTAACTCGCCGGTATGGGGAACCCCTTGGGGCGAGCGATCCCGCGATATGACACCGGTTATCCTCCTGCGGGAAGAGAGGACCGATGCCCGATTCTCGTGGAACCGGGGCCGGCATTAAGCGAACGCCAATGCCGGGGCTGCAACTTTATTGTTGTCAGTTCTTTTGTGCGGCAGTTTTACGAGTTTACCGCCCCTCGGCTTGCTACTTTCAAAGAGCTTTCCTGTCGAAGCGTGCGCCCCCATAGGAGCCCACCTCAAGAGTATCCTTTCTACTGTACCTTCGCTTTTCCGGCTGCGGCTTCGTCACTCCTCCTCGCTGGATCTGCCTTGTCGATACAGCTTCGTCGTCGTTCCTTGCCTCGCTCGGAAAACCGGAGGCTCGTGACGAAAGATACTCTTGAGATGGGCTCTAGATAAAGCGCTTGATTTCTTTCTGAGTTTCGCGTTGCTTGATGACCTCGCGCTTGTCTTTCTTCTTCCTCGATTTTGCGAGTCCGATCTCGAGCTTTATTTTGCCGCGCTTACTATACATCTTCATCGGAATAAGTGTCAACCCCTTCGTCTTTCCGATAAGTTCATCGAGTTCGCTTTTGGTAACGAGGAGTTTTCTCGACCGCTTGGGATCGTATAGGCCGGGGATATTCTTCGGCTGATAGGGTGGGATGTCGAGATTCACGATCCAAAGCTCGCCCCGCACGAGGGAAGCGTAGGATCCCGAAAGGTTCACGCGGCCGCTCGTTACGGCCTTTGCTTCGTAGCCTTTCAGCACAATGCCGGCCTCGAATGCCCCGAGGATCTCGTAGTCGAAGAGAGCTCTTTTGTTTTCCGCAAATATGGCCATTGTATGGTATTCATAGTACCTCATCTTGGTATATACTAAAAATAAGATTTATGACGATAAAAGAGGAAATAGAAAGAAAGCTGAAGGAGATGACCGGTCTTGAGACCGGATTTTCGGTCGAAGTTCCGGATAAAAAGGCGACCGATGCCGACTATGCGACAAACATCGCATTTGCGCTTGCGAGGTCCGAAAAAAGATCTCCGCGGGAAGCGGCAAACGAGTTCGCGGATTCGTTTCGGAGGTCTCCGATCGACGCGGTGGACCGGATCGGCGTTTCGGAAAACGGCTTCATTAATTTTTGGGTCTCGAAGAAGTCGCTTCAAAGGGAGATCGGCGAGATTATAAAAGCGGGCATGAAGTACGGTTCTTCCCGGTCGGTCAAGGGGCGCGTGCAAGTCGAATTCATATCGGCAAACCCCACGGGACCCCTGACGCTTGCGAACGGCCGCGGCGGTTTTTACGGAACCGCGCTTTCGAATGTCCTTGCTTTTGCCGGTGCCGACGTCGAACGCGAATACTACGTGAACGACAGCGGCAATCAGGTTTTAACGCTCGGAAGATCGATCCTTGCCGCATTGGGATTCATCGAAAGCTCCGAAGAATTTTATCAAGGCGAATACGTCAAAGAATGGGCGGGCAGGAACCGCGCGTTCGTGGAACGGCATCGGGAAGACCCGGAGGCCGTCGGCGAGCGGGCGGCGGATGATTTTTTGGAGGGCATCAAGCACGTCATCGAAAAAAAATCCGGCATACATTTCGATCGGTATACATCGGAGCGGAGCGTTCGGAAGAAAAAACTTCCCGAAAAGGCGTTGCGGCTCCTTCGGAAGTCGGGAAAGGTATATGAACGCGACGGCGCCGTGTGGCTCAAAACGACCGATTTTAGCGACGACAAGGACCGGGTGCTTCTTACGAAAGATAACCTCCCGACATATTTTTTGGTCGACGCCGGCCACTATCTCGAGACCAAAAAACGGGGGTTTGACTGGAAGATCAATGTTTTGGGCCCCGACCATTACGGCTATGTGCGGCGGATCCAGGCGGTCGCGGACATCTTGAAATTCAAAAGATCGGACGTTGTGATAACGCAGGCCATTCTCATCAAGAAAGGGGAAGAGTTTGTCAAAATGTCGAAGCGTAAAGGGACGTTCGTCACGTTCGAGGATCTCGTGGATGAGGTCGGTGTTGATGTCGCGAAGTTTTTCTTCCTTGCGGTCGGCGCGAATTCTCACATCGATTTCGATTTGGATTTAGCGAAGGAGCGTTCGTCGAAAAATCCCGTGTTTTATGCCGAGTATGCCCTCGTACGCGCAAAAAAGATCCTCGCGAAGGCCGGCGTTCCGGTGAAAGCAAAGACGCAAGACCTCAGTGCTTTGGGTTCGGTTGCCGAGCGCGAACTGATGGTCCGCCTTGCCTCTTTTCCCGATGTTGTTGCCGAGTCGGCGCGGGATTACGAAGTCCATCGGCTTACCCGGTATCTCATGGGGGCCGTCAAATCGTTCCACAATTTTTATGAAGAAGAAAAGGTGATCGGCAGCGAGCGTGAACGGCCGAAGCTCGCCTTGGTTACCGCATCCGCCATCGTTTTTGAGAACACCTTTCGCCTTTTGGGTATTGTGCCGCCGGAAGAGATGTAGAGGACGGATCGGCTCTGATTTCTTCTCGCAAACACGCGTCGCGTTTCCCGGCGTGAAACGCGCGCTCGTGCTCATCCTCGCTCCCCAGCCGGTCCACGGACTGGCCGGGACCGTGCCCGCTCGGACTCCGCAACGGTTTTCTTGAAGAAATCAGAGCCGTTTGGGAGAGTTGTTAGATGTAAATTTTCTGGTAAAATGAGCATCAATGCTTGATGATTCGGACAGAACCCGCCCCAAAGATGTTTTTCGTCGCGACGTCCACTCCGGTTCGAGCGAGGCAAAGAACGACGACGATGCTGTATTGGCAAAGCAAATCCAGCGAGGAGGAGTGAAGAAGCCGCAGCCGAACCGGGGGGATCGGAGCAGAAAGGATATTTTTGAGGCGGGTTCCGCATTCTCCCTGCCGGAGGTCGAAGAGAAGGTGTTGAAGTTCTGGAAAGAAAACGGCATTTTTGAGAAGTCGCTCAAAAAGAACAAAGCTAAAAAGAAGTTCGTTTTTTACGAAGGCCCTCCCACGGCGAACGGCCGTCCGGGCATCCACCATGTGCTCTCGCGCTCGTTCAAGGACATCGTCCTCCGGTACAGGACAATGGCCGGATTTTCCGTTCCGCGCCGGGCCGGATGGGATACGCACGGTCTGCCGGTTGAGATCGAGGTTGAAAAAAAGCTCGGGTTGAGATCGAAGAAAGAGATCGAAGAATACGGCATTGCGGCGTTCAATAAAAAATGCCGCGAGTCGGTATGGGAATACAAGGACGAGTGGGAGCGGATCACCGAGCGCATCGGCTTTTGGCTCGACATGGATCATCCGTACATCACGTACGACAAGAATTACATGGAGACCTTGTGGTGGATCTTCTCCGAGGTCCACAAGAAAAAACTCCTCTACCAGGGGCATAAGGTGATTTCGTGGTGCACGCGGTGCGGGACGGCCTTGTCGTCGCACGAGCTCGCCCAAGGGTACAAGACGACCGAGGATATGTCGGTGTACATGAAGTTCAGGCTTTTGCCGAACCAGACGATCGGCAGAAGCTTTACGACCGATGGCAATACCTACGTCCTTTCATGGACGACGACGCCGTGGACGCTCCCCGGAAATGTCGCCCTCGCAGTTGGCGAGAGTATCAAGTATACAGTAGTCAGTATTGAAGGGAGCGATGAAAAATACATTATCGCTTCTCTTTTGGCAGATAAAGTACTCAATACTAAATACCAGATACTCAATACTTTCAGTGGCAAGGATCTCGTCGGCTTGCGGTATGAACCGCTCTTCGACGTCAAAAAATTGAAAACAGAGAGCTCGTATCGGGTATATCCGGCCGATTTCGTGACGACTGAAGACGGGACCGGCGTCGTTCATACGGCCGTCATGTACGGCGAGGACGATTACCAATTGGGAACGAAGGTCGGCTTGCCGAAACATCATACCGTCGATACGTCGGGGAAATTCACCGCCGATGTCCCGGAGCTTGCGGGGATGTACGTGAAGGCGAAAGAAACCGAAGAAAAGATATTCGAACTTCTCAAGGAGCGGAATTTCCTTTTAAAGACCGAAAAGTATGAGCACGAATACCCGTTTTGCTGGCGATGCGGCACGCCGATCCTTTACTACGCGCGCGATTCGTGGTTCATCGGCATGTCCAAATTGAAGCGCGAGCTTTTGGCTTCGAATAAGACGGTGAACTGGGTCCCTGCGACCATTAAAAACGGAAGATTCGGCGAATGGCTGAAGGA
Source organism: bacterium (assembly GCA_021825465.1). Classification (GTDB taxonomy): domain Bacteria; phylum Patescibacteriota; class Minisyncoccia; order UBA6257; family GWB1-50-10; genus JAKAHT01. The sequence goes on along the minus strand of JAKAGX010000002.1, from coordinate 10,963 downwards.
TGTCAAGGATTGGGCGATCTCGCGCGAACGGTATTGGGGAACGCCGCTTCCGGTTTGGGTCTGCAAAAAATGCGGCAGGACCGAAGTCTTAGGGGGCGTCGGCGAGCTCGCAAAAAAACTCGGCCGCCCGAAGAACAGCTATTGGGTCATGCGCCACGGCGAAGCGGAAAACAACGTCCTTGATATCATCGATGCGACAAAAACGAAATTCCACCTGACCGCCCGCGGCAAGCGGCAAGTCGAATTGTCGATCAAAAAGTTCAAGCACGAGCTTGCCCGGAAGGGGAAGAAGATCGACGTCGTCATCACGTCCGATATTTTGCGGACGAAGGAAACCGATGAGATTGATCTTGGGATACTGGGCACGGCGGATGCGAAGGTGGACAAGCGTCTTGAAGAGATCCAATTGGGGGCGGACCTCATGGGCTGCCACGATGAGAAATACCACGTGCTTTTCCCGACCTTTCAGTCGAAATTCGAGCGGCGGCCCGAAGGAGGGGAGTCGGTCCGCGATCTTCGGACGCGCTTGTGGAATTTCCTCAAGGAATGCGAGTCGAAGTATGAGGGAAAGAACATCCTTCTCGTGACGCACGAGTACCCGATTTGGATGCTTTTCCAGGTTGCCGAAGGGTGGACGGAGCGCGAGGCGATCGCTGAAAAAGAAAAGCGGGGCGATGATTTTATAACGTTCGCCGAAATCCGGAAGCTCGGCCTCAAAATAATCCCCCGGAACGATACCGGCGAGATCGATCTCCATAAACCGTACGTCGACGAAGCCGTTTTTCAATGCACATGCGGCGGGACGATGAAGCGGATTCCCGAGGTCGCGGACGTTTGGTTCGATTCCGGATCGATGCCCTTCGCCGAAGACCACTATCCTTTCGAGAACAAGACAAAGCTTCTGTATCCCGCCGATTACATCGTTGAAGGGATCGATCAAACGCGCGGCTGGTTCTATACGCTCCTTGCCGTCGCAACGCTCTTGAAGAAAAAAGCACCGTACCGGAACGTGATCTCCTTGGGCCTCCTGCTCGATAAGAACGCCCAAAAGATGTCGAAGTCAAAGGGAAATACCGTGAGCCCGTGGGACATGATCCAAAAATACGGCGCCGATACCGTCCGGTGGTATTTTTATACCGTGAATGCGCCGGGCGAACCGAAGCGCTTCGACGAAGCAGACCTCGGGAAAGTGCTCCGTCAGTTCATCCTCATGATGTACAACTCGTACGTTTTCTACCGGACGTACGCCGATAAAAGCGCCAAATATAAAGCGCCGACCGCGAAATCGAACGTTCTCGATCGGTGGATCATCGCGCGCCTCGACGAAGCCATCGCTGTTTCGACCAAAGCCCTTGATGCGTATGATATCGGCGGCGCCGGCAAGTCGATTGAAGAGTTCGTGAACGACCTTTCGCGGTGGTATATCCGCCGTTCGCGGAGGCGGCTCCAAAAGCCGGACAACAAGAAGGATTATGCCGCGGCGTCGGCGACGCTCCGGTATTGTCTTACCGAACTTACCAAGCTCCTTGCTCCTTTTATGCCGTTCTTCGCCGATGCGCTCTATCGGTCCGTCTCTTTGAAGGGTGAGCTCTCGGTCCACCTGGAGGAATGGCCTAAGACCAGCCCGAAACTCGAAACTCGGAACTCGAAATTGTTACACGGCATGAAGACGGTGCGCGATCTCGCGAGTGCTGCCCTCGCGAAGCGTGCGGAATTGGGGATCAAAGTACGCCAGCCCCTCGCGTCGCTCGCGGTTAAGGATTCGAGATCGAAGATGGATGCGGCTCTTCTCGAAATTTTAAAGGATGAAATCAATGTAAAAGAAGTGACCTTCGACTCCAAGTTAAAAGAGGATTTCGTCCTCGACACGGTGATCACGCCGAAGCTTAAAGAGGAGGGAACGGTTCGCGAGCTCGTGCGCATGATCCAAGATCTTCGCCAAGACGGCGGGTTTGTTCCCAAAGACAAGATAACGCTTCTCATTGAAGCCCAACCCGAGGTTAAAAATATTGTGGGGCGCAATGAAAAACTCCTGATGAAAGAAATAAACGCTTCGGAAATTTTCCTCAAGCGTTCCGACAAGTTCGACGCTGAGATCGAGACGAAGTTCGACGGCGATCCGATCTGGATCGGGATAAAAAAATAGGAGCGGCTCTTTTGGTGAAACCGCTCCTTGGTTTTTAGACTATGCGCCGGTGGTGAGACGCTCGGCTTCTCGAATGATGTCTTCGTGTGACATATTGAGGGCCTCGCGTATTTCTTCCATTTCTTTCTTCACTTCGCCGTTGGCGCCGTTTTTCCGGTTTATGGCCAGCCTTACATATTTAAAGACCAGCCCGTCCTTTTCGGCCTTCGTGAGCTTACTTTTCATGATCGGCCCTTTCTTTATTTTGATTGGGTACTTGTCTCTCTAGAATTCTGTAGGTCGTGAAGAGAGCCAACCTTCCATACTCAGCTCTCGATCTGAAAGAAGCGATCCAACGCGTGTCATAGCCCGCTTTCTTGAGCTCTCGCGCGAGGATGTTGATCGCATCGACGGTCGCGTCGTGGACGACGTGTTCCGTCATATCGAGCTGCGCTTGGTCGGCTTTGTCTCTTGAAGGGTCGGTGAGCAACTCCTTGTATGCGGCGACGCTTTCGGTATATCGCTCGCAGTACTGAATGGTGCTGTCGATCAGCTTCTTGAGTCCTTCTTCGGCGACTTCTTCCCTCAACTTTTCCAAATCGACGGGGAGCCGCAGTCTCTCGGGGTCGCCGAGTTCGCGCTCCATTTCTTCGAATGTTGATTGGTGCTCGGTCGGGAAATTTTCAATACTCATAATTACTCCGTAAATAATAACATCGTTGGGCTGCCTAGTCAAGTGATATGCCTATTTTCTCTTTTATTTCCTCGATTTTTTTATCGGCAACCGAACTCGCTTTTTTGTTCCCGGCGGCGAGCGCTTTTTTGATGATGCCCGGGCTTGCAAGGAGTTTCCGCTTCTTTTCTTGGAACGGCGCGAGCGCTTGTATGATGACTTCGGCGAGGCCTTTTTTGAAGTCGCCGTAGCCCTTCCCTTTGAACGCGGATTCGATTTGATCCATGCGGACGTCCGCCATGTTCGCATACACGCTCATGAGATTCGAGAGTGCAGGCTTCCGCTCCGGATCATATTTAATTTCGCTGCCGGAATCGGTCACTGCGCGCTGGACCTTTTTGCGGATCACGTCCGGCTCGTCGTCGAGGAAGAGGCATCCTTGGGGCCGCGACTTGGACATTTTTTTCGTCGGATCGTCCAGGCTCATGATGCGTTTCGCTTCCGTGAGGATCGGCTTCGGTTCGACGAATGTTTTGCCGAATTTTGCATTGAATCTTCGGGCGAGCGTCCGGGCAAGCTCGAGGTGCTGTACTTGATCCTCGCCGACGGGGACGACGGATGCGCCGTAGAGAAGGATATCGGCCGCCATGAGGACGGGATAGTCGAAGAGGCCCATATTGATGTTGCCGGCCTGGTTTTTGGACTTGTCCTTGAATTGCGTCATTCGTTCCATTTCTCCGATCGGGGCGAAGTTGTTCAAAATGACGGCGAGTTCCGCGTGTGCCGGAATCTCCGATTGCTGGAAAATGACCGATTGCTTCGGATTGAGACCCGCAGCGAGATAGTCGGCGACCACGTTCCGTATTTGACTTGCCTTTTCTTTCGGGTCGAAATCCTCGGTCAGGGAATGGAGGTCGGCGATGAAAAAGAAGCATTGATATTCGTCGAGGTCTTGAAGCGCGACGAAATTCTTCAGTGATCCCAAGTAATTCCCGATATGCAGTTTTCCCGTCGGCTGGATGCCCGACACAAGCACCGGTTTTGGCATAAAGGTATTATACCGTAGCCGGGAATAGGATAATAGATAATGGATATTTGATAGTGCACGCCGCGTTTCTCCAATTCTCTATCTATTATCCATTATCTTCTAAATCTCGATGATCACCGGCAAGACCATCGGTCTCCGTTTCGTCTTGTTGTACAAGAATTGGCCGATCTGGTCCCGAATGAGGGCTTTCAAATAATCGGTGTCCACTTCCTCGCGGCGGGGGATCCTGCCGAAGATGCCGCGCACCTTCCGCCGGATCTCGTCCAAAAGCTCCTGATTTTCGCGGAGGTAAATGAAGCCGCGCGAAATGATGTCCGGGTTTTTTATGACCCGACCGGTTTTCCGGTCGAGGGTCGTGATGACGACGAACATGCCTTCTTCAGCGAGCAGCAAGCGGTCCCGAAGGACCACTTCGCCGATGTCGCCGACGCCGAGGCCGTCGACTAAAACGTAGTTCGCCGGAACGGTTTCCCCCGTTATGACGAACTCTTCTTTTGTGAGGCGGGCGACTTGTCCGTTATCCATAAGTCGGACGTTTTCCGGCCGCACGCCGGCGCGGACGGCGTTTTGGCCGTTTGCGAATCGCATGAAGTAATAACCGTGGACCGGCATGACGAATTTCGGCCGAAGCGCCCGCACAGCGAGATCGATATCATCCTTCATGGCGTGTCCGCTCACGTGGATGTCGATGATGGATGAGGTGTAGACGATCGCGCCCTGCCGCGCCAAGTTGTCCTTGAGGTTTTGCACGCCGCGTTCGTTTCCCGGGATGACGGAAGACGAAAAGATGACGGTGTCGCCGACCTTCAGCTTGATGTACTTGTGGATTCCCGTCACGATCTTCATGAGGCCCGCGGAAGATTCTCCTTGGGCGCCGGTCGAAAGGATGAGAACCTCATTGTCTTTGTATTTGTGGATGTCCTCGACCGCGATCAAGGTGTCTTTGTTCTTTGTCTTGACGTATCCGAGGTTTTTCGCGATGAGGACGTTGTCCCGCATCGATCGGCCGTTCACGGCGACCTTCTTTCCGAGTTTCTCGGCGATTTTGATGATCTCGGCGATTCTCGTAATCATCGAAGAAAAGGTTGCAAGGATGATCCTGCCTTTCGCTTGCTTGATGAGCATCTCGATGTTCTTTTCGATGACTTTTTCTGAAAGCGAATGGCCTTCTTCTTCGGCATTCGTGCTGTCCACCATGAAGGTGTGGACGCCCATGTCGCCGATGCGCTTGAAGGTTTCGAGGCCTTGCGGCTCGTCCTTCTCGTTGTATTCGATGCGGAAGTCGGCGAAGTGGACGATATTCCCGACGGGCGTTTTTACGATGACGCCCATGGTTTCGGGGATCGTGTGATCAACGCCGAAAAATTCGAGTTCGATGTTCTCGCTGATCTTGAAGCGGTCACCATATCGTACTTCCTGCACCCGGAGGCGCGGTGCATTGGTGAATTCGTTCTGCCGCTTTTCGATAATGGCGCGCGACATCCTCGTGGCATATACCGGAGGGTTGCCGAGTTTGCCCATAAGGTAGGGCATGGCGCCGATGTGGTCGTAGTGGGCGTGTGTGATGATGACCGCTTTGACCTTTTCTTTTCGTTCTTCGAGATACGAGACGTTCGGGATGATGAAGTCGACGCCCGGCGTCGTTTCCTCGGGGAACTGGAGGCCCATGTCGATCGCGACGATGTCGTTCTTGTATTCGATGAACGACATGTTGCGGCCGATTTCTTCAAGTCCGCCGAGGGCCGCAAGGCGGACGTGGTCGCCGGACACTTTTTCCGGCGGTTTGATGTTTGTTTTTACTCCTCTTGGAGTCATATATTTTTTTATTTTTCTAACGACTTTTTATTGAGTATGTGCTAAACCGCGGACGGTGAAGGGGCCCGCCGAGTGTTTAGTTCTGAAAATTATTCGACTTTTTTAATTTTCATTGTGGGCAGAGAGGGACTTGAACCCTCACGGGATTGCTCCCACAGGCTCCTGAAGCCTGCGCGTCTGCCGGTTCCGCCACCTGCCCCCACACCTAAGCGAAAGGAAATTTCTTTAGTGTTTTACATTTTAAATCTCTCTTTGTTATTCGCTTTAGTATCGATAGTAAGTGAAAAGATAAATGGATACACACTTTCGCTTAGGTGTGGGGGCCTGCCCAGACGTTATTGAAACCGTTTCTTAAGTTCGTCGATGATTTTTGTTTCTTCCGGCGCGACGCCGTTCTTCTTCGCGAGGCCGAGTGCGGTCCACCAAGCGAACGCGACGCCGTTCCAAAATTTTTCCTCGTCATTTTTCCCTTCGAGGGGAATCATTGCGCTTTCAATGCCGCGCTGTTTCATTTTTTGCGCGACGAATTTTATTTTATCTTTATTCTTCCGTTCGAGAGCGGGGTCCGTAAGCCAAAGGGCGAACCAGGGCCCTTTGATGTTTTCGAAGCCGACGATCTCGTTATGATTGATTTCCGAATATGTGTTCCAAAATGCGGCGTTCTTGCCTGTTTCATTGAAGCTGATCTTCCAGATGTAGCCCAGGGCCGCATGTGCTTCGTCGGAATACACCAGAATATTTTTCCCTTTGAGTTTCCCGGCTAGCGATATGCCGCGTGCGGAAAACTGAGCCGCCTTGATCGTTCGGGAGAGGTCCCGAACGGCGACTGCGGGGAAGATCGCCTGGAGTACGCTCGCTATTCCGTAGTACATCATGCCAGAAGCTTCACGCGGTGTCAAGTCCCCGGGGTCGAAATAAGACGCCGGAAGCATCTTTTTTTCCGCAATTTTTCTCATTGTCCCGCCTCTCCCCGTTACGATCGCGATGCCGGATTTTTTCTTCGCCTTCAAGGCTTCGGTAAGACAGTGGATGGTTTCTTCGGTGTTGCCCGAGAAAGAGATGCAAATATAGAACGGGCGCTTGAAAGGGAGTGGGAGCAATCCATCGTTCTTTAGGGTCACGACGGGAACGGGGATCTTGAGGATTGCGGCGTGTTCCCGGATGATGTCGCCCGCGAGGCCCGATCCGCCCATGCCGCAGATGACGATGGCATCCGGTTTCGGATCTTTGAGTCCTTTGAAATTTGCCGTTTTGATGTTCCGGCTCGAAAGCTGGCTCTCGAAGCGGCGGAGATTCTTTTCGAATGAGGTCATGGTTTTATCACTTGCACTTCCGCGATCGACCAGTGGCTCACGTCGCGGTACAGGTCGGAAGGCGATGCAACGTGTCCGCTTGCAAATCCCCGAAGGTCGTCCGAGTGGATGTATAGATAAGGGAGCGAGAAAAGAAAAGCCGCCGGGTCATCGTTCATGATGGTCGATTGAAGATTTGCAAGAAGCGTTTGCCGCGTGCCCTCGTCGGAGGTTTCTCTGATCGTTTCCATGAGATTGTCGGCTTTCGTGCTTTGGTACGAAGCAAGATTGAGGCCGGGATAGGTTGTTTGAGAGGAGTGCCAGAAGGGGAAGAGATCTTCGGGATTTTGAAGGAAGTTTCCGAAAAGAAGCGCGTCATAATCCCTGGTCTTAAGGGGGGAATTCACCGGATCTGACATATCGACGGTTTGAATGTTCACCTGATCGATGCCGATGCTTTCCCAGTCGCTTTGGATGATTTGCGCCACGTTCTTCAAGAATTGAACGTCCGGTACCGACAAGGTGATGGTGAGGGGCTGGTTTTTGTTTTTCGATTTATACTTGCTGACAAGGCTTGCTGCCGTCGATGTGCTCGATGTCGATGTCGGGGCCGGAATTCCCGGAATGAGAACCGGTCCTGCCGCCGGCGTCGCTTCCGGCGAGAGGACCTTATCAATGATCTCATTCGTATCGATGCTCATGGTGAGGGCCGCCCGTATGTTCGGGTCCTTCAGTATGGGGTTCACGGCAGGATTGAAAAAGACAGCGTAGTAGTCGGATGCCGGGATCGTGTCGACAACAAAGCCTTTCAAGAGGGAGGTGTCGATGCCGGTCGGCCACATCGAGCCGTAGCCGTTGATCTGGTGGAGTTCCAGGGCTTGGGTGACTTCGTCGGTATTTTCGAAAAATTTGAACGAGAAGGTCGGTATAAGCGGCTTGGTTCCGGCGTAGAAGGGATTTGCGGCAAGTTCATACGACGTTATGAAGCCATCCTTCCTTTTTGCAAAACTTTTGAAGAGATAGGGGCCGCTCCCGATCGGCTGCAGTTTGTAATCCGAGAGCGAGTAGTTCTCCGCCGGTATCGACCCGTAAATGTGTTCCGGTATTACGGGGAGATTGTCGACATTGTCCATAAAGAAGACGTTTTGATTCGGAAGGGTTATCTTTATTTGAAGGGAACTCACGCGCTCCGCCGAGACGCCCTGCCAACTTTGATAGAAAGGAGAATGGGCGTTGTAATTTTGCACCGTATTGATGGTAAAGAGGACGTCATCGCTTGTAAGGGGCTGCCCGTCGCTCCACTTCAAGCCATCTTTAAGCTCCAGGGTGTAGGTTTTGCCGTCGGAGCTCGCATTCCATGTTTGGAGGAGGTTGGAAAGGCGGGAATACAAAAGAAGGCTCATTTCCTGATCGGTGGGGTTTGCAGAGAGGATTGGATTGATGTTGATCGGCTGACCTACGATACCCTCCGTATAGGACCCTCCGGGAATGGAAACGAAGGTGCCAGAGTCTCGTATGATGAGGAACACCAGGAATATAAGGAGAAGGACAACGAGAATAATGCCGCCGAGAAAAAGCTTCCTTTCTTTCGTTGAGAATTTATCGAAGATGATGCTAAGTAAGTTCATGAAATCGAGATAAGACGGATACTACGGATAAAGACGGAGATATGTTGTATATCTATTATATCCGTTTCTATCTGTCTATATCTAGAGCAGATTCGCTATCGCAAGCGCCGCGAAAATGACGGCGAATACGATGGTCGCATAGAAGATGGTTTTTTCAAGCCCCCTTCTCGTTTGGTAGGGAGTTGCGCCCTGCCCGCCGAAAACGCCTGAAATGCCGCTTGCCCGCTCTTGAATGATGACGAGGATGATGAGGATGATCGAAACCGCTATTTGGAGTGCAAGGATCATTTATTTTTTATATCCGAGTTTTGCCGATGAGCTTACGATGAAATTTACGAAGCTTATGATAAGCGTCGCAATGATAAGCTCCTTCAATCCTTGAATTGTAATCGCTTGGCTCACTATGTCAAGGATATAGATCGAAACAGCGTTGATGACGATGGTGAAAAGGCCGAACGTGAGAAGGATAAGCGGGCCCGAGAGGAGTTTCAGAAGGGGCTTGAGGAATGTGTTGATGACGGAAAGAATAAGCGCGGCGATCACAAGGTCCTGTATCCCGCCGGAAAAGAAGCCCGGGACCGCATAATTGGTCACGAGTATCGCGATGATATTCGAGAAGACGTGAAAGATGAATTTGCCGATAAACTTCATGGTTATTGAAGGGATTTATCGAAGCTTGCGATCTCCTGAAGGAACGTTTGGTTCAATTTATTGATGTCGTCAACCTTTTTATTGATTTCGGCAAGCGAGGTTTTGATGTTGTTTTCGATGGTCGGATTGTCGTTCGTGATCGATGCCGAGAGGAGAGTGAGGAAGTTGTCGAGAAGTTTCGTGTAGGTTATGAATTCGTTGGTCAGCGAAATTTCGGTTGCGACGGCTTGGGCGGCCAGCGTTTGGCTCGTCGTCGAGGTGAAGCCGCTCAAGGATTTTGACATCTCTGCGAGGCCCGCGGAAAAACTTTGGGCTTTTGTGACCGCTTCGGCATTCGTCTGTTTGGCGCTTTGAATTGCTTGCAGGGCCTTTCCCGTATCACCCGCCTTCTTGGCCTCTTGGATCGTCGAGATCTCCCGTGACATCTCTTGGTTCAAGTTTGCGATATCCTTGCTGATCTCGGAAAGGTTTTGCCGGGAGGCGACGAAGCCTTGAGGCGGTTCCGTGGTGTTTTGGCCTGCTGCTGCATAAACGGCGAGGCCGACGATCGCAATGACCGGCACGACGAGAAGCGCTATTTTTTGCCGCAAATGCTTGTCCTCGATGATATCGGATTTCTTGTCCTTAAATTTCATTCCCTAGACTCTACCATTATTCGATTCGTTTTTCCAGCTTGCCCCGAATCGCCTTTTTGTTTAAGATTAAAACCGTCACGTGCGGGTATCGTATATCGGTATTACCTCAGCTTTCCAAGCTGATGAGAGGGGTTCGACTCCCCTTACCCGCTCAAAATCTATCTCAGGAGTCGAACCAATCCCTCTCTTACCCGCTCCATTTAAAAAATCCTCTTATTTCTTGCCCTTTTCTGCGGTTATTGCTACCATTTTCCTGACGCTTGTTACGCAGTGTTACACTCTGGATCTGTAACGCAGAAACAAAATCGGAACGGCGTCGTTTTAACCTATGGAGGACGAAAAGCTCTTGAGAAAGGCCAAAAAAGGGGATAGCCCTTCATTTGGCGAAATATACGACAAGTATGCCCCGAAGATTTACCGGTATTTCTTCTTGAAGCTCGGAGGAAGGAAGGGCGAGGCGGAAGACCTTACCCATGAAGTTTTTTTGAGCGCTTGGAAAAATATCGAAACATTCGACGTACGGGGGGTGCCCTTTTCAAGCTACCTTTATAAGGTCGCTCGGAATGCGGTCATCGATTACTGGCGGACCAAGCGTCCGGTGGTCGACATCGATGTCGTTCCGGAAGAAACGTTCTCCGCGGATCCGGATTTGGCCAAAAAGCTGGATTTTGACTCGGATCTCGCGATGGTGAAAAATTGCGTTGCTTCTCTCGAGCCGGCGTACCAGGATGTTCTCATCATGAAGTTCGTCGATGATATGACGAATCGGGAGATCGCAGGCGCGCTCGACAAAAGCGAAGGGGCGATACGGGTCATTCAGCATCGCGCCTTGAAGCAACTGAAGAAAGAAATAGAAAAACATGAATCGGGATTTTCCCAAACAACTGAAGAGGCTTAGCTTGATAGAGCCCGACGCTGCTTTTCTCGCGAAGAGCAGGGCGACCATTCTTTCCCTTGAACGAGGCGGAAGGGTCGGCGTACGCACGTATTTCACCGCTTGGGCTGCTTCGTTCGCTCTCATTGCCCTTATTGTGGTCGGCTATGCCTTTTCACCCCTCTTTGTACCGGGGAAATCGAACAGTTTGCCGATCGCAAG
>JAKAGX010000025.1 GCA_021825465.1 bacterium | reverse complement strand
TTGAGAAGGAAACCGATCTTCTGACATTTGAAAAGATGAACAAATGGAACGGCCACTACTTGGTCCTTGGCCATCTCGCCGAGCGGGGAACCTTGGGGCATAGCGAGCGGCAAAGACTCGAAAAGCTGAAGGAGCGGATCAAAAACGAACTCGGCGGGACAGCGGACGAAATCGTCATCGCCCTTGCCGCCACTGCGATCGGCGACTTCACTGCGGACCTTATCCGGGAAGAGTTCAAAAACCTATCGAAAAAAATAACCCGCCTGGGTCGCGGGTTACCGACGGGAGGCGAAGTCGAATTTGCCGACGAAACGACACTCCTCCACTCCTTCGAGAAAAGAAGCTGATAACGGATAAGTTCCGCGAAGCGGAACTTATCTTCGCTTTTATCTCCTTATATCTTAATGCTCCCGATGGTAACTTCGGTATAATGCTGCCGATGTCCCTTGAGCTTCCGATACCTCGTCTTTGAATGGTAGCGGAAAATAATTTTCTTTTCGGACCGGCCGGCGGACGAGATGACCGCTTCTACCGTTGCTCCCTTCAGGTACGGATGCCCGATTTCGGTCTTTTCGCCGGCAACGAGAAGAACCTTATCGAAAGAAATCGATTTCCCCGTTTCGCCGTCCAGCTTTTCCACCTTGATCTTTTCCCCTTCTTTCACCTTGTACTGCTTTCCGCCGGTTTCAATGACTGCAAATTTCGCCATAACCTTGATAGCGTATCATGAAAACCCTTTTAAACGCAACCCCGCCAGTCCAGAGACTGGCGGGGGTATCTAAAGTCATTACCCTATCCTTTCTATCGTTCCGTGTGTTCCCGAAGTTTCCCGATCAAATGCGCAGCATAATCTTTCCCGCCCAAGCCGAATGCTAAGCCAAAAGCGATGGCAAGCATGGCGATAAATCCGGTCACGAGTGCATTAATGATTGCAACCGCGATACCGAGCTGGGAAAGAGATGCCAAAAAGCCGAAAACGACGATCGCCCACCACGTGAGAGACCCGAGAAATCCGGCGCCATGGAGCTTCGAAGCTCTAACAGAACCGGAAACGAGGTTCCTCAAGAAATGAGCGATGACGAACGCGGCAAGCATGATGAGAACGGCAACAATGACGTTCGGCACGTAAAGCAACACGCTCTGAAGGAATGAGGACAGCGAGTAGAAACCGAGGATATCCGAGGCCGCGAGCAAAAAGACCACGACCAAGAACCAATACACCAGCTTCTTGAAGAACTTGCCGCTCTTCAAGGTCATGCCGGCCCTCTCGAAATACTCACCCACTCCCAAATTGGCAAGGAGCTTATCGAGCTGGATCATATCGATGATCCGCTCAACGAGCGTTCCCAAGAGGGACGCAACGATAAGCCCGATGATGAAAACGATGAGCGCGCCGATGATCGAAGCAATCGTACTTACAAAACCGACCCAAATGTTCTGAAGCGACGTTGCAACGACCGACGTCCAATCTTGAATAAACATCTCTTATCATCTATCATTTTTTAACGACCTTTAGGTTTGATTCCATTATACCATACGCTTGCGCCCTCAAAAAGCACATGAAAATAAAAGTAAATCTCCACTTTCACACGAAAGACGACATCGAAGACAAAGAAAAAGCGGCCATGGTGGCCGATTATGATCTTTTCCAAGGGCTCGATGAAGCAAAAAAACTTGGATTCGATGCCATTGCCGTTACCTGCCACGACTTTGTGACAGATGACCCGAAATATTATGAATATGCCGAGCGACTCGGCATCAATTTAATCCGGGGTGTGGAAAAAACGATCGAGGAAAAACACGTCGTTATCCTGAACGCCGACAAATCGGCCGAAAAAATCAAAACCTTCGATGATTTACGCGCATACCGGAAGGAACATGCCGAATCGTTCCTCCTTGCTCCCCACCCGTTCTTCAACGGAGGGGTTTCCCTGGGCTCGAAACTCAAGGAACATGCCGACCTTTTCGATGCCATCGAGTATTCGTGGTTTCACTTCAAGTTTTTGAACCTGAACGGCGAAGCGTGCTTGTTCGCCGGAAAACGGGGCCTTCCTCTTCTTGCAACGTCCGATACCCATTACTTCGAACAACTGAATACCGGTTATTTGATCGCCGAGGCGCATGATAATTCGTTTGCATCGATCAGGGACGCAATTCGGGCAGGAAAATTCCAAAACATTTCGCCGGACGTGAAATTTTGGAACACGGGGACGTGGAGGATCATTTGCAAGACACTGGAGAGTTTTCTGAAAGGTCGCGGGAAAAAATCATTATCATGAAGAAAAACGTAGGCAAGTGGGACAGGGTCATCCGAATCGTCGCCGGTCTGCTGTTTGTTTATTTGGGCGGTGCAGCGACAGGCGCCCTCTCGGTCATTCTTTACATCGTTGCGGCCATTTTACTTTTGACCGGCCTTGTGGGGACATGCCCCCTTTATTCGATGCTCAAAAAAAGCACGAGGAAAGATTCTGCTTCCGGCCAAATGCCGCCGGCAAATAATTAGGGTTTAGGGCACAGATGAAAATCCCGCCGATCCGTTGATCGGCGGGATTTTTTGTGGACCTAGGGAGAAGCGAACGTCGCGGCCCGCTTTTCAGCAGGCCGCTCCCTAAAACCCCTCGGTTTTAGTATTTCCGCCAAGGGAGACCAGCGTGTTCTCCCTACCCCACTCCGGTTCGATCCTCCCTCAAAATTCACGAAACAAAGCATCCCACCCTTGCGGTGGGATGCTTTGTTTGTGGACCTAGGGAGAATCGAACTCCCGTCCCGGCAATGCGAATGCCGTGTTCTACCACTAAACCATAGGCCCTTCAGTCTTTTTGTTGCTGGTTGGTATTCTACCCTATTTTTCCGATTTTGCCATCCCCTGCTTCTTGAAGTAATCCTCGATGATCTCGATGTCTTTCAGGTCCTTTTCCCGTTTTAAAAGCTTCTTCCATCTCAACACCTCCGCAAGCCGAACGAACGGAAGGTTTTCGATGATGTCCGCGTCTTCGATGAGCTGCTCGACATCCCACTCCCCCGGTCCCCAGTCGGCGGCCATTTCGATCCCGTCCTTCGCGAGCATTTCCTTCCCCCCGGCATCCTTCAATTCCCACCCCGATGCGCTTTTATATTCCTCGAAAAGCTCTTCGGTCACGACGAGATCGATGTCGCGGCACTCGCGGAGGCCTCGGACCGCCATCGGGCCGCTTCCGAAAATGGCATATGAACCCGACGGAAGCCCTAGTTCCTTCACCTTTTCAAAAAGTTCCCATGACATTGCTTTTATTTTAGCACAAAAATATGGGTATAATGAATCTGCACATGCCCGAGATAAAAACCAAGACATTCGAGGAGGCCTACCGCCGTCTCAATAAAGAACAGCGGGAAGCGGTGGATACCGTGGACGGGCCGGTCATGGTGATCGCCGGGCCGGGCACCGGCAAAACCGAAGTTTTGGCCGTCCGGATCGCGAACATCATTTTAAAGACGGGGACGCCGCCGGAAGCGATCCTTGCCCTTACCTTTACCGAATCGGGCGTCCACTCCATGAAGCTCCGACTCCGGGAACTCATCGGTCCGGACGCATACCGGGTCACCGTTGCGACGTTCCACGGCTTCGCGAATTCGATCATTCAGGACTATCCCGAATATTTCCCGGATATCGTCGGCTCCTCTCCCATCGATGAAGCAGAACAAATCAAAGTCCTTCGAAAGATCCTTGACGAAACGCCGTTCGAACATTTGAAAACCAAGAACAATCCGTATTACTACCTCGAGAAGATCAAACGCGCCATTGAGGATCTGAAACGCGAAGGGATCTTGCCCGGCGGTTTCCGCCGCATCGCGGAACAAGAAGAAAAGGAATTCGCTTCCCAGGACGATGTCCGGAACGCGGCGGGAAAAGTGAAGACCAAATATTTGGATGACGAACGGCACATCGAGAAGAACAAGGAGCTTGCCGCAATCTACGAGGCATATGAGCGCGAACTCCGAAGCGGCAGCCATTACGATTACAACGATATGATCATGGAGGTCGCCGAAGCGCTCGAAAAACGGGAGAATCTCCGCGCAACGCTCCAGGAGAAATATCATTACTTCCTCATCGACGAGCACCAAGACACCAACAAGGCCCAAAACAAGATCCTCGAACTCCTTGCAAGTTTTTATGACAACCCGAACCTTTTCATCGTGGGCGACGCAAAGCAGGCCATCTTCCGGTTTCAGGGGGCATCCATCGAGAATTTCTTCCATTTCCGGAAGCTGTACCGCGACGTAAGGCTTGTGAACCTCAAAGATAACTATCGATCGACCCAAATCATTCTCGATGCCGCATACGCCCTCGCAAAGCGCGATGAACCCCTGAAGGCGCGGGCGGGACACGTTGAATCGCCTATCAAGATTTGCGCCTTCGACACGCGGGATGAGGAAAATTATTTCATCGCCCGGAAGGCCAATGAGCTCATCGCAAACGGCGAAAGACCCGAAGAGATCGCCGTCATTTTCCGGGAAAACAAGGATGCGGAGTCCGTCGCGCGAATGCTGGAAAACCTCGGCATCCTCTCGAACATCGAGTCCGAGGATGACGTCATGAGCGATCCCGACTTCGAGCGGTTCAAGGTAGTCCTCGAGGCCGTCCAAAACTTCGGCGACGATGCTCTATTCTTGAAAGCCCTTTCAGTCGGCTTTTTTGACATTCCTCCGCTCGACATCTATAAGCTTTCGGTTGCCGCGGCAGCCATGCGCCGGGAGACCGAAAGGGGCCACGCCGCTCTCGACATCGCGCGATCAAAAGCGCTCCTCGAAAAAGCCGGCATCGAGCGGAGCGACCTCTTCCTCGATTTCGAACGGAAGCTTTCCTTCTGGAAAAGCGCATCCGAAAAGGAAGGTGTTTTGAACGTTTTTTCCGATATCGTCCGCGAATCCGGTTTTCTCGCGAAGATCCTCCGCGACCGTGAAGGCGCCATAAAACTCGAAAGGCTCCATGCGCTTTTCAACCATCTTCGAACGCTCGCGGAAGCGCACCGCGAGTACCGCCTTGCCGACTTCATGGAATACCTGCGGCTTCTCGAAGAACATAACGTGAGGATCAAGAGTCCGTCGGCGGGCCCCATCCCCGGAAGGGTGCGTCTTATGACCGCTCACCGGTCGAAAGGCCTTGAATTCAATGAGGTTTTCATTGTGAATGCCATCGAGGGCAAATGGGGATCGCAACGGAAGCGTCCGGAGCATATCAAACTCCCCGCGCGCGTCTTTTCGTTCGACCAAGCCGGGGAAAATGGAGAGTCGGAGAAAACCGACGAAGAACTCAATATCTTCTACGTGGCGCTCACGAGGGCGAAAAAGGAGGTATATCTCACCCACGCTTCGCTCAAAGATTCCGGCGAGCCTACGGAACCGACCCGCTTCATTGACGAGATCGCTCCGGAACTCACGGAACGGATCGACACGAAACGGTATAAAGAAGAATTTGCATCGCATCTCGAGGTCGAATTCGCAAAGCGGCCGCATGCGACTCCGCCGCTCATGGAAAAGGAATATTTGAATCGCCTTTTCCGCGAACAAAGTTTTTCCGTCACGGCCCTCAACAACTTCCTCACTTGCCCGTGGCAGTATTTTTACCGCAACCTCGTCCGCATCCCCGAATCGCCGACGCCGAGCTTGGCATTCGGGAATGCCGTGCATTATGCCATGAAAAATTTCTTCGAGGCTTTGAAAGGCGGCAAAAAACCGGATAAGGAGTACTTTTTGAAAATGTTCCGCTTCGGTCTGGCCCACGAGCCGCTTATGAAAACCGACGAAGAGCGCCTTCTTCTGCGCGGTGAACGGTCGCTCGCCGGCTACTACGATGAATACGAAGGCACATGGGACTCGAACGTTCTCGTCGAATACCCCATCAACGATGTGGAACAGGACGGCATCAAACTTACGGGGAAGCTCGATAAGATGGAACTCCTGGATATCGGGGGCCGCGTGAACGTCGTCGACTACAAGACGGGCAAGCCGAAGTCGGAGAACGAGGTCAAAGGCCTCACAAAATCGAGCGACGGCAACTATTTCCGCCAACTTTCTTTCTACAAACTCCTCCTCGACAACCACAAGAGCGAGCGATTTACCATGGCTTCCGGCATCATCGATTTCGTGGAACCGACCGAAAGCGGGGCATACCGGCGGTATGCCTTCGAGCTATCGGACGGCGACGTCAAAAAAGTTTCGGAGGAGATCAAGGACGCCGCGCAAAAGATACTCGATCTTTCCTTTTGGAACGACTTCTGCGGCGATAAGGATTGCCCGTATTGCAAATTGAGAAAAATGTCCTTATCCTAATAGGGCGTCGCGGGGAGGAGTATGCCGTAGTGCACGTTTTGGGGAGATGTTTTTCGGTCGGGCTGGAGTATGCCGGTAGTACGCACGCTTCGGGTGCGTGTAGACTGGGTTCGATTCCCAGCAGCCCGACCAAAGAACATCTCCGGCAGTCCATTGGACTGCCGTGGCTCCGCAAGGAGGCGTAGACCGGGTTCAATTCCCGGCTCCCCGACAAAGCTTTTAAAAATTACTTTACGGAGTATTTCCGTTTCATTTCGGCTTCGGCGCCGCCTTCGAACTCCTCCTTCGTCTCGCGGGCCTTCTCCGACATCTTCTTCAATTCCTTGTCGGAGAGCATGCCGAGATATCCCACCCGGTCATCCAAGTATTTTTCTTCGTTCTTCTTTGGATCATCCAAAACCTCCTCAAGAAGGATCGTAAGGATCCAGCCGATCTTCGGCCCCGGCGCGGCATTCAAGATCTTCATCACGTCCGTCCCGTCGACCTTCAGCATTTTCGGCGATATTGGGTCGCGTTTCACTTTTTCGATCATAAAAAGGAGATGTCGCAGTTTATACGGGAATGCCTTCGGAACGCCGGAACCGATCCGGTCCGCTTCTCGAACCTTCAAAAGGTCATCGACGTTCTCCGGCCCGACGCGCGCCAAGAATCGACGAACGCCGGCTTCCGTCACTTCGCCGACGTTGTAATAAAAGAGATGGTACCGAACGAGATGGCCGACCTCTTCGACGAGCTCTTTCGGGAACTTCAGCCGATCCATGATCTTCAAGGCCATTCGAGCGCCCACCACCTCGTGGTTATAGAACGTCGAATCCGGCCCGTCCCCCCGTTTTACGCGCGGCTTCCCGACGTCGTGCAGGAGCGACGCAAGGCGCACTGTGAACGAGTAGCCCTTCTCTGCCGTGTAATTCAGCGCCCGCACATTGTGCTCGAAAACAGTGTAAATATGGTGCTTGTTCTGCCCGCACCCGATCCCCTCCCGGAGCTCCGGAACGATGTATTTCAAAATCCCGGTATCCTCGAGGAGGATGATTCCTTCGGCCGCGCGATCGGACATGATAATTTTCGTAAACTCGTCGCGGATCCGCTCCTTTGCGATCTCCTCGATGAGACCGGCGTTCTTTGCGACCTCTTCCTGCGTCGGCGGGTCTATTTTAAAATCGAGCTCCACCGCGAACCGCACGGCGCGCATGAGGCGGAGTGCATCTTCCCGAAACCGCTCACGGGGATTCCCGACCGCCCGTATGATCTTCTTCTTCAAATCCTTTTGCCCGCCGAATGGATCAACCAACGGCGATTTTGAATCGAACGGCAACGCCATGGCGTTCACCGTGAAATCGCGGCGCGAAAGGTCTTCTTCGATGGTCGAAACGAATTTGACCTCTTTCGGATGCCGGCGATCTTCATACACACTTTCCGACCGGAACGTCGTGATCTCCAATATTTTCAATGTTTCGTCGCTCGATCCGGTTTTCACGCCGACCGTGCCAAAATTGTTCTCATAGACGCTCTCCGGGAAGACCTTTTGGATCTCTTCTGGTGTCGCGTTCGTCGCAATGTCCCAATCCTTCGGCTTCTTCCCAACCACGAGGTCGCGTACGCAGCCGCCGACGAGATAGGCGGCATAGCCCGCGTTTTCAAGTTGCTTCGCCGCATCCTTCGCTTCTTTTGGGATCTTCAAGGTCATCGCTATAATTTTAGAATAGGCGGAAATAAAAGGGAACTTCCCAAGCATCGACAAACGGTATAAGATAAAAGCGCTTGCGCCCTTAGCTCAACGGATAGAGCACTGGTCTTCGGAACCAGGAATGTGGGTTCGATTCCTGCAGGGCGCACCGGGTTGAAATTTCCGTTTTTTCATTTACAATACCAATAAAACGCCCCTATAGCTCAGTTGGTAGAGCTGCTCCCTCTTAAGGAGATGGTCCCAGGTTCGAGTCCTGGTGGGGGCACCAAAACAAAATCGAGCACCTTCACGGTGCGCGTTTTTGTTTTCCCTTCCTCGCCCCCGGACTCGAACGGGGAAGGCGCCGGTTCGATTCCCGTGGGACAAAAGGATAAAAAAGCGGTATAATAGCGGGGATGTTACGCCTCGATGATCCGGTATCCAGCGTAAAATTCGTCGGAACGAGGTGGGAATCCAAGCTCAAAAAACTCGGCATTCTGACGGTGCGCGACCTTCTTTTTCATTTTCCCGTTCGGTACGAGGATTTCCGGGAGATCTACAATATTGCCGATCTCATCCCGAAACAAGAAGCGACCATTCGCGGCGTTGTCGAGGAAATCGATACTCGGCGAAGCTGGAAACGAAATCTTTCGATCACGGAAGCCTTGATCTCCGACGACACGGCATCCATCCGAGCCGTTTGGTTCAATCAACCATATATCAAAAACATCCTCCAACCGGGCACCGTTGCCAACTTTTCAGGCAAGACGTCGGGGAGCGGCGACATGTATCTTTCAAATCCAACGTACGAGACGGTGCGCGGCGAGGACATGGAGACAAAACACACGGGGCGCATCGTGCCCGTTTACCCGGAAACGAAGGGCTTGACCTCAAAGGGCTTGAGGAACATGGTCGCCGCGGCGCTCGAGAACATCACCTCGCTCAAGGATCCCCTGCCGGAATCGGTGAGGACCGAAACGGGACTTCCGGAGGTCAACGAAAGCTTGAAGAATATCCACTTTCCCGACGTTCTCGACGATGCCACGGCAGCGCAACGCCGATTCTCCTTCGAAGATCTTTTCCTTCTCCAGCTTTATAATTTGCGCCAAAAGATCACGCTCGCGAAAAGCGAATCGATCGATATCCCAATCGATCTCGACTACGTGAAATCGGTCATCGGCAGTCTCCCCTTTTCTCTCATGGATTCCCAAAAGAGATCATTATGGGAAATCTTAAAGGACACCGAAAAGAAAATCCCCATGAACCGGCTTCTCCAAGGCGACGTCGGTTCGGGGAAAACGGTCGTTGCGGCGATCACGGCACTGAACGCCGCGCGCGCCGGGCGCCAAACCGCATTCCTCGCGCCGACCTCGCTCCTTGCTTCCCAGCATTACAACACG
>JAKAGX010000024.1 GCA_021825465.1 bacterium | reverse complement strand
CCTCCTGTCTGTCAATGGATAATGACTTCCTTTTACACTTAGCAAGAATTTAGGGACCTTAGACGGCGATCTGGGCTCTTCCCCTCGCGACCACGGAGCTTAGCCCCCGCAGTCTGACTCCCATACTTTAACCTCTCGGCATTCGGAGTTTGATTGACGACCCGAGCTTTCGCCCTTTGATCATCATCCAGTGCTCTACCTCCAAGAGGGAACATATGAGGCTAGTCCAAAAACTATTTCGGAGAGAACCAGCTATTACCAAACTCGATTAGCTTTTCACTCCTTACCTCAGCTCGTCCGATAGTGTTGAACGGCTAACCGGTGCGGGCCTCCATCTGCATTTCTGCAAACTTCACCCTGGCCAAGGTAAGCTCGTCTGGTTTCGGGTCTTACACGTACTGCTAACGCTCTGTTAAAACTCGCTTTCGCTGCGCCTTCATTCCGCTCTCGCGGAACTTAGACTAACGCAATACACGTAAACTCGTTGGCTCATTCTTCAATAGGCACACCGTCATCCGCCCCTTGCGGGGTTGGACTCCGGTTCTTTGTAAGTAGATGGTTTCAGGTACTATTTCATCGCCCTAACCGGGCTGCTTTTCACCTTTCCCTCACGGTACTAGTTCACTATCGATCACTCAATGTATTTAGCCTTAGGAGATAGTTCTCCCAGATTCCTGCAAGGTTATCTTTTCTCGCAGTACTTAAGAATAAAAACGAAGAGTTCACTAGTTTTCGCTTACGAGGCTATCACTCGCTCTGGCTCTCCTTTCCAGAAGATTCAGCTAACCAATGAATTGGTAACTCTTCCTTCAAGCTCAAAGCTTTTCAAGCTCGAAGATGTTCTTATCTTGCAACCCCTGTTCTTTGTCTTGCGACAAAAAGCAAGTTTAGGCTTCTCCCGTTTCGCTCGCCGCTACTCAGGGAATAATAATTATTTTCTGTTCCTCCGGCTACTGAGATGTTTCACTTCACCGGGTGCACTTCTCCTCGATCGTTAACCGAAGAGACATAAGAGGTTTGCTCTTATAGGTTTCCCCATTCGGACATCCCCGGATCAAAGGTTGCTACACACCTCCCCGAGGCTTATCGCAGTTACGCCGCGTCCTTCATCGTCATTGAGTGTCAAGGCATCCACCATCCACCCTTATTTGACTTTGTCTTGCGACAAAGCTTCACTTCATGAATCGCAAACATGAAGCACTACTAATTTCTACCTCAAAAAACTTACTTGCTCACTGCTCAGTAAATTTTTTGAGCTATTCAGTTTTCAAGATACGTTCCATTCGGGCAACAAAAAATCCGCCATTCGGGCGGATAACCACACGACTCGGACGCTGCCTACTTCTTGTGGCTACCGCCTAAGGTATGTAATCTGAACTCCATTCGTGATTCCCATTGTAGCAGACCTCTTTAATTTGTCAATCCTTTGACGAGGGGTACGAAATTGAAGCCAAAATGCTGCTTTTTATTGAATTCATCCTTCGAGACCTTATCCAAGACCACGATGCTGTCTCGCACGGGCGCCACGATCCTTCCCCCTATCTTCAATTGCTCTTTCCATGCCGCGGGTATCTCTTCGGCGGAAGCAGAGGCAACGATCTTGTCGTACGGGGCTTCATCCGGAAAACCCGACGTTCCGTCGCCGAGGACCATGGAGACGACGCTTTGTAAATTTTCGTACCGGGCGATATTCCCTTCCGCGAACGCTTTCAATTCCGGTATCCGCTCGACCGAGACAACGTGCCCCGTTTTCAACTCTTCATCCGAAACCAAATGTGCCATGAGGGCGGCAAGCCAGCCGGACCCCGATCCGATATCGAGAACTTTTTCCCCCTTCTTCAGTTCCAGGAGTTCGAGAAAAAAAGCGACAGTCAGGGGTTGCGAGATCGTTTGCCCGAAACCGATCGGAAGCGGAATATTCTCGTACGCGGAATCCCGGACATCCTCCGGAACGAAATCTTTCCGGTCGACGGCTCGAAATGCTTCCGCAATGAGCGGCGATTTCAAATAGCCATCCTTCTTCAAACTGACGATGAGAGATTCTTTATCCATTTGGCGGGGACACTAGGACTTGAACCTAGAACAACGCTTTTGGAGAGCGTCATGATACCATTTCACCATATCCCCATACGTCAGTATCTTACCATAAAAGCTTGGGCTAGCGACAATAGCTGCCTACCGATCTTTGCATCAAAGTATCGCACCGAAATACAACCCTCATAGCCCTCCCGTATTCTCCTGCCGGAATTTCTTTTCAGGAATGGTTTCGAAAACTGCGATACCGGGATATTGGTAACCTTCGACCAAAATTTTATTTGCCTCGCTGGGTCGTGATAGGAATGAACATGCACCACGGCCTTGAATTTTTTCTCATCTAAAACAAAAGCAGTACGCAAGAGATTGAGAAACGTCTTTACCAATCGAGCATCGGAATTCGTGAAATCAATCCCACGACTGGGGTTTTTTGCGCCTTCACACCAATAGATCATGGCAGCCAATACAAGAGCTACATTTTTATCTGGATGAAATGCATCAATAATCAATGCTGACCTATAATCATATTCCTCCTGCAATTTGCGTGTTTTCTTTCGATGGCTTTCAATAGCGGCAAGCTGGCCCGCCGAGATTTTTCCCCTTAAGCGCTGTTTAGCTTCTGGCGATAAAACCAATCCACTCAACCATTGCGAAAGAAGGCCCTTGGAAATATTCAATCGGTCACTTATCTCATTAAAGGAGTATCCCTTACTGCGTAATCCAACGGCTTTTTCTCTAACCTCAATTGAATGTGCCATTGTGTTATGAAACAATTATATCACGTTCCATGATAAGACACAGCACCCAATTTCTATGTTGGGTGCTGTATACCACATTAGCCTAGGATTACTTTTTTGCCTCCTTGTGGACGGTGCTCTTTTTGCACCATTTGCAATACTTCTTGTATTCGATCTTGCGATCGACGGCTTTCCGGTTCTTGTGAACGGTATAGTTCACGTGCTTGCACACGCTACACCTCAGCCTTATTGAATTGTCGCTGAATTTTCCTTGTGCCATTTCTTTTCTTTGTCTTCCGGTATTTTAAGATAAAACCCAGTAATACCAGTTGTAACACGAAACCGAGGAAATTTGCAACCAGAATGTACAGATCGCCGTTCTCGATGCCGTATGCCGTCCAACTGAACCACGTGACGACGCCGAGGACCATCCAAACAAGCGAAAACTGATCGGCTGCCTTAAGACGAGCGACTTTCACGATCTGCACCGCTATTCCGCCACTCGCCGCGATGATCGAAAGGGCTGCAGCAAACAAACCAAAATAATCTACCATTTGCTATTTTTGATTTATATTATTTATACCAATCGACTGAGCCCGAGAAGAGAGTCGAACTCTTGTTTGATCCTTACCATGGATCCGTTCTGCCGTTGAACTACTCGGGCAACGACCTGATAAGTTCCATTGTAAGCGTTCTCTCTCCTAAAAGTCCAGCATAAAAATTGAGCCGAAGGAGGGATTCGAACCCACGACCTGCTGTTTACAAAACAGCTGCTCTACCACTGAGCTACTTCGGCGGCGAAATCAGTATACCCTACTGCGTTTCGTTGTACAGGTCCTGAATATCTTGCGCGGAAAGAGCCTTACTATAGATACGAACATCATCGATGGATCCATTGAACTGACGAGCGGTATTTTCCGCCCCAATGTTCGTGGCAGTACTGCTATTGCCACTACCCGTGGTTGATGTTGCACTCGTCAATGCTCCGTTCACATACAACGAAACGGAAGAACTATCCCAAACAGCCGCAACGAACGACCATGTATTCAATGGCACGGTTCCAGCTCCGCTTGAAAAGTAACCGGACGGCGTCTTGCCGTACCAATATGTTTGGGCCGACCCATCGGAATTTAACGACAAATAATACCCGCCTGAACCTAAAATGATGGTTGAACGCTCGGTCGGATATGAAGTCGGATCGATCCACGCTGTAAGCGTCAAGGTGGTGTGAGGCGACACGCCAGGTCCCAACATATTAACCGGATTTGTCGCCGGATAAAATTTCAAGCAACTCCCCGCTTCGCAATTCGATCCGCTTTGCCATAAGGGGCCGTTCGTGAGCGTGCCGTTGTTGCCATTTCCCGACGCATCGTACGCAGTGGTTCCCGTCCCCTCGTCGAGCGGCCAGTAGCCGACAAGGCCCTGCCAAAAATTCCCCTCGACGCTTCCTAAACTGTTCACGGCAACATCGTATACCAGACCGTCACGTCTCCCGTCGACGAGCGAAACGATCTGGCTCTGATTGGGATAACCGGTCAAAGGGTTGAAAAGAACATCGACTGAAGTCGATGTCGGCGGATTACCAAATGAAATGCCGTTTCCCAGGGTATAGGCATTTCGAGAGGTACTCGAGGCGTAGCTCGTGCCGCCGAATGAAGTGTAGGTGTTGCCGGACGTTGCATTCGAAAAATGCATTCCCCATGCAGTGCCGTTTTCTTGGCTCATCGACCGCTGCCTCGTGTTCCGGAATGCGGCCGCCACCTCTTCCCCAGTCCGTTGGAGGGTGTTCGAAACGCCATAGCTGCTGATACTGACAAACGAAACGGTCGCAAGAACCGCCACGATGGCGATCACGAGGAGGAGTTCGATGAGGGTAAACCCATTTCTGCTTCGCATGTTAGAACTGCGTCGTCAGCTGGTAGATCGGAACGATGATGGAGAGCGCGATGAGACCGACGATGATGCCGATACCCATCAGCATGACCGGCTCGAGGAACGAAACGAGCGACTTCAAGGAATTGTCGATCTCAGAAGAGTAAAAATCGGAAAGCGTTCCCAAAACCTCTTCGATGTGGCCGGCCTTCTCCGAAATGGCCATCAAGTTCACGACGGTCTTCGGGAAGAACGGCTCGCGCCGGAATGCCTCGCCGACCGTAAGCCCCTTAGCAAGCCCTTCCCGCGAAATGCGAAGCAAAGCATCGTGCAGATCCACATTCCCGACCGTTTGCGCCGTAATTTCAAGGGCATCCGTCAAAGGAATGCCGGCCTTGATGAGTTCGGAAAGCGTCGCCGCGAACCGCTGAAGCGCCGACTTGTTCATCAGATCCCGCACCACCGGAATTTCGTGAATGATGCTGAAAATGACCCGCCGGAATCCCATGGAGTTTTTGTAAGCGAAAAATGCGGCGATCAGGGCAATAACGGCAAGCCCGATGAAGAAGAAACCGTAATGGGCAAAGAACAGGCCAACGGTGAAAACGATCCGCGAAAAGAGCGGCGGCGTAAAACCGCCCTGCTCGAAAACGTTCGCGATCTTCGGCAAGGCGTACATGACAAGGAACACCAAGATAAGGACGGATGCCGAAAGGAGAAGGATGGGGTAAATGAGCGCGCTTCGCACTTGATCCCTCAGCATCTTTTCTTTGGCAAGCGAATTGGTCAAGTTTTCGAAGACCGAATCCAAATTTCCCGACGCCTCGCCGGCCCGGACGAGATTAATGTACACCTGGCTGAAAATTTTCGGGTATTTGGCGAAGGTAGAGAAAAAGGGCCGGCCGCCCTCGAGATTATCCCTCACTTCCATAAGGAACGACCGAACGGCCTTCTTGTCGAAATCTTCGATCAAGATGTTGATGGCCTGCAAGAGTCCCGTACCAAGTTTCAGCATCAGGGAAAGGTACTTGGATATGAAAATTTGATCCGCAATGGTTATCTTGCCGCCGGAAATTCCGCCGCCAACCTCCGATTCTCTCACCGGCTTGATGCTGACCGGCCGGAGCCCGCGGGAAGACAAGAACTGCAAAACCCCCGAAACATCCTTCGCTTCGATTTGCCCTTGAATAACTTTTCCGTCCGGCTGTGAGGCAATATAATTGAACTTCATGGACTTGTATTCAGTATACAGTATCTAGTATTTAGTATACGAAATACGAACTACTAAATGCCATATGCTCCCTACTCTCTCATGACGCGGAACAATTCCTCGATCGTCGTCATCCCGAGCTCGACTTTTCGGAGGCCATCCTCGAACATGGTGATCATCCCCTCTTCCTTTGCAAGATTTCTCAGGTTGTCCAGATCGAAATCCTTGCCAATAATATAGCTCCTTATTTTTTCGGTGACTTCCAGAACTTCGAAGATACCGATCCGGCCCAAAAAACCGGTGTTGTTGCATGCAGCACATCCTTTTCCCCGGTAGAACGTCTTCGGCGGTTTGACGTCGACGCCCGCCGACGAAAGTTCCTTGATCTGAGACTCGATGTCTTCGTACATCTTTTTGTCCGGCGTGTACGACTCGATGCAATCCACGTGGATGCGCCGCACGAGCCTTTGGGAGCTCACGGCGTTCAAAACGGCGGAAACGAGAAAGGAGGGGATCCCCATATCGATCAAGCGGGGTATCGCCGTCGGCGAATCGTTCGTGTGCAAGCTCGACAACACCAAGTGGCCCGTTAAGGAAGACTGGACGGCGATATCAGCCGTCTCGTTATCGCGGATTTCGCCGACCATGATGATGTTCGGGTCTTGCCGCAAGATCGAACGAAGCCCCGAGGCGAATGTGATGCCGGCGGCGACGTTCACTTGCGTTTGGTTGATATACCGCATGTCGTATTCGATCGGATCTTCGATGGTCACGATGTTCACGTCCGGCCGGTTCAAAATGTTCAAAAACGAATAGAGCGTCGTCGTTTTTCCGGAACCGGTCGGCCCGCACACCAATACCATTCCGTAGCTTTTCGAGATCGCTTCGGAGACGAGCCGTACGGTGTCATCGAACATGCCGAGCTCCTGGAACGACAGCGGCTTTTGGGCGGCCGCAAGGAGACGCATTTCCACCTTTTCTCCGTAGAACGTCGGAATGATCGAAACACGGACGTCGATGAATTCGCCCCCGATCTTGTACCGGAACCGGCCGTCTTGCGGGTGTGTATGCTCGTCGACCCGCAAATTCGAAAGAATTTTGATCCTTGCAACGATCGCAGGGTGGATCTCTTTTGGCATCCGCATGATCTCGTGGAGAATGCCGTCGATCCTGAACCGAACCAAGATCCCGTCGTCCAAAACTTCAAAGTGGACGTCCGACGCCCGGGAAGAAATAGCGTACGACATGAGATTGTCCACGATCGCAACGATCGGTACGTCGGCGGCAAACTGGACCACGTCCCCTTCTTTGGAGCGGGAACGAAGCGATTCCTTGACGCTTTCTTCTATGATCTTCTTGAAATCTTGCGTCAGTTTTTGCTGGTACAAGATGAAACCGCGGTTCAAATCTTCTTCCGTTGCGAGGAACGGATGCACGGGGCCTTGAAGCTTCAACGTCAAAAAATCGATCGTTTCGAGGTCGGCTGGATTTTCCATGGCAACCTCGAAGTAGCCGTTCTTGTCCTTGCCGAAAACGATCGCTTTTCTCGTCCGCGCGATATCCTCCGGCAAAAGGTGGAGCGCTTTTTCATCGATGCCAATCGCGCCGAGATTCACCCGCTCAACGCCGAGCGATTTCGAAAGCAAAAGATAGAAATAATCCTTGTTGATGAGGCCGCTCGAAATGACGACGTCGGCGATATTCTGGCGGTTCCGCTCGGCTTCCGTGGCGATCGTATCAAAGGTATCCGCATCGACGACGCCGGCTCGGACGAGAATGTCTTTCAGCTTTGCGGAAGAAAGATTGATCATGCAAACTCATTATAACAAGTAAAGAAGCCGGTAACTAGAGAAAAGAAAACCGCCGCCCCACGGACGGCGGTGATTTTCTTTGATTAATTGCCGGACATCAAATTCAAGCCGCTGCCTACTTCGTACCATCCGGCACTCGAGCCGTTGTCGGTCGAAACGACGTCGGCAGAACCCCCCTTGCCGTACTTGGCGCTTTCCATCGCGGCATCGATCTCATACACGCCGACGGTAGAAGTGGTCGTGAATATATACTCGCACGTGGCGGCGTTCGCCGTTCCGTTCAAATCCCGGCAAGCCTTGTTTCCCGCCTGCGGGTCAACGGGTAGTTTAGAAAGTGGCGAGCCGCTCGAGATCTGAGTGAAATTGACCTTCACCCAGCCGCTCCCGTCGACGGCCGTCGACGTTGAGCCGGTTTGATAGGTACCGCTGTTACACGTCGGCGTACTCGAAGCAATGGTATTCGTAATATTGGGATAGCAATTCGCCGCGGGCCACGTCGGATTCCGTACATCGGCCACGAACAAAGCGATCGCGCTGTTCAATGCAGCGAGGTCGGAGATCCTTGTTGAATCTCTTCCTTGCTTGATGAGCTCGGCAGGATTCAAAACAAGGACCACGGCCGTAGCTAAGACCGCCAAAATGGCGATGACGACCAAAAGTTCGATTAAGGTGAAGCCTTCCCCCTCTTTCATTTTTTAAGATTAGTTGATCAGGGATAAATTGCTCCCTACTTCGTACTGACTCGAATTATTACCGTTATCGGTGTTCGTTACATTGGCACTCCCGCTCGTGGAGCCGTATTTTTGGCTTTCCATCGCCGCATCGATCTCATACACGCCAACCGTCGAGCTGGCGGCAAAGATATACTGGCACGTGGTGGCATTCGGGGTTGTGCCGTTGTAACACCCCACAACACCATTGTTCGGATCGATGGGGAGTTTGGACAAGGGAGACCCGCTCGAGATTTGCGTAAAATCTATATGAACCCACCCTGTCCCATTAACAGTTGTTGAAGTCGAAATGGTTGGAGTACACGTTACACCACCTGCAGCTGGCGTCGTCGTCGCCGTATAATAACACATACCGGTAGACCACCCCGCGCTGCTTGGATTCCGCACATCGGCCACGAACAAAGCGATCGCGCTGTTCAATGCAGCGAGGTCGGAGATCCTTGTTGAATCTCTTCCTTGCTTGATGAGCTCGGCAGGATTCAAAACAAGGACCACGGCCGTAGCTAAGACCGCCAAAATGGCGATGACGACCAAAAGTTCGATTAAGGTGAAGCCTTTTTCTTTTTTAACGTATTCCATAGTTCTTACATTATAGCACAAACAAATCAGTTGATAAGTCCCGGTTCGCTCCCCACCTCAAAGACGTTCGCATCCACCCCGCCGTCGCGGTTCACGACAGCCGTGGAGTTCGTCGGATTGCCGTATTTTTGGCTCTCCATAAGGGATCCGATCTCGTACTTGCCCGGCGTGGAGCTTGCCACAAAAATGTACTGGCAAATGGCGTTATTAATGGAAGATCCGTCGAGGCACGAGGGGCTGCCGTTATTGGGGTCGATCGGAAGGCCGGCCAAAGGAGATCCGCTCGAGATGAGATTCAGCTTGATATAGCTTTCCGCGCCATCCCACCCGACCCAACCGGTGCCGCTGACGCCCGTCGAACTGGCGACATAGCCGCATGACGTGCTCACTGCGCCGGCGAACGTGCTCGTTGCCGTGCAATCGGTGACCGCTGCGGTCGGCCATGAAACGCCGACGGCAAGACTCACGTCTGAACTGTATAAATTGAGCGCATTGTTGAGGGATGCGAGATCCGAAAGACGGTTCGAATCGCGGCCTTGCTTCAAAAGTTCCGCCGGATTCAAAATGAGGACGACCGCGGTCGCAAGGACCGCCAAAATGGCGATGACGACCAAAAGTTCGATCAACGTGAACCCCCTCGGTTCCGCAGTATTGATTTTCATACCCTTCTATTATAACAAAAACTCACTTCGGTTCAGAAAAAAATTCTTTAATCTTGCCGACCAGCTCTTCGATCGAAAGTTGGGCCTTAATGAAGTAACCGACGGCCCCGAGCATTTGCCCTCTTTGAATGTCCCCTTCCTGCCCCAAGTTCGAAACGATGACGACCGGAACGTTCTCCGCGTTCGGATCGCTCCTCATGGATTCCATAACTTCGAATCCCGACATCTTGGGAAGAATGATATCGAGGAGCATCAAATCATACTTGCCGGCCTTGAGGTCGGTCAGCGCTTCGGCTCCGTCGTGCGCCTGCACGACCTGAAAGCCGTCTCTCTCCAGCCTCCCCTTCAGGAGATTGGAAAGCATCGGTTCGTCTTCCACGAGAAGGATTTTTTTGGTGATCGGCTCAGCCATTGCTACCCATTATAACAGAATATCGAAAACGAAAAAACTCTTTTCGCTCGACGGCAACTCTCGGAAGTATTACCTCCCCACCATAAATGGAAATCAGCCACTTATTTTGAGAAAAGCTCTCGGAAAAAATATTCGTGATAACACCACACCACCAACAAAGCGAAACCCGACATTTT
>JAKAGX010000023.1 GCA_021825465.1 bacterium | reverse complement strand
CATTGGTTTTCTCTTTTATAAAGGGTCCCGACGTGAAGGTCTCTCGGATACCGCTGATATAATCCTCCTTCTGGGCTTTCGATCCCTTATTTCCCAAATCTCGTATCTGCTGCTGCCTCAGGTATGGGGCAACCTGCCTTAAGGTGCTGCTGTCCAGTTTCGAAACATCCTCAACCTTCCCAACGGCTTTCTCCAAATCCATGCCGGCGGCAGCGGCAGCGACGGGATCGAATGCCGCTATCCTCTCCGTTGCCCCGGCCCTCTTGATGGCCTTCACAAGTTTCGCCTTGGTGCCGTCGTTCAAGAGATTCCATCCGCCTTTTTCAGCCAAGGCGAGAGCGGCGCCCACATCATCCTCGGTCATGACGGTTTGCTTATCGAGCTTGGCAGCCAAGAGTTCCTTTGAGTATTTTTTGTTTTCGCCCTGGGATTTGTCTATTTCCTTCTTGGATTCTTCCTTTGCGCCGAACGAAGCGCCGGCAAGGCCGCGGAAAGCGCCTCCGACGACCGGTATTCTCCCCAGGCTTTCCCCTCCCCGCTCGAGCCACGATTTCCCGTCCTTGTCGCCGGCGGATCCGGCCGTAAGCGCTCTTCTGCCGAGCCTCCCGGCCCTCCCGACGGTCTGTTTTCCGGCCCATCCCTTGGCCTTTTCGCCGGTCTTCTTTGCAACGCCCATCAGGGCGTTTGCACCGGCAATGCCCATGCTGTTTGCGGCCATAAGCCCGCCGATCAGGAATCCGACCAAAATGAGCATATTGGTAAGCTGGAGAACGGCGCCGCTGATGAGCGTCGGGTTCAAACTGGCATTCGAGTTCTGGCTCAAGATCGTGCCCGAGATATTGCTGACCGCATTCACGGTGGCGAGCGTGAGATACAGGAAGAAGGAAAGGATGGGAGCGACGAACGCCCAATGTATGAACTGGGACCACCACTTGCCCCCCTCGCTCTTCAGCTGTCCGATCGGTATCACGTTAAAAAGCCACGGCAAAGGCGCGATCGCCATGAGGAATGCAAGCCACACGAACCGCGAAAGGAGCATGAGTCCGACGGCAAGCATCACGAGCGCCATAAGGAACGTGAATGCCGTGGCGAACAGCAAGCTCCCCACGCTCACGATGGCGGTTGAAAACCCGGGCGTCAGGGTTTTCGCGGTCGTTTGGTCGATCTCGAGGAGCTTTTGGGGATTGAATGCCGCCGTTATTTCGCTTCCGATGTCCTGCGATTGGGCATATGAGCCGTTGCCGAGCGATCGATCGATGAAAAATTTCGTCACCACGTTCGTAAAGTCGAGAATTGCCCCGCCGATCATCAAGCTGAAGTTCACGAGGATCGCGGCGGCGATGAGCTTGGGGAGCATTTTTTGAGCGCCGTATTGATTGAACCGGAGGATGGTCATAAAAGCGATCACAATGAGGGCGAGGACGAATCCGAGGTTCGCCAAATCCCTCGTGACTTGCCAGCCGGTCAAGACCACGGGCATTTCCATGATGTAGCTGTTCAAACTGAAGGTAAAAGAGATGAGCTGAGCTCCGAGATAGATGAGAACGCCGGCGATCCACCCGAGGATATTGGTCACGACGGTGACTGCGCCCGTGACCGTCGTTATCAACCCCTCCTTTATCACGTTGAGAGCCGTCGAGCCGAAGGTCGCAAACTGGGCGGCGGTCCCGAAGGAGGAGGTCGCGTTCGTGACCGGCACTTGAACGGTCGTTTGAGCCTTCGTCGCCGGCGACAAAACGGCAAAAAGCAGGATTGCCAAGGCTGCGCCGATCATAAAATTCCTCTTTTTCAACGTTTTCATCAAGGTTTCAGTAATTGCCATTTTTCCTGGATGGCGGGAAGGTTTTGAAGGATTCCCCGGATGCCCGAGATGCCAACCTTCGTCAGTTTGTTGATGACCGCGTTTTGGATGATGGTGCCGATGTCGGTCAGGTCCTGCGCGTTGATGATCGCATTCGTGTCAACCTGGGAAGCTTGTTGTGCCAAGCCTGCGGCAATATTCGACGGTTGGGTGACGATGGCGCTTGCGCACTGGTAATACATGGATTTGTCGGAGCTCGTATAGATCTTGCCGGAAGACTGGTCGAAGAAAGCGCTCGAGGTCAACATTGATTGAGCATCCGTCGGGACCATCATCCCGTTCGGATCACTGAAGGTGTTGTTGAGGGCATAGCAAACGCCGTTTTCCAGCCGGGTATTCGACGATCCGGAACTGCAGTAATACGAAGGCTGTTCTTTGTATTCATCCCACTCAGTGCACGCGTAGGTATTTTTGTAGCCGTTCGATTGATTCATTTGGCTTTGGAGGTTTTGTTGCGCTACGTCGTTCGCTTGTGCCGTCATTTGCTGGGTGATGAGCGAAGCGCCATAGTAGTTGTTTTGCGGCATCCAAATTTCCTGGTAGCCGAGCCAATTCCCGCTCCGGAAATTGGTGTAAAAGCCTTGGATGTTCGAAACCACTTGATTCAAGGTACAACTTGCCTGCTGATAAAATGGATTCGACTGTCGGTTCGTTGTTGGAATTTGAAGTGTTACAGCAAGCTGGAACGGCTGGCAAAGCTGCGGCGCGACTTGGGAAATGATATTGTCGACGGCGTTCAATCCCGCATCCGCAAGGTCTTTGAGGGGCCGTTGGAAATACTGCGGAGGATTCACGGTGATCTTCCCGTCGGAACTGATTTGGATTCCTCCGCCCTGAATCCAGTCGACGGTCTCGGTGGTGAATTGATAGAGGAGCGACCGCTTGATCGTCTCGACGGTGTCTTGGAGAAGGAGGTTACACTTCGCTCTCGTGTCCGCGATGAGCTCCTGATTCTTCTGTTCGGCGATGACTTGTTGTGTTGCTTCCGTATTTTTATTTACAGCAGACTCAACGCTATTGTCATACACCGGGACCGTGCTGAGTTTCAGAAGTTGTTCAGCTTGTGATTCTATGGCGCCAGCCGCCTTTGCCCCCGCTTGAGCGGCAAGTTTTTTCATCTCGTCTTCGGCAGCACTCTTAATTTTGTTGACTTGAGTATTAACGCCTTTTGAGAATTGCGTTTGAAGGAAATTTTGGACGCCGCTGCCATTAAAGAGACTTGATAAACTTAGCGATCCTTGCGAATCCCCGAAAATGCTTTTGAGCGTGCTCGTACCAAAAAGAGTGCTGAGATCGATGTGGAGATTGGACAACGACCCAAACATAAGATTCTTAATTTTGGGTAAGATCAAACCAGCGATATTTTTCTCTAATAAGGTCGAGCTCCCAATGGTGGTATACCACGCGTATTTTTGGGCAATTTGGACGGCGGCCAAACACGACTCCATGCCCGGCGTGCTTGAAGCGTTCTCCTGAGAAGAAAGGAATCCTGGGGTAGATACCGCATTCTGTGAACATTGCCATTGCGGCGTCTGGCCAACGTAAGAAGACGATGCATTGGATATCGGAGATAGAGTTATTCCAGTTGGCGGTGTGGACGTTGTAGAGCCGTAGTCACCAGCGTTAACCGTCGTGGGGGAGGGTGCTAAATCTGGATAGTTGAAATCCGATGATTGTACTTGAGTGCCATTACTCCAATAGAGACTCCACGCACTGCAGGGATTTGAAACATCGGGACTTGTTTGCGCGCTTGAAAATACTGGAATCACTGCCGAGGTTGCCGTGATAATTGCGAGAATGAGTGCAGTGGTTGTTTTAAATGAGTTTTTCATCTTGTATCTTTTGGTTTATCTCGTTTTGTATCTCGGAAAAGACGGCGTCGAACTGATTCGAACCTCCTTGATAGAGGGCGATCATGAACCGCACCGGATCATTGTTCGCTTTAGCGAGCGATTGAAAAACATTCCGCTGGTGAATGAGAAGCGTCAAAAGATCTTTTTGAATCGAAACCCACGACGGCGGAACCTTAATCAATTCAAGAAGTTGTACGGCCGTGTCGAAATTTTGTGCCGCAGTCGTGAAAGAGGTCGCAAGGTCCGTTGAAGGCGTTGATGTCCCGCTAAAGGTCGGGATGTCGGAGACGACTTGATTTACGTAAAGAAGATAAAGGGTTTGCGCCGCCTTTGAATCGTCGGTACCGACCGTGATATCGGAGCTTGTGACGACCTCGGTCGCATACTCGTTATCAATGATCTGGGAGATGGTCTTTTGAATGTCCGACGTGTTCGGCGGAAGGATGCTCGCTGGCCCGCTCGTTTGATACAGATTATTATTGATCGCGTTCTGGAACACTTTATTGGCGAAGTCGAGCGTCAAGTTTTCAAGAGGGTTTGATTGAAAGACGAGCGAAGGATCGAGTTTCGCCCCGCCGGTCGAGGTGGCGATGGAAATACCGGTCGCTTGCGGCTCCGCCGACGCAGGTTTGATGATGAAATAGGCGCTCAAACCGACGGCTGCGGCCAAGATAAGAATGCCGACCACTCTTCTTTTTCTTTTGGTTAAATGAAACCTCATTCGTATTTTGTGACTAACTTTAAATAGCGCAGGTAGAGCAATTCCTGATTCTCATTATACACTAATTCTCGCGTTATTTTGAGCCGCCGAGCGCGTTTTGTCCGGTGTCAGGAGTGAGCCCAGTGCCTATTTGGTAGATTAGGTTGGTTACAGGACACGAAGTACCGGCAATAGCGTTGCAAATGGTACTGACGTAAGGGATGTTTTTACATATAGAGCTCGCGCCGGGGATGTTTTTTGTTGCGTCACAGAAATTGCAGAGATTTATTGAGTTCCCAAGCACCCAGACGTCGGGGGTGTAGTAATTGTAATTTCGGTACGTTATGGGGAAGGGAACTACCGATGGGCCGGTGACTACGCCGCCTTGCCCCGGTCCTATTTTGAGGATTCCTAAATCGTTGATTGTCGTACCAGACTGGATGCTTAACTGGTCAACTTCGATCTGGACAGTGATCGGACTGCCGATGAGGAGTGCCGCGGCGGTAAGGGCGAGATTGATTGGCGATAAAATAGCTTCGCATCCCGGCGCCGGAAATGGCGGTATCCAAACCTTTCCGCCGAAAGGTGAGAATATAAGAGACGCCCGACTGACTTGAGGTGTCATAAAAGTGAGTGCGGCCACTACGAGCACCACGCTGACGATTGATCGTAAATTCCTCATTTTCTTTCATTATACAATGTTGCAAAAAGATTTTGTATCTCGGCGAGTGATAAATTTTGCGGCCGATCGCCGGGATTTATGTTAATTTGTTTGAGTTCTTGAGTAAGTTCGTCTTTTGAAATTTGAAATTTGGATTTTGCCGTTAGATTATTTGCTATCGTTTTCCGCGGTTGCTGGAATAATATCCGTAAAAAGGGGTAATACTCAGTTCCCCGAGTGCTAGGGGTGCTCAGGGGGCTCTTGGGCACTAGAGTTATGACGGCGGAATCGACTTTCGGCGGCGGTGAGAAATCTTTCTTTCCAACGCGGGCGATGATTTTCGGCTCCGACCATGATTGCGTCACGGCAGCGAGGAGATTCATTTTTGGAGGATGGGCAACGACCCGCTCCGCAACTTCTTTTTGGATGAGGAGCGTTATGATTTCCGGTTTGTGTTCCAGTTCGCTCAATATCCGCAAGAGATGTCCGGTAATATAGTAGGGAATATTTCCCACCAATTTCAAATGACAAATATCAAATGACAAATTCTCCGTGAGGGAAGGAAGTGCTTTTAAGGCGTCAGCGTTTATAACGTTGAGCTTCGGTAATTGGGATTTTGGATTTGATTTGGAATTTGAAATTTGGACTTTGAAATTTTTCGTCAGTAGATCGACGAGGCGGAGGTCTTTTTCGATCGCCACTACTGTCACGGGACGCTCTAAAAGTTTTTTTGTGAGCTCCCCATGTCCCGGCCCGATTTCAACGATAACGTCGCCGCTCTTTATATTGAGAGCGTCCACGATTTTTTCAAGAATCCTCTTGTTTTTTAGAAAATGTTGCCCCAAACGCTGCATAGTGCTATAATACTCCCATTCGTATTTGGCTCAAATATGCAGGGAGCTTTGGGGGCTCTCTCTTGAAATCCGCAGCATTCTGGGGAGCTTTTTTATTTGTGGCGGCGAGCGTGACCTTTTCCGCCTTCGGCGCCGGTTTTGGAGAAGAAGCTTCGAGCACCCTCTTCAATTCCGGCGGGCCAACCCCAATTTCTCAGACTTCTTACGTTGTCGCGGGAACGGGAGAAGCTTCCCCGAACGAAAATGCCGTTTTGAGCGCCGTTTTCGTTTCTGATTCGGCGGTGATGGGAGACTCAAGTCCTCTTACCGGCATTGTTCCCCTTGGGAACGGCATGATGAAATATAAAGTACGTCGAGGTGACACATTTTCGAGCGTTGCGGGGCAATTTCGAACGACGGTTGCCGAGATAAAGCTTGCGAATCAAAATGCGAAAAGTTTGAAACCCGGCTTATGGGTCGTCATTCCGTCGGCTGTCGCTTCGGATACATTGAGCGCGGCCACAAGTTCGATGAATCTCCCCAGCCTCAAGGGCTACTTCGGTTTGCCGGCCGTCGGGTGGAACTGGGGAACGCTGCACCCCTATAATGCAGTTGATATTGCAAATCAATGCGGCACGCCGGTCTCGGCATCGGCTGACGGACTCGTGATATCCGATCCGAATCTCGGGGACGGCTCGTCCGGATGGAATGACGGCTACGGGATCTTCGTGCTTTTGGAACACCCAAACGGCACAAAAACCAGATATGCCCACCTTGCCAAGGCGCTCGTGAAGGTCGGCGACACGGTCGTAAAAGGCCAAGAGATCGGCCTTATGGGGAATACGGGAAATACCCAAGGGCCGACCGGCTGCCATTTGCACTTTGAGGTATACGGAGCGAAAAATCCGTTCGCCACAAATTAGGGTATAGGGGCTAGGGTATGGGGTATAGCGCGAAAATTTCTAAACCCTAAACCCTAAACCCTAAACCCTATCTTCTACTGTTCCCGTATCCGATATTGAAAGGCTTCCGCAAGGTGGCTCTTTTTTATCGTTGGTGAGTTTTCAAGGTCTGCTATGGTTCTCGCAACCTTGAGCGTTCGGTAGTATCCCCTCGCCGAAATGAAATTTTTTTCGATCGCATCTTTGAGGAATTCCTCGCCATCGCGGTCCGTGTGGAGAAATTCATCGACGTCCCTTGATGTCATTTCCGCATTGGTATAAGCGCGGAGGTTTGCGTTTCGAAATCGTTCGTTTTGAACGTTCCTCGCTGCACCGACGCGCGCCCTCATTTTTTCGTCTTCGCGATCATCCCCCTCGCAGAGGAGATCGTCCATCTTCACTCTCGGCACATTTATTTGGATATCCATCCGATCGAGGAGCGGTCCCGAAATTTTCTTTTGGTAGCGGAAAACCTCGTTCGCGGTACAAATGCATTCCCGTTCCGGGTCGCCAAAGTAGCCGCACGGGCAAGGGTTCTTGGCGGCGACGAGCATAAATCGCGCGGGGAAGCTGGCGGCTTTTTTGATCCGGGAGACGGTCACTCGGCCGCTTTCCATGGGCTGGCGAAGCGCCTCCAAGACATCGCGCTTGAATTCGGGCAATTCATCGAGAAAGAGCACGCCTCGGTGGGCCAAGCTCACTTCTCCCGGCTTCGGGTCTTGACCGCCGCCCACGATCGCGATCAAGGATGACGTGTGATGGGGCGACCTGAATTGCCGTTCCCGAATAAACCGTCTTTCTTTTGAAAGAAGCCCTGCGGCGCTCCAAACTTCGGTCATTTGGATCATTTCTTCATATGACGGCGGCGGGAGTATGGAAATAAGCGCTTCGGCGAGCATGGTCTTTCCGGTGCCCGGCGGGCCGGAGAAAATGATGTTATGTCCACCGGCGGCTGCCACTTCGAGCGCCCGCTTCGCCGCCTGCTGTCCTTTGATGTGGCTCACTTTCACGGACGGCTCGGATAAGATCGAAGCTATGTCCGTCTCGTCTTGAGGTTGTATGCCGCAGCCCTGCTCAAGATGAGCGACAAGTTCCGTGAGATTTTTGACCGGCATGATCCTCAACCCTCGTACCATCGCCGCCTCTTCGGCGTTTTCTTGGGGAAGAAAAAATTCTTTAAAGCCCATTTTCCTTGCGAGGATGGCGATATTCAAAGCCCCTCCGATCGGCCGGAGATACCCGTCAAGCGACAATTCGCCGGCGAATATCTTCCCGCTACTTTCGAAGCCGGCCATTTGTTCGCTCGCGAGAAGATAGGAAAGTGCGATGGGAAGATCGAAGTGCGATCCACTCTTCTTAACGTCCGCGGGGGCGAGATTGACCGTTATCTTCCGGTTTTCTTTTGTGGGCGGCTTGATGCCGGAGTTTTTCAGTGCGGAGTTTACGCGTTCCTTCGCTTCGGAGACGGCCTTATCGGCAAGGCCGACGATATTGAAAGAGTGGAGGCCGACATTCAAGTCGGCCTCCACTTCCACCAGCTCGGCATTTATTCCCGTAAGTTCGGCAGAATAAAGTTTTGGTATATTTCCCATTGAACCCCCTCCCCCTCGAGCCTTTTTAAGAAGGCTCCGCTACTTCCTTTTACTCGCCTTACATTTTTTACAAAGCAGCGATTCCGGATCAACGGCAAGGATCTCTTTTTCTATCGCCCCGCCGCATTCGGTGCAGATGCCGTATGTGCCGTTTTTGATCCGCTCGAGCGCCGTTTCGATCTGCTCGAGGCGTTTGTCTTGGTTTTCTTTGACGCTCAAAAAATTCGCAGTCTCCTCTATTTCATCAGCCTCCTCTTCCATGTGGTCGGTGTCGTCGCCGAAATCGAGTTCCGATTCGAATCTCTTGAGATTCGCTTCAATGAGCTTTTTTTCTTCGATAAGTTTCTCTTCTATTTTTTTGAGTTCTTCTTTGTTCATAGGGTGTAATAAAGGTCGGGTGAATGGTGGTTCATCGCCGAGGATAAGAATAAGCGATCGTTCGTTCTACTGGAGGCCTTGGAGGGCAGCTTTGTATCCGTCGTATGAAGATGCAATGACAAGGACATCGCCCTTCCATCCGTAGTCGATGCCGTAGCCGTTCTTGCTGAAGAGGACGTAGCGGTTCGACGTCGCGGCGTCCCCGCTCTTCCACGCGCCTTCAGTTCCGGGATCTGTGGCGAAAAAGTTCTTCAAGTTCGTGTTTGCTTCAAAGATTTGAGCGAAGGATGCCTTTTCGTCGACGAGACTCGACGTTGCCGTAAGTTTTGCGACAAAACCGAGCCACCGGGCGCCGCTCGAATCGACGTATACGAATCCGGAGACAGAGGCGGGATCAAACGCTTGGGTGAGTCCCGAGTTTGAAAGATCCATCGAGAGCAGCGATTGCATAAGTGTCGAGAAAGGAATGAGATTCCCGTTTTGGTCCGTGAAAGTGACTTCCACAAGAGCCGGTTCCTTGGATGTTCCAAGCGACAAATTTGCCAGGTTTGCCCCGGAGATCGGAGAGGCCGAATTGATCGAACCGTCGGTCGTTGCAAAAAGAGAAGTATGGGCGAGCGGCGCCTGAGGCGTCGTAGTTGCCGTGCTGCTTGTCGTTGTTTGCGATGAGCTCGTTGCGTTCGTCGAGGTTCCCGTCGTCGTCACGACCGCAGAGGTCCCCGTAGTTTCCGTCGTGGTCGGCATGGTAACCGGCTGTTCGGTTGTCACCGGCTCGGCTGGCGGCTTGGTTACCGCGAACATGGGATAAATAAGGAAGTATCCTACCGCCCCCAAGGCGAGAACGATGATGAAAGCAATGAGGCCGATGAGCGCACCCTTCCCTTTTTTCTTGCCCGTCGGAACCTGCGGTGCGGAATTTCCAGCAACTTGATCCATGCCCGTCGGAACCTGCGGTATCTCGAAATTGAAATTATCGGGCGTGGTGCTCGGCGTTTGCGGAGTTGCTGGCGTCGGTGCCGGTGCCGGCGTTTGCGGAGTATACGACTCCGGTGTTCCGCCGCTCTGTATGGAATTCAAATCCGAAGCCATGGTTCGTACGTCGACGTTCTTCTGCGGTTCCCCCCCACCCATCGGTGCGGATCCTGGGACCTGGTTGAAATTTTGGTCTGCCATAATACTACTATTATAGCACAACCCTTATTGCTGGTTCAGTGCCTTGAGAGAAAGCCCCAATTTTCCATTCTCAATTTTCACGATCTTCGCTTTGACGACATCGCCTAATTTCACGACATCTTCCACCTTCTTCACATACCCGTTTCTCAGCTCTGAAACGTGGATCATGCCGTCTTGCCCGCCGCCAAGGTCGACAATGGCGCCGAAATCGAGGATCCTCACGATCGGACCCTCGACGATCTCCCCCACGTGGTATTCCTTGGTTATTTGCCGTACGCGTTCCACCGCGTGTTTGACGGCATCGTCGTCGAGCCCGGCGATGTAGACATGGCCGTCTTCTTCAATGTCGATCGTCACCTTGTTTTCCGTTTCGGCGAGGATGCCATTGATGGTCTTGCCGCCGGGGCCGATGAGTTCGCCGATCTTGTCTTGTGGGATTTCGACAATCGTGATCTTCGGTGCATAAGGAGATAGTGTTTTGCGCGGAGCAGCGAGGGTCTTGTCCATGAGATCCAAGATTTGAAAGCGGGCTTTTTGTGCGGCCTGCAGCGCTTCGGTAAAGATTTTTTGAGTGATAGA